>NZ_RAVZ01000469.1 GCF_003611635.1 Corallococcus terminator | reverse complement strand
GGCCTGGACGGCGGGCACCTTCGCGGGCGGCGGGGGGGCCATGTCTCCGGCCGGAAGCTCCTTGAGCTGACCGGCATCGTAGGCGCGGCTGGTCGGCAACACGGCCTGCGCGAACTCGCGGGACACGAGGCAGCGCCAGAAGCACAGCCAGGCGAGCCAGAAGCGGGCGAAGAACGACAGGGAGGCGGACGGGTCGGTCATCGGCCCCGGATAACAAAGCCCGACGCCTTTGCAATTCGGCAACGACCGGAAGTGCCTGAAATGCAAAGGGCCTCACGGTTTCCCGTGAGGCCCTCTGTTTTCTTCATGGTGGAGGCGGACGGGATCGAACCGACGACCTTCGCATTGCGAACGCGACGCTCTCCCAACTGAGCTACGCCCCCAAAATGGACCACGACTGCCTGCCCTGCGCCCCGGCGGTGTTGGGACCGGCGAGGTGATGGGGCTAGTACCGAAGCCTGACCTTGCTGTCAAGCAGCTCGTTTTCGCCAGCAACCCTGCGATTGACGTGCCGCGCAGCGGATGCCATAAAAACCGCTCTTCAGTACCGCATCCTTCCCGGACCCCCGGGCTTCCATCTGGTTCATGTCCACCTCTCCTTCAAAGACGTTGAGCCCCACCGAGCTCGCGAAGCTTGAGCATTCGTTCGCTTCCGATCCCTCGTCAGATGCGTACAAGCCCCTGGCGGAGGCGTACCTCGACCTGGGGCGCTTCATGGAGGCGATGGTCGTCTGCAAGAAGGGCGTGAAAGCCCATCCGACAGCGGCCGATCCACGCCTTCTCCTGGCCCGTGTCTACGCGGCGCAGAACAAGGACAAGAAGGCCCTGGAAGAAGTCCAGGGGGCCCTCCAGGTCCAGCCGGAAGACAAGGCCGCCCTGCGCATGGCGGGCGTGCTGCAGATCAAGGGTGGCGAGTCGGAAGTCGGCCGCGCCAACCTGCTCAAGGCCTACCAGGCGGATCCCGGCGACCCGGAGACCGTCACGCTCCTCCAGCAGTACAAGGTGGAGATTCCGCGCCCCGTGGCGCCCACGCCGGTGCTCGCGCCCGTGGCCCCGCCGCCGCCCGCCGCCGTGGAGGCTCCCGCCGCCGCGACCGTCCCGGTGGCGAGCCCGCCCGTTTCCAGCACGCCCGTGGGCCGCGTCGGAACGCAGCCGCAGTCCCGTCCCGGCCCGTCCGGTGCCTCCCGTCCGGCGGAGGTCGGCACGCGTCCGCCCTCCCAGCGCCGCCCGCAGATCGTGGTGGAAGAGGTGGACGAGGACGAGGATGAGCCCTCGTCGCGTCGCAAGACTCCGGCTGGCGGCAACCGCAGCAAGACGCTGTCGCTGGTGCTGCTGCTGCTCATCCCGTTGTTCGCGGGTGGCTACGGCTGGTACTCGGCGCAGGCGAAGAAGCGCGGCCGCGAGCTGAAGAAGAACCTGGACGTCGCCACCGAGCAGCTCAAGCACGACTCGTTCGTCAGCTACAAGAAGGCGTGCGAGGCGGCGGACCTGGCGCTGGAGGTGGATCCGGATTCCACCGCCGCCCACGGCTACCTCGCGTACGCCTACGCCATCCGCTGGGGTGAGCACGGCGGCGGCGACGACGCCCGTCGGCAGGCCGAGGAGCACCTGGCGGCGGCCCAGAAGACCCAGGAGCTCTCCAGCCACCTCATCGCGGCGCAGGCCCTGGTGAAGACCTACAGCGGCAAGGGCAAGGAAGCCCTCACCGAGCTGGATGCGCAGGTCAAGGACCTCAACGACAAGAACAAGGCGTCCTCGCTCCTGTACCTGACGCTGGGCCTCATCCAGATGAACGCCGGAGACCTGGAGCGCTCGCGCGACAGCCTGGAGCGCGCGCAGACGCTGGCTCCGGACGATCCGCGCGTCTACGCGGGCCTGGGCGCCGTGTACCGCCGGCTGGGCCAGGACAACACCGCCTGGAAGAACTACGACTTCGCGCTGCGCTACGAGAAGGACCACCCGGAGTCGCTGCTGGGCCGGTCGTTGCTGATGCTGGATCAGGACGAGCCCAACTACGGGCTGGTCAATCAGATGATCAAGAAGCTGCTGGAGGTGGATCCGCCTCCCAGCCCGCGTCAGCTCGCCGCCGCGCAGCTCGCGCGCTCGCTGCTCATCGCCCGCGTGTCGCTGGCCATGCCTGGCCTCAAGCCGGAAGTGCAGCAGAGTCTGGCCGAAGCGACGGGCGTGCCGGTGGATGCGGCGAAGGCGAAGGCGGAGGTGCTCAAGGCGGAGGAGACCGGCTTCGCGCTCGACAAGCAGAACCCGGAGCTGAACCTCATCAAGGGCCGGCGCCTGTTCGCCGAGGGCAACTTCGACGCGGCCGCGGAGGAGATCCGCAAGGCCATCAAGGTGGACTCCAGCCGCGCCCAGTTCCACGTGGAGCTGGCCAAGGCCCTCATGGGCAAGCCGGGCGGCGAGAAGGAAGCCTCCGAGGCGCTGACAACGGCGCTCAAGACGATGGGCGACAGCCCCAAGCTGGTGGTAATGCTGGGCAACGCCTACCGCCGCCAGAACAAGCTGGATGAGGCGCTCACGCAGTACCAGCGCGCGGTGAAGGACCCGAAGGCGAAGAACCCCGAGGCCCGCCTCGCCATGGGCGCCATCTACCGGGAGCGCTCGGAGTGGGACAAGGCGAAGGAGCAGTTGGAGAAGGCCAGCCAGGAGTTCTTCGGTCAGCCGGACCGCGTCGCCATGACGCTCACCGAGCTGGGCCGCGTCTACCAGGGCCAGGGCAACGCGGCCAAGGCGGACGAGTCCTACCAGCGCGCGCTCAGCTCCGACGAGGGCTACTCGCCGGTGTACTACTTCTACGCCGCGCTGCTCGCCAAGGACCCCAAGCAGACGGCCAAGGTCCGCACGCTGGCGCAGGAGTACGTGAAGCGCGAGCCCAAGGGCGAGTACCTCACCGACGCGCAGCGGCTCGCGGGCAATTGACTGGGCATGTAGCCCACCCCTGGTAGTGCCCGCCGCACCCCGCGCCGCGAATCCCGACAGGGGGTTCGCGGCGCTTCGTTTTTGACGGGGGGCGACAGGCAGGCTGATGTGCCCGGGCGGCTCCGCCTTGCCACCCCCGCCGGGTGACGGTATGGGAGGGGCCACCCACGTCCCCTCGGCCGGAAGCGAACACGCGGTCCGGGGCCACCTGTTGGAGTCTGCGTGAGCGCGCGTGCCCTGTCCCAGTCGACCACCGCGTCCGACCTGATCTCCCTCACCAAGCCGAGCCTGTCGTCCCTGGTGCTCATCACGGCGGCGGGCGGCATGTTCCTGGCGCCGGGACCGCTGGGCCCGGTGCGCTCGCTGGTGACGCTGCTGGCGACCGCGGGCACGGTGGGCGCGGCGAACGCGTTCAACTGCTACATGGAACGCCACAGCGACCAGTTCATGGCGCGCACGCGCAACCGGCCGCTGCCCGCCGGGCGCATGGATCCGTCCACGGCGCTGTGGTTCGGCCTGTCGCTGGCGGCGGTGTCGCTGCCGGCCCTGGTGCTGGGCGCCAACCTGCTCACGGGCGTGCTGGGGCTCGTCGCGCTGCTCAGCTACGTGCTGGCCTACACGCCGCTCAAGGCCCGCACGTCCGCGGCGATGCTGGTGGGCGCCGTGCCTGGCGCGCTGCCTCCGCTGATGGGCTGGACGGCGGTGACGGGCACGGTGGACGCGGGCGGCTTCGCGCTGTTCGCCATCATGTTCCTCTGGCAGATGCCGCACTTCATCGCCATCGCGCTGTACCGCAAGGAGGAGTACGCGGCGGCGGGCCTCAAGTCGGTGCCCATCGAGCGGGGCGACGAGTCCAGCCGCGCGCAGGTGGTGCTGTACCTGGTGGCGCTGGTGCCGATGACGCTGCTCCCCTTCCAGTTGCACATCGCCGGCACGTGGTACCTGGCGGCGGCGGTGGTGCTGGGGCTGAGCTTCCTTGGGATGGGAGCGTGGGGCTTCTTCAAGCACCTGGGGAAGCCCTGGGCGCGCCAGACGTTCTTGTTCTCGCTCGTGTATCTCACCGGTCTGTTCGCCGCGATGACGCTGGACCGCGTCCCCCGCGGCTAGCGGGCCCGCGCGGCGTCCGTGTCGCGCGAGGACGCCCTTCATGCCCGACACCTCGGTTGCCACTCCGCCCCCGCCGCTCCTGCGCATCGAGGGGCTCACGCGTCGCTTCGGCGGGCGCACCGCCGTGGATGGCCTGTCGCTGTCCGTGCAGCCGGGGGAGATTCTCGGCCTGCTGGGCCCGAACGGCGCCGGCAAGTCCACCACCTTCCAACTGCTCGCGGGCCTGCTCGCGCCGGACGCGGGGCAGGTGCACTTCGCCGGCCGAGTGCTGGCGCTGAGCGACCCTGCGCTGCGCCGGCAGATGGGCGTCATCTTCCAGAAGGGCAGCCTGGATGACCTGCTGACCGCTCGGGAGAACCTGCTGCTGGGGGCCAGGTTGTATGGCCTCACCGGCGCGGACGCGAAGGCGCGCGTGGAGACGATGCTGTCGCTCATCGGCCTGTTGGACCGGGGCGACGAGCGGGTGGGCACCTGGTCGGGTGGCATGCGCCGGAGGCTGGAGCTGGCGCGGGCGCTGGTGCACCAGCCGCGCGTGGTGCTGATGGACGAACCCACGCAGGGGCTGGACGAAGCGGCCTTCCGCACGTTCTGGACGCACCTCAAGCGGCTGCGCGACGCGCAGGGCGTCACGGTGCTGCTCACCACGCACCGCGCGGACGAGGCGGAAGGGTGCGACCGGCTGGCGGTGCTGGATGCCGGGAAGCTGGTGGCGTGCGACACGCCCCGGGCGCTGGCCTCGCGCATGGGCGGCGACATCCTGACGCTGGAAGGGCCGGAGCCGGAAGCGCTCGCCGCGCAGGTGACGGAGAAGTTGGGGCTGGAGGCGAAGGTGGTGGAGGGGCGCGTGCAGGTGGAGGCCGCGCAAGGACATGCGCTGGTGCCGCGACTGGTGGAGGCCTTCCCTCCGGGGCGGTTCGCCTCCGTGTCGCTGCGCCGGCCCACGCTGGCGGACGTGTTCCTCCAGCTCACCGGGAAGGCGTTGGGGGCGGATGCGCCCGCGCCCGTGCCCGCGCCGAGGAAACGCCGATGAGCGCCGACATCCCCGTGCCTGTTCCCTCGCCGATGGAAGCTCAGGGGGAAGCCCCGGAGGCCTCGCCCGTGGCACCGGCCTCTCGCCGTGAGCCGGGCACGCTCGCTTTGCAGTGGGCCACGGTGCGGGTGCTGCTCGTGCGCGACGTGGTGCGCTTCTTCCGTCAGCCCAGCCGCGTGGTGGGCGCGCTGGCGCAGCCCATCCTGTTCTGGTTCGTCATCGGTTCGGGGTTCGCGGGCTCGTTCCGCGTGGAGGGCGCGCAGGGGCTGGGCTACCAGCAGTTCTTCTTCCCGGGCGTCGTCACGATGGTGGTGCTCTTCAGCGCCATCTTCGCGACCATCACCGTCATCGAGGACCGCAAGGAGGGCTTCCTCCAGGCGGTGCTGGCGGGGCCGGGGTCGCGGCTGGCGGTGGTGTTGGGCAAGGCGCTGGGGTCGTCCACCATCGCGCTGATGCAGGCGTCCCTGTTCCTGCTGTTCGCGCCGCTGGCGGGCGTGGACGTGCGGGCGGTGGACTACCCGCTGCTCGCGGCGGTGATGGTGTTGTCGGCGCTGGCGCTCACCGGGATGGGGATGGCGCTGGCGTGGTGGGTGCGCTCCAGCGCGGGCTACCACGCGGTGATGAGCCTGGTGATGCTGCCCATGTGGGTGCTGTCCGGCGCGATGTTCCCGGTGAAGGGCGCGGGGCCGGTGCTGTCGTGGGTGATGCTGCTCAACCCGATGCGCTTCTCGGTGGAGGGCGTGCGCCGCGCGTTGTACGGGGCGCAGGCGT
>NZ_RAVZ01000468.1 GCF_003611635.1 Corallococcus terminator | reverse complement strand
GTGAGTACCCCCGGCAGCCCCATCTCCGTCCACAGCACCACCGCCACCACGCCCGTCGTCAGCACCCACAAGCCCAGCGAGCGGAAGAACGCCTCGCCCGGAGCGCGCGACATCTCCCCCACCGCCTCCGACAGGTGTTCCGCCGAGGGTGGCACATCCCCCCGCTCCAGGGCCCGCAGCGTGGGAAACCGGCGCAGGGACACGCCCACGCCCAGCAGCATGTGCAGCGCGCTCACCCCCACCACCAGGAACACGAGCGCGCTCAGGCTGCCCGTCAACGGACCGCCGATGACGAGCGACGCGAAGTGCAACCCCAGCGTGGAGCCCACCAGGTTCGCAAGAGGGACGGGCAAGGCCAGGTGTCGGCTGAAGAAGGCCCGCCGGGGCCCGATGCGCACGGACATGGACGCCCTACCCTTCCCCGGTTTCGACGTGGAAGCGCTCCACCACGTGTTGCAGGTCGTGCGCCAGCGTGGACAGGTCCGCGTTGGCCGCCACCATCTGCTTGGTCGCCGCCGCGTTCTGTTCGGTGACGCGCAGGATGTCCCCCATCGCCGCCGCGAGCTGATCCGTGCCCGTCTGCTGCTGCTGCGTGGCCAGGGAGATGCTCCGCACCGCGTGCGACGTCTGCCGCGCCAGCTCCAGGATGAGCCCCAGGCTGGCGTCCACCTGCGCCGCCAGCAGCGTGCCCAGCTCCGTCGTCTTCAGGCCCGCCTCCGTCGCCATCACCGCCGCGTTCGTCGCGTCGCGGATCTCCCCGATGAGGCCTTCAATCTCCTTCGTGGAGCGGATGACGTTCTCCGCGAGCCTGCGCATCTCCGCGGCCACCAGCGAGAAGCCCCGGCCCACCTCGCCCGACTTGGTGCCCTCCAGCTCCGCGTTGAGCGCCAGCAGGTCCGACTTGTCGGCGATCTCGTTGATGAACTCCACCACCTTGCCAATCTGCTGCACGCGCTTGTTGAGGCGCACCACCGCGTCCGCGATGGCCTCGTTGTCGTGCTTCATGCGCTTCATGGCGCCCAGGAAGGCGGTGGCGCCGCGCTGGCCGGACTGCGCCGCGCTGAACGTCGTCTCCGCGATGGCGGACACGGACTCCGCGTTGTCGGCGATCTGCTGCGCGGACCGGGCCAGCTCCTCCGTGGTGGCGCTGGTCGCGTTGAGCGCCCCAGCCTGCTCGTCCGCGCCCACCTCCTGCTCCGTGCTGGTGGCCACCAGTTGCTCGGTGGTGGAGGAGATCTGGATGCCCGCCTTGCGCAACTGCGAGAGCGCCTGCACCAGTTGCACCTGCATCTGGGTGAAGGCCGCGGAGGTGGCCCACACCTCGTCCTCCGCGTGGATGACGCGCGGGGGGCGCACCTCGCCGCCCGCGATGCGCGTCGCGTCCTCCGTGATGGCGCGCAGGGGCTCCGACAGCGTCGTGCCCGCGAGCGCGGCGGTGCCCAGCACCAGCAGCGTGACGAGCCCCGCGAGCAGCCCCAGGGGAGTGCCCTCGCCCTTGCGGGCCCGCACGAGGATCTCCTCCCGCGCTTGAGTCGTGTCGGCCTTCACCCACGCCTCCACCACCGCCTCCGTGCGGGTGTAGGCCACATCCAGGATGAAGAGCGACGGGCTCAGCACCGCGATGGCGGTGAACACCACCAGGCGCCGGCGGATGTGCATGCGCCGGGGCGGCAGCGCGGCCAGCACCTCCAGCGGCGACAGGCCCTCCGCCACCAGCCGCTCCAGCGTGACGCGAGAGCGGCGCACCAGCATGAGGTAGACGAGCATCGAGCTGAGCGGGCCCAGCGACAGACCCATCAGCACCACGCGCAGCCCTTCGGTCCACGCCACGTGCGCCAGCAGCGGGAAGGACACCGCCACCAGCACCGTTCCGCCCAGCCAGCCCTGCAGCGCGAACCAGAAGCCGACGCCGGGCATGGCCGCGACCTCCTGGAGCGCGCGGCGCAGGTGTTCGGGCGTGGAAGGCAGGCGGCCCTCACCCAGGGCGATCAACGTGCGCAGGGCGCGGCTGTCGCGAACCCCGCCCAGCCCCAGGAACAACGCGAGCGCGCACAGCCCCAGGATGGACAGCGGAAGCCGGCCCTCCGACGGCAACGTATGGGACAGGTGGATGTGCAGGAGCGCGAGCATCACGCCCACGCAACTGCCCAGCACGCGGGGGCGCGTCGTCCACCGGGCCAGCGTCCGCAGCTCCCTGCGCGGCGGCGTCATGCGACCTCCGGGGCCAGGCCACGCAGATAGCGCTCGAAGCCGTCCAGGTGCACCAGCGGCCACAGCACCCCGCGCGTCAGCACGAAGCCGCGCAGGCTTCCTCCGGAGGCGCCCGCCACCACCGGCGAGGGGGGCAGCACCGAAAGCACCTCCGCGTCGATCTCCAGGCCGTCCACGCCCACGGCCTCACCCGTGAGCGTCACGAGCACGCGCTGGGCGCCCGAAGCCTCGCGGAAGGCCCTGCGGGCGGACACCCAGGTGTCCCCCGGCGCGGCGATGGAGGCCACCTCGTTCGCCTCGAACGCGAGGCGGTGGGGGCCCACATGGCACAGGAGCGTCCCCTCGACCCGGGCGGCGCGGGGCATGGCGCTAGCCGCCCTGGCTGAGGTGGTCGAAGAGGCCTTCGGGGTCGATGACGGCCACGTCGCGCGCGCCACTCTTGCCGGGGCCGCGCAGGTGGACGTGGACGCCCGTGGGACCCAGGGGCTCCAGCGCGCCCGTCACGGGGGACACCCCGGCGACGGAGCTGGCGGTGAGGGCGAGCGTTCCCCGGGGCAGGCGCACGAGCACCGCTCGACGGGAACCGGCGGTCACCCCTCCCACCAGCAGGCTCATGTCCACGACGGGGATGACTTCACCCCGGTGCGCGAACACGCCCAGCAGGTGGGGCGGGGAACCCGGTACCCGCGTCAGCTCGGGGAAGGTGACCACCTCCGCCGCCGCTTCCGCGGGTACCGCGTACCAACTGCTTCCACAGGCGAAGACCAGGTAGGACTGACGCGTTTCCGACTCGAGGGCGGCCATTTCGCGCCAGAGCCTACCCCAGAACTAGCGCTGGAACTCCACGCGGCGGTTCTCCGCCCACGCTTCCTCGGTGGCGGCGTTGGCGACAGGGCGCGTCTCGCCGTAGCCCACCGTCGTCAGACGGTTGGACGGCACGCCCAGGTCGGTCAGGTAGCGCTTGACCGCCGCGGCGCGGCGGTTGGAGAGCTGGAGGTTGTACTCCTCCGTGCCACGGTCGTCCGCGTGGCCGCCCAGGGTGATCTTCCCCGTGCTCGCCTTGATGCAGGCGGCCAGGTCGCCCAGGCGCGACTGCGCGCTGGAGTCCAGGGTGGACTCGTTGAAGCCGAAGCGCACCGCCGAGTAGTCGCAGCGGGAGTCGGCCGAGGCCGTCACGCAGCGGCCGCCCTGGCAGTCCTGACCCTCGCCGCAGTCGGTGGCGGCGGTGCAGGTGTCCTTGGGGGCCTGGCAGCGGCCGGCCTGGCACTTGCCGCCGTTGCACGCGGAGTCGTCCTTGCACTGGGCCTCGGCGCACTTGCCGGCCTCGCAGATGCGGCCGGAGCCACAGGCCGCGTCCGTGGTGCACTCAGGAGGCTTGGGGGCGCACTTGTTCGCCTGGCAGGTGAAGCCCTCACGGCAGTTGTCGTCCGTGGCGCACTCCTGGCACTGACCCTGGACGCAGACTTCGCCCTTCTCCTTGCAGGTCTCGTCGTTGTTGCACTTGGGGTAGGTGGGCGGGCACCCGGTCAGCACGGCCACGGCGAGGGCCAACCCCGCCCAAAGCGAAATCCGACGCATCATTCCTCCGTACAGCATTCACAGGGAAAAGGTGACCCGCTAGCGCGCGGGTCAAGACTGTCGCGTCTAGTCGCACACCCTGGCGTGAGTCAAAAGATTTGTCCCGCACTCCTCCTTCGGGGCCGAACGAGTCGCTTGATGCCCCGATTATTTCCGTGAGAGTGTGACCGGTTTGCCCATGCCCGCTGCCGTCCTCATCGTCGATGACGAGAAGAACATCCTCCTGACCCTGAGCCAGTCGCTCCAACTGGCCGGCTACCGCACGGAGCTGGCCAGCAGCGGGCAGGTGGCGCTGGACGTGGTGAGCGCGCGCCCGGTGGATGCGGTGCTGATGGACGTGAAGATGCCGGACATGGACGGCCTCACGGTGCTGGCGCGGCTCACGGAGCTCAAGCCGGAGCTGCCCGTCATCATGATGTCGGGCCACGGCACCATCGACACGGCGGTGAAGGCGACGCAGTTGGGGGCTCGGGACTTCCTGGAGAAGCCCCTGGCGCGGGACAAGCTGCTGGTGGCGCTGCGCAACGTGCTCACGCACCAGGCGGCGATGGAGGAGTTGCAGGAGCTGCGCGCGCAGTTGGGCCGCTTCGACATGGTGGGCGGCGGGCCGGCCATGCAGCGCATCTTCTCCCTCATCCAGCGCGCGGCGCCCAGCGAGGGCCGCGTCCTCATCACCGGCGAGAACGGCACCGGCAAGGAGCTCATCGCGCGAGCGTTGCATCAGCACTCCAAGCGCAAGGGCGGGCCGTTCGTGAAGCTCAACTGCGCGGCGGTGCCTCACGACCTCATCGAGAGCGAGCTGTTCGGCCATGAGAAGGGCGCGTTCACCGGCGCGGTGAGCGTGCGGCGCGGCAAGTTCGAGCTGGCGCACGAGGGCACCCTCTTCCTGGATGAGATTGGCGACATGCCGGCCGCGATGCAGTCGAAGCTCCTGCGCGTGCTCCAGGAGGGAGAGCTGGAGCGCGTGGGCGGCACGGAGACGCTCAAGGTGGACGTGCGCGTGTTCGCGGCGACGAACAAGAACCTGGAGAAGGAGATCGCCGCCGGTCGCTTCCGCGAGGACCTCTACTACCGCATCAACGTGGTGCAGATTCATTCGCCCCCGCTGCGCGAGCGGGCAGAGGACCTGCCGGACCTCATCAACACCTTCCTGAGCGAGGCGTGCGCGAAGAACGGCCGGAGGCCCCTGATGCTGTCGCCGGATGCGCTCGCGGTGATGAGCGCCTACGACTACCCGGGCAACGTGCGCGAATTGCGCAACCTGGTGGAGCGACTGGCCATCCTGTGTGAAGGCCCGGTCGTCTCGCGCACGGACGCGCTGGAGCTGCTGCCTCGCGGCCGGCCCCTGCCCCCGATGCCCGCGGCCACCGTGGGGGGTGACACGCCCCTGGCTCCGGTGACGGCCGCGACCACCGCACCCGTGGCGTCAGGCCCCGTGGGCTGGCGGCCCCGCGTGGATCAGACGTTCCGTGAGCAGGTGGAGGACGCGGAGCGGGAGATCATCCAGCACGTGCTCGCCCACACGCATGACAACGTGACGGAAGCGGCTCGGATCCTCGATCTGGAGCGGGGTCACTTCTACAAGAAGATGAAGGCCCTGGGCCTGCGTCGCGGACAGTCTGAGTCATAGAGCAGTTCCTCAAAACTGGCCCACCAGCCCTCCGACGACGACGCCCTGCCTGGACATGCTCAGGACGGGCGCCACCCGGGCCCCCAGGAGGGTCGGCTTCGCGGAAGCGGAGCGATGGGATAATCCGTAGCCCAGGAACGAGCCCACGATGGGGGTCACCACGAAGAGAACGCTGCCGACATTCTCGAACTCGCGCGGCCCCCCGAAGGCGAGCACCGCGGAAGGCACCGCCCCCAGCGAAGCGCCCAGCAGGGTGTAGCCAAGACTTCCCTGGCCATCGAACAGGTTGCCGAGGAAGTAGATGGGCAGGGCGGTCCCCAGCGACGCCCCCAGCCCCGCGAAGACGGATTCCGTGAGACGGGCTCGACACGTGAAGTTTGAACAGTCAGGTCTCAGCGCACGGCCGCCATAGAACCCCAGCCCTCCCC
>NZ_RAVZ01000467.1 GCF_003611635.1 Corallococcus terminator | reverse complement strand
GGCCATCCCGGAGCCCCAGAAGAGTCCCAGCCCCAGCAGCAGCAGCGCCAGCGCCGCCCCACCCCACACGAACCACCGGCGCTTCGACGGCGCCGCGATGGAGTGCTCGGTGAGCGTGGCCGTGCGCTCCGGAGGGACCCAGGCGGGCGGAATGGGGGCCCGGGAGGAGGAACGCGGCGCCGTGGACGCGGTGATCTCGACCGTCGCGTGGGGCGCGGGCATCGGGAGCCGGACCGGGCGGTGCTCCGCCGACGGCATCGCGCCCGAACGGATTGACGCGGGCACCTCCGCGCGCGGCACGGCGCGCATGTCCTGCGTGGGGCCCTCGTCGTCCTCCGCGCGGGTGATGGAGCGCATGTCCTGGGTGGCGTCGTCCTCGTCGTCCTGCAACCGGGCCGTCAGCAGGCGCTGATCCAGCGTGGGCGCCTCCTCGTCCTCGTCCGCGGGGAAGCGGATCGACAGCTTGCCCAGCGGATCCAGCATGGCGAGCGTGGGCGCGTCCTCCTCCACCTGGAATCCGGAGGGAGGCCCCAGGCGCCCGAGCGGATCCATCATGGCGAGCGTGGGACCTTCATCCACGGTCACCGTCGGGATGGACGGCTCTTCCAGGCGAACGGGCCGCATGGAGCGCGAAGGCGGTGATTCCAGCGCCCGCCTCGCCCCCGTCGTCTGTCGGGACTCCGGCCGGGCGTCGGCACCGCGGCCCTCCGAACGGGCATCCGGGCTGCGGGCATCTGCGCCCCGGAGCTCTGCGCGGCCTTCCGGGTTGCGGGACTCGGCGTGACGGTTCTCCGAACGAAGCTCCGCACCACGCGCGTCCGCGTTGCGGCCCTCCGCGCGAGCATCCGAACCACGCGGCTCCGCGTTGCGGCCCTCGGCGCGAGCATCCGAACCACGAGGCTCCGCGTTGCGACCCTCGGCACGAGCGTCAGCGCCACGGAGGTCCGCGTTGCGACCTTCGGCACCACGAAGGTCCGCATTGCGACCCTCGGCGCGCGCATCGGCACCACGAGGCTCCGCATTGCGGCCCTCGGCGCGAACATCCGCACCACGGACCTCGCGCAGCAGCTCTGCGTTGCGCCCCTCGCCACGGGCCTCCGCCCCCCGTCCCTCGGGCCGGGTATCGACTCCGCGCGTCTCGGCCCTCGGCTCAGGACGTCCTTCCGCCGCCCGGGCCTCCGCGTCCCCTTCATCGCGGCGCGGCTCGGCCTTTGCTCCAGCCTTGTTCGCCCGAGGCGGACGCAGCGTGGTGGTGGGCTCGTGCTCCGTGCGCCCCGTCGCCATCGCGGGCCGCATCACCGAGCGGCGCGGCGCGGGCGGCGGCTCCGAGCGCGGAGAAATGCCAGCCTCCTCATCCGTGACCAGCACCTCGCCGGAGCGGGCCTCGTCGGACAGCCGGTCCGCGTACAGGTCCTTCATGAACACGGCCAGGTCCGCCGAGCCCGACGGCTGCGGCTGGGCCGCGAGCCACCCCTCCAGCGCGCGCTGCAGGTCCTGCGCGTGCTGGTAGCGCGCGTCCGGATCCTTCGCGAGCGCCTTGAGCACGATGGGGTCCAGATCCGCCGGAACCCGGGGCGCCACGTGCGATGGAGGCGGCACGTTGCACTCCGCCACCGCCGACAGCGTCAGCATGTCGCTGGGGCGCTTGAAGAGGCGGCCCCCCGTCAGCAGCTCATGCAGCACCACGCCCAGCGCGAACACGTCCGAGCGGCAATCCACCCGCTGCCCGGACGCCTGCTCCGGCGACATGTACGAATACTTGCCCTTGAGCACCCCGGAGCGCGTCACCGTGGCCTGGTCCGCCGCCTTGGCGATCCCGAAGTCCACCACCTTCACGCCACCCTCGAACGTCACCAGGATGTTCTGCGGCGACACGTCCCGGTGCACGATGCCCAGCGGCCGGCCCGACGCGTCCGTCTTCTTGTGCGCGTAGTCCAGCCCCGCGCTGGCCTCCAGGAGGATGCGGCACACCAGCGGCACCGGCAGCGGCTTGCTGGCCGTCTCCGAGCGCTTCCAGAGCCGGCGCGCGTCCACCCCATGGATGTACTCCATGGCGATGAAGAACGTGTCCCCCTCCGCCCCCAGGTCGTAGATCTGCACCACGTTGGGGTGCGCGAGCCGGGCGGCGATCCGCGCCTCGTCCAGGAACATCCGGACGAACTCGTCGTTCTCCGACAGGTGCGGAAGGATGCGCTTGAGCACCAGCAGCTTGTCCGGTGCATCCGAACCCGGCCGGCGCGCGAGATAGATCTGCGCCATGCCGCCCGTGGCGAGGCGCTTCAGGAGCTGGTAGCTGCCGTAGGTTTCGATGGACACGGCCGGGACGCGGGAAGGCGAGCCCCGAGCGTAAGCCCCCCGGCCAGGGGAATCAAACATCGAATCCCCTTGGGGTTTTTCCGGGGAGCGGCGTGCCGGCGCCCTAGCGGCGGACTGCCCGGACCTCGCGGGTCTCCCGCATCAGGGCTTCCAGCTCGTCCAGGTGCCGCTTGAGCACCGGCATCAGCACTGGGGCGGCGTCCACCCGGTCGAACAGGTCCAGCACCCGGTCCACCTTGCGCTCGATCTCCTGCGCCCTCAGGGGACTGATGCGCCGCAGCAGCATGTCCGCCCCGGCCTCCATCAGCACCCGGGCCACGGCATCCCGGGACGCCAACGGCTCCTGCCTGCGCTGACCCTCCCCGCGGATGACCCGCAGCCCCGGCGCACCGGCGCGCGGAGGGGACTTCGGATGCTCGTCGGGGATCCGGGTGCTCACAGCGCGCCTCCCAAGGCAACAGCAGCTAGACGCTCCGCAGGGTACACACCGAGGGAGCGCCTCCAATTTTCTGGTCATCCGCACAGGCAGATGCAGTGCTGTAGCACCGGGGGCTGACATCCCCGTTCGGAGCCGGATGACCGGCCCGTCACGGGGTCCACACCCACAGCGTTCCTACCGTTCAGTCGTTGGCGCAGGCGCGGCGGTAGGTGATGGTCACCTTCGCGCCCGGCTGCGGCACCACGGTGAACACCACGGTGTTGGTCGCCGCGTCGTAGCTCCAGCCCGTCGTCGTGGCGGTGCCGTTGACGCTCACCACCACCGTGCCCGCGTCCGGCTCCTCGCTCAGCGGGAAGCGCTCCTGGGCGCTGAACGCCTTGCTGGCCACCTGCTGGAGGAGCGGCGCGTAGTCCGAGGCGCACACGTTGAGGACCTCACCGCCCGTCTGGGCGGCGGCGTCCGCGTAGCGCGTGCCGGCGCCACCGGCCGTGGCACAGGCCGTCTTCGTGGGCGCGATGGCGAAGAAGGTCGCCCGCTGCGGCTGGTTCTCCCCCTTGCGCTGCTGCGCCCACTGCACGTACGTGGAGACCGCGTCCGGCGAGTGGTCGTCCTCGTCGCCCACGAACACCACCACCAGCGCCGCGGAGTCGCGCAGGAAGCCCAGGTTGCCATCGTTGGGCTGCGCGGTGCGCGGATCATCCGCGTTGTTCACCAGCGGCGAAGTGAGCGCGCGGCGCATCGCCTCGAAGCCCTGCTCCACCTGCGCGCACTGGCCCACCTGCATGTTCTGCTGGAGCACCTGCGTCACGTTGGGCGTCGCCAGCGTGAGGATGCGCTGGCGGGTGTTGTCCACCGGGAAGAAGCGACCGGCCTCGCCGCCCAGCGCGCCGCCCGGGCACGCGCCAGACACCGCGGAGATGCCCGTCGTCGTCACCGCCATGTTCAGGTCCACCGCCTTGTTGCGCGCGGCGTCCACGAAGGACGGGATGGCGGAGACGAGCTTCGGGTGCTCCTCCACCATGGAGGCCGTGTTGTCCACGACGAACAGCACGTCCACCTTGCTCACGTCCTGCTGCACGAAGCTGTCCGTCTTCTCCACCTTCTTCGACGACTCACCGATGAGCGGCACCAAGAGCGGCACCGGCAGGTCGCTGGAGTCCACGAACAGGGGCGACAGGTTCATGCCCGTCACCTGCGCGAAGTAGTCCACACCCACCGTGAAGGAGTCGCCCGGCTGCAACTGGAACGCGGGAGGCGCCGGGTGGTCCAGGAGCGTGAACTCCGAATCCGTGGTGCCCGGCCCGATGAAGACGTTGGAGATGGTGACGGGCGTGGTGCACGCGTTGAGGTAGTTCACCTCGCGCGGCGCCGGACGGCAGTCCTTGCGCGCCAGGCCGAAGTCCACGAACCAGGGCGACGCCACCAGACACGTCATCTGCGAGTGCGCCATCAGCGGCACCTGGATGACCGGCGTCACCGGGTTGTACTGCTCCACCTGCAGCTCCCCGGCGAAGTCCCCGCCGGTGAAGGGCGCCTGGAAGGACACCTGGAAGCTGAACCAGTCACCCGGGTAGATGATGCCGCCGAAGAGGTCCCCGCCGGGCATGCGGAACACGCCGCCGCCGTCGTTGGCCACGCGGATGTTCTTCACCGGGCACAGGTCCGTGCCCTTGTTCTGAAGCTTCACGCCCAGCACCGCGCCCCGCCCCGGCTGCACCGTGCCGTAGTCCAGGAGCTGCGGCGTCACCACCAGGTCGCACGGGGCGTGCGCCTTCGCGCTGCCGAAGAAGTCCAGTTGCACCGTGGCCGCGGAGAAGGCGTTGGTCGTCATCACCAGCGAACCCGACGCGGAGCCCTCGCGCGACGGCTCGTAGTAGATCTCCAGGTTCACTTCGCCGTTGGGCGGCAGCGTGTACGGCGTCGTCAGCGGCTTGTGGTTGAACTGGAGCGGCCCGGACGGATCCGGCGTCCACGTGAGCGCGTTGATGGTGAGCGGCCCCGCGTTGTCCGTGCCGCAGTTCTTCACGTTGACGACGACGCGCACCTTGGAGCCCAGCGGCTGTTCGCCAAAGTCATACGTCAGCGGTGAAACACACAATTCGGACGCGCCACCGAAGCCGCGCAGCGGCACGGGCAACGTGGGGTGGCGCTTGCTCACCACCGTGTAGACGGCGCGGTCCGTGGCCGGGCCCATGTGGCCGGGGCTGTAGCGGATGTCGAAGCCGCGCACCTCGCCCGGCTGGAGCACCAGCGGCAGGCCCGTGTTGGACTGGCTGAAGGACGCGTCCGTGCCGTCCAGCGTCAGGGACGTCACCGTCACGGGCTCCGTGCTGATGTTGCGCAGGCTGGAGGCCTTGATGGCGTCGCGGTCCACCGGCACCGCGCCAAAATCCAGCACCTCCGGCTCCGCCACCACCGCGCGCTCCAGCGCCTCCGCGGTCACCTGCACCGTCACGTCCGCGCACCCGTGGCACGGCGACACCGCGAGCGCGATCTGCTTCTTGCCCACGCGCACCGGATTGAACGTCACGGGCAGTTCCCGGCGCTCGCCCGGGTTCACCGTGATGGCCTCCGCGACGAATTCGTCCTTGTCCGCGCCCACCAGCTTGGGCGTGACCATCACCGGCAGGTCCGTGGGGTTGTCCAGCGTGACGCCCAGTTGCTTGGAGGAGTCCGCCTCGATGCGGCCGAAGTCCAGCTTGCGAGGCGACACCCGCGCCCACGCGTCCACGCCCGCGCCGTTGAGCGGCAGGCGCATCAGGGGTTCGATGCGCGTGTCCGAGCGCACCACCAGCACCGCGGGCAGGCCGCCTTCGGCCAGCGGCGCGAAGCGGACCTTCAGCGTGCACTCGGCGCCGGGCACCAGGCTGTGCGGCCCCTCATGCGTGAACTCCGCCTTGTAGGCGCCTTCCGGCCCCTCCACCCAGGCTTCATCCACCGTGATGCGCGCGCGTCCCACGTTGCGCAGCGTCACCTGGGATTCCCGCGCATCGAAGATGGCGACCCGCGCGAAATCCACGCCGCCCGGCGTCGCGGTCAGTCGTCCGTCCGCGAGCGACGAGCGCTCCCGGTCCGCGCATCCCGACACCAGCACCACCGCCAACAGGCCCAGCAGACTCCAGCGCCCCGTCATGGAACCC
>NZ_RAVZ01000466.1 GCF_003611635.1 Corallococcus terminator | reverse complement strand
CCCCGAACCCTCCCCGGCACCGGAGGCTCCGCGCATCCAGTTGTCGGAAGAGGGCTTCTCCCTGTCCTCGGCGGACAAGGCCTTCGTGGTGAAGTTTCGCGGGCAGCTCCAGGCGGACGGGCGCTTCTTCCTGGATGATCCGGAGCGCACCGGCACCAACGGCTTCGTCATGCGGCGCGTGCGCCCCATGCTGGAGGGGACGTTCTTCGGCTTCGTCGACTTCCGCTTCATGCCGGACTTCGGAAGCATGCAGCCGCTCGTGCAGGATGCGTGGATCGACTTCCACCCGAGCGACAAGCTCCGCCTGCGCGCCGGCAAGTTCAAGACGCCCTTCGGGCTGGAGCTGCTCCAGGCCGCCGTCAACACGCCCTTCATCGAACGCTCGCTCACGGTGGACCTGGTCCCCATCCGCGACGTGGGCCTGGAGCTGCACGGAGACGTGCTCGGCGGACGGGTGCAGTACTCCATCGCGGCGCTCAACGGCGAGGCGGACGGCGTGAGCTCCGACCTCAACACCGACGACAGCTTCGACCTGGCCGCGCGGCTCTTCGTCCAACCCTTCAAGCCGAGCGGCCCCGCCCTGCTCAAGGGCCTGGGCGTGGGCTTCGCGGTGACGCGGGGCCAGCAGTTCGGCACGGCCTCCAGCACCGGCGTGTCCGTCCTTCGCAGCACCGGCCAGGAGATCATCTTCAGCTACCTGAGCGGCACGGGGGCCGGCGCCACCGTCACGGCGCACGGCGAACACCTGCGCATCGCGCCCCAGGGATACTTCTACAAGGGCCCGCTGGGACTGCTCGCGGAGTACGTGAGCTCCACGCAGGAGGTGCGACTGGGGGATGAGCGCGCGCGGCTGCGCCACCATGCGTGGCAGGCCCTGGCGTCGTGGGTGGTGTTCGGCGGGGACGCAGCCTACGACGGCGTCAAGCCGACCACGCCCTTTGATCCGGAGACGGGCAAGGGCGGCGCGCTGGAGGTGGCGGTGCGCTACCACGCGCTGGACCTGGACGACGACGCCTTCCCCCGCTTCGCGGACCCCACGAAGTCGGTGAGCGCGGCGAAGGGCTTCGGCGTCGGGGCCAACTGGTACTTCAACAAGCGCGTGCGCTTCGGCGCCAACTTCCACCGCACGGACTACGAGGGCGGCGCTCCCACCGGAGACCGCGCCCCGGAGAACGCACTGCTGACGCGCTTCCAGGTCGCCTTCTAGGTTCGCTGTTCCTTCGCGCTGACGCCCGGCGTCACGCGGGCTTCGACCTGCTGCGTCTTGAAGCCCGCGCACAACCTGGATGACGCTCGCGTCCGCCGTGGCGTGCAGCCCTTCCCTCGGGGGCCCCCGCCACGGGCTCCCCCGCCGAGAGGACGCATGCCCGCGAACGTGTTCCCGCAGCGCCCGACGTCTGTCTGGATGCGCTCCATTTCGAAATGGCTTCCCCGCGCAGCGATGGTGGCCCTGCTGGGCCTGTCCGCGACCGCGACCGCGCAGCAACCCGAGCCCCCCATCGCGGAGAACGCGCCGCCCCCGGTGCTGCTGCCGCCGATCCCGGAGCGCCGCGTCTACTTCACCACCCTCAACGTGTTCCGCTACAACCCGCTGGGGCTCGAATCGCAGAACAGGCTCGTCTACCAGAAGCGCCTCTTCGACAGCCCCTCCCTGCTCTTGCGCGACACGTACGCCAGCGCTGGCGCGAGCCTCAGACTGAGCCCGGCGTTCTTCAAGGTGGGGCCCATCGTGGAGCTCCAGCCCGTGGCGGTGTTCAACCTCCGCGCCGGCTACGAATACGTGCAGTTCTTCGGCACCTTCGGCAGCGTCCAGTCGTATCCGGACTCGTTCCAGGACTACGACGACGACCTGCGCGACGTGACGAACGACCAGGCCTACGGCACCTCCGGCCACCACTTCTTCCTGGAGCCCACGCTCCAGGCGAAGGTGAAGTCGGTGGCGCTGCGCACGAAGATGGCCATCGAGTACTGGAACATGGACCTGCGCGACGGCGGTACTCGGGGCACGTTCTATGACCCGACGCTGGACACGCTGGTGCCCGGCAAGGGCTGGGTGCTCGCCAACGACACGGACCTCCTCTGGATGAACGGCCGCTGGACGCTGGGGGCTCGCTTCTCCGCAGTGTGGCCGAGCTACGATGATAACGCCAACGCCGTGGAGCCATCGCCCGGCCGCACCCTGCCCACGAACAGCCACATGCGCGTGGGCCCCATCGTCGCGTATGCCTTCGACACCCGCCCGGGCGGCTTCATGAACAAGCCCACCGCGGTGCTCATCGCCGGCTGGTACCTCACGCATGAGAACCGCACCAGCGCCATGCCCTACCTGCTGGCCGGCTTCTCCTTCAGCACGGAGCTGCTCGCCGGCCGCTGAGCCTCACCCGAAGCCCTGGGCGCGCAGCACCGCGCCCAGGGGCACGGCCTTCTCGCGCCAGGCGTCGAACAGACGCGACGCCACTTCGGGCGACGGCTGCGTCCAGCGCCAGGCACCGCGCCCCGCGCCGCCTTCGCACCGGATCAACGAGGTGCGGAGGTCCTCCGCGTCGCGGAAGGACAGGTGCTCGAACAGCAGGGGGTTCTGGCTGGTGAGGAACGCCTGACGTTCGCCCACGTCCTTCACGCACGCCTCCACCAGCTCCGGAGGCAGTCCGGCAGGCAGCTCGTCCGCGATGACGAACGCGTCGTGGACATCCAGGTAGTACAGGAAGGACAACAGCCGCCGCTGGCCGTACCCCAACTGCTCCTGGGCCACCGGCGTGCCGTCCGCGCGCACGAACGCGAAGCGGAAGCCACTGAAGCCCAGCCGTCCGCCCTGGGACAGGGGCGTCGTCTCCGTCACGTCCACCGTGAGCGTGCCCGACGCGAACCCCGCCAGCGTCACGAAGCGCGCCAGGAAGCTTCGCGGCAGCGTTTCGTGGCGGAACATCAACGTCGGGGGCAGCGGCTCGTGCTCCACCTGCTCGCGCAGCCACCCGGGCATCCACGTGGGCAGGGCCATGAGTCCCAGTGGAAACAGGTCCTCGCCCCGCCGCTCCATCGCGTAGCGGATGGCGCCGATGCGCTCGAACATCCCCAGCGCTTCGTCGAAGCGCGGCGGCGCCAGCAGGAACGTGCGGCGCAAGAGCTCCTTCAGCCGGTCCTTCACGCCGCGCTCCAGGTACTGCGCGGCCATGAAGAGCAGCGTCCACACGGAGCGATCCAACACCGACCAGTGCATGCGCTTGGCGAAGCCCGCCGCGCCATCCACTTCGCACGCGAAGCCCGTGGCGCTCGCGCGCATCACCAGCCGCACGTCCTCCGCTTCGTCCCAGCGCACCGTCGCCACGATGGAGGGCATCAGCCCGTGCGCGAGCCCCGAAGGCGGCAGGGCCAGCGCGGTCCCCGGCCCCGCGTCCGCGCCCGTCGTGGCGGGCAGCGCGGCGGGCGGTTCGTTGCGCACCGCCACGTCCACCGTCAGCGCGTCGAAGCGCAGCGAGTAGTCCAACGAGAACGGCTCGCGCAAGAGGCCGGAGAAGTCCGAGCACACCACCGTGGACACCAGCTCCAGGAGCGTCGTGCGACCACTGCCCATCTCCCCCACCACCACGTTGAGCGCGGGCCCGAACGTCAAGAGCGTGTCCGGCGCGAGCTCGCGGTAGTGGTGGACGTGCAGGCGGGTCAGCTTCATGGCGCGCGCAGTCCCTTCGCCAGCGCATGCGCCAGCCGCTGCAACATCTGCGTGTTCTCCGCCTCCGCGGCCTTCAGCTTGGGAAGCTGCGCCTTCAGCTCCTCCAGGTCCTTGCCGCGCGTGACCAGGTCCTCCGCGCCCAGCTCCAGCCAGCGCCCCAGTTCCTTCGCCGTCAGCTCCAGGTGGAACTGGAAGCCGTAGGACCTCCCCAGCCGGAACGCCTGCTGCGTGTAGCGGTCCGTGGACGCCAGCAACGTCGCCCCCGGCACCGGCGTGTACGTGTCCCCATGCCAGTGAGCCACCGCCGTGCGCGCCTTCACGCCCGCCACCACCGGGTCCTTCAGCGCGTCCTGCGTCCAGCGCACCGGGCCCACCCCCACCTCGAAGCCATTCTTGCCCGGCGACACCTGCGCGCCCGCCGCCGCCGCCAGCAGTTGCGCGCCCAGACAGACACCCACGCACGCGCGGTCATTCGCCAGCCGCTCTCCCAGCAACGCCAGCTCATCGTTCAGGAAGGGATGGGCGTCCGCCTCGTACACGCCCATCGGTCCGCCCATCACCACCACCAGCGGCGCGTCCACGTCCTCGCGCCGCACCGTCCGGAACCTTCGCACCAGAGTGAAACCCGCCGCCTCCAGCGCAGGCCCCAGGAGCCCCGGGCCCTCGTGCTCCTCATGTTCGAACACCACTGCGCGCATCGTCCGACACCTCGTTCCTACGGCCGCGAACCAACGCCCCGTGCCGCACGAAGCCTAACGCCCCACGCCACCCCGGGCCGCACCGCGGCGAGAAACGGAATAGTGGGGAGGCGTTTATTTCACAGTATTTCGTGCCATCATCAGCGAGCCCGTCTTCCCCTATAAGTGTGAGGACCCGGGCATTCCCCCTGGTGTTCGCTGCGTCGTTTTTCCGAAAGGAAGTTCCTCGTGAGCAAGAGCCTTCGTGGTTTCAAGTGGCTGGTGGGCACTGCGGTTGGCGTTTCCCTGCTGGGTGCCTGCGGCGCTCCGGTTGAGGGTGAGACCTCGCAGCCCGAGGCCGCCGAGCAGGCCCAGGGCGCCCTGACGGCGACGGTGTCCGTCGCCAAGGCGTCCATGGCGGCGAGCGAGACGGTGACGGTGCAGGTGACGCTGACCAACACCTCCTCCACGCCGGTCAGCATCCAGAAGTGGGAAGCGCCGGGCGAGGGCCTCAACGAGGGCCGCCTGTCCGTGCTGCGCGATGGCGAGTCCGTGGCTTACACCGGCGCGCACTACAAGCGCGTGCTGGGCCGCCCCGAGGACATCATCACCATCGCCCCCGGCCAGAGCATCTCCGGCCCGGTGGTCGTCTCCGACGCGTATGACCTGTCCCAGACGGGCACCTACGCCATCCGCTACGAGCTGGAGGCGCGCTCGAGCGTGACGGCGCTGTCCTCCAACGAGGTCAGCCTCTTCATCGAAGGCCGCCGCAACAGCCGCGACGAGGCGCAGGCGATGGGCCAGGTCACGGGCCAGAGCCTGGCCTACTCCGGCGCCTGCACCGCGTCCGAGCAGACCTCCATCTCCACCGCGTTCAACAGCGCGAAGACCTACTCCACCAACTCTCTCACGTACCTGAACGGGACGCCTTCCGCGACCACGCGCTTCACCACGTGGTTCGGCACGTACTCCACCACCAACTGGGGCACGATCAAGACGCACTTCAGCAAGATCAAGACCGCGTTCGACTCCGCGGCCGTCGTGGTGGACTGCAGTTGCAACGAGAGCGGCACGTACGCCTACGTGTACTCGAACGCGCCGTACAAGATCTACGTGTGCGGCGCCTTCTGGAGCGCGCCCAACACGGGCACGGACTCGCGCGCCGGCACGCTGGTCCACGAGATGAGCCACTTCACCGTCGTGGCGGGCACGGGCGACAACGCCTACGGCCAGACCGCGGCCAAGGCCCTGGCCAAGTCCAACCCCACCAAGGCGCGCGCCAACGCGGACAGCCACGAATACTTCACGGAGAACACCCCGTCGCTGCCGTAAGGTGACGCAGGTCCGTTGACCGGGGGACGCGGGCGGCATGCCTCGCGTCCCCTTCTTTTTGCGAAGACCACAAGGAGCGTCACGTGATGGGGCTGGGACGAACGAACCTCGCATGGCTCGCGGTGCTGTCCGCCGCCGGTATCAGCGCCTGTACGCCGAAGTCCGCGGAGTCGCCCGCGACGCAGCAGGCCCCCGCCGCCGCGGCGCCGACGCCCGCGCCCACCC
>NZ_RAVZ01000465.1 GCF_003611635.1 Corallococcus terminator | reverse complement strand
GGCGCCGCGCCGTTGGAGACGTGGCCGGTGGGCAAGGTGCTGGAGGACGTGCACACCGTCGCCATGCCGGGCAGCCCCGGCCGCGTGGTGCTGGGCTTCTGGCGCGACGACGAACGCCTGGCGGTGGATGATCCGCGCGTGCAACTGGGCGCCAACCGCGTGCGCGGTCCGCTCCTGGGCGGCGAGCCCCCCGCGTTGCCGGAGTACATCGTCACGCGCGTGAAGAAGGCGCCCGTGCTCGACGGTGTGCTCGATGACGAGGCCTGGAAGGGCGCGAAGCCGGTGACGCTCGTGGGCAGCTTCGACGGCCGGCCCCTCAGGCTGCGCACCCAGGCACGCCTTGTCTACGACGACGCGCACCTGTACGTGGCCTTCGACGTGGAGGACCCGGACGTCTGGGGCACGATGCGCAACCGCGACGACTCCATCTACGAGCAGGAGGTCGTGGAGGTGTTCCTCGACGCCAACGCGGACGGGCGCACGTACAACGAGCTGCAGGTGTCACCGCACAACATCCTCTTCGACGCGTACTTCCCCGCGAGGCGCCAGGGCATGGACCTGTCGTGGGACTCGGGGATGAAGACGGCGGTGAAGGTGCGCGGGACGCTGGACGACGCGTCGGACCGCGACGAGGGCTGGAGCGTGGAGATGGCCATCCCGTTCAAGAACCTCGCGCAGGTGCCCCACATCCCGCCGGAGCCCGGGGAGCGTTGGCGCTTCAACCTCTACCGGCTGGAGCACCACGACCGCAGGCAGGTGGAAGGCCAGGCCTTCTCACCGCTCTTCATCGGGGACTTCCACGCCCTGCCGCGCTTCGCGTGGCTCATCTTCCAGTAGCAGGGCACGGCGAAGCCCATGCGTCATGCGTGGGGCGAGATGTCCCAGGGCGCATCCGCGACGGAGCGCTCCGCCGGGTCTCCAAGGAAGCGCACGAAGCCTCGTGACTCCAGCGTGTCGACGAGCTCCTCGGCCTCCAGCTCGGAGAACTGGTTCGACCGCATGTGGAGCAGCATGTCGCGCATGAGGGACTTGCCGCGCAGGTAGCCCACGGGTTCGCCCGGGCCGAGCTTGGACTTCAGTTCGACGGTCAACTGCTGCAGATCGAGATCATCTGAAATCATCGGCGCTACGGTGGGTCTGCTTCGCACTCGCCGCAACGGGCAGGGGAGCACCTTCGCTTCGCGGCAGGAAGGAGACCAGGCGGACGTCCTGGCCGTCGCTTTCCAGGGTGACGGCGCCATCCGTGTCGGTGCGCCAGCACTCGGTGCCCAGGGCGCGGTAGCGGGCCTCCACCTCCGGATGGGGAAAGCCGTACCGGTTGCGTCGCCCCACGCAGAACACCGCATGACGCGGTCGCGTTCGGGCCAGCAGTGGCGCGGTGGAGGAGGTGCGCGAACCATGATGCGGCACCTTCAACACCGTCACCGTCCCCACGGCCTCCTCGAGCGCGGCCTCGCCGTCCTCCTCCACATCGCCCGCCAGCAGCACGGTGACGTCGCCATGGCGCACGCGCAGCACCACGCTCCTGTCGTTCGCGCCCTCCATCAGCTCCCGGTCCACCGGAGGCCCCAGCACCTCCACCGTCGCCTCGCCCAGGGTGAAGGAGGGATGCCCCACCTGCACCTCTTCCACCACCGCGCCCTTTGCGGCTGCCACGACGCGCCGGGAGAGGGGACCGTCGGTCGTGCCCGCGGACAGCCACAGCTGTTCGGCGGGCACCTGCGCCAGCGTCGACACCAGCCCGAGCGCATGGTCCGGATGCGGATGCGACAGCACCGCGAGGTCCAGGCGTGACACGCCCTCCGCCTTGAGGAAGGGCAGCACGAAGCGCTCCCCGGTGTCCGCGCCCTCCGGAACGCCGCCACCGTCCACCAGCGCATGGTGGCCCCGCGAGCGCAGCACCACCGCGTCCCCCTGGCCCACCGAAAGGAACGTGATGCGCAGCGCGGGCTCCGGGGCGAGTCCGGGAAGCAGCACGGCGCCCAGGAGGGCCAGTGGCGTGAGAACGCCCGCGTAGCGCCAGCGTCCCGAACCGAGCGCCCAGCACGAAAGCCCCACCGCGTAGGCGAGGGCCAGGAGCGGCCCCAGGCCGGGCACCTCCACCGCCGCGAAGGGCACCGAGGCAAAGCCGCGCGTCAGCGCCAGCAGCAGCTCCGACGCCCACGCGCCCGCCCACAGCACCGGCGTCGCGAGCGCCGGGGCCACGACGAAGAGCGCCGCGCCTCCGGCCGCGAGCCCGGTGAGCACGCCACACAGGGGCAGGGCGATGATGTTGGACACGAGCCCCGCCAGGCTCACGCGCCCGAACGCCGCCGCCACCACGGGCAGCCCCACCAGGGTCGCCGCGGCGCTCGCGCACAGCGTCTGCGCCACCGTCTCCTTCGCCTGCGCGGCCCAGCGCTTGAGCCTGCGGGGCTCGGAAGGGTCGGGCCGGTCCACCGGCAGGGCCTCGCGCAGCGCGGGCGACAGCAACACCAGCCCCAGCACGGCGAGGAACGACAGCCGGAGCGACAGGTCCACCACGCTGGAAGGCGTCCACGCCACCAGCACGAGCGCCGCGAGCGACAGTCCGTTGAGCCCGTCCGCGCGCCGCCACAGCCCCAGCCCCAGCAACACCGCCGTGGCCATCACCGCCGAGCGCACCGCCGGGGCCTGGTTTCCCGTGAACAGCACATAGGCCCAGACGAAGGGCACCGCCGCCGGGGCCGCCACCCGCCGGGCCTCCAGCCCGCGCCACCGGCCTCCCAGCCGCACCAGGCCCCGCCTCAGGAGCGCCAGCGTCATCAGGGCCAGCGCCGCCACATGCAGCCCGCTGACGCTGAGCACATGCGCGAGCCCCGCCCGCGAGAACGCATCCTCCCAGGCGTCATCCAGCTCCGCGCGCTGCCCGGCCGCCAGCGTGAGGAACAGCGCCGCCGCGTCGGGGGACGGCGCCACCTGACGCACCGCCAGCGCCAGCCGGCCGCGCAGCTCCTCCAGCGTCAGCCGCCATGCCGGGGCAGGGGAGAGCACCAGCAGCCGCCCCGGGCTGAAGCCCCCCGTGAAGGCCACGCCCTGCCGCCGCCGCGCCGACGCGAAGTCCCGCTCGCCCGGATTGGAGGGCGGTGCATCCGGAAGCAGCCGCGCCTCCACCCGCACGCGTTGTCCAGGCTGAAGGTCCAGGCCATCCCCCCGGCCAGACAGGCTCGCGCGGAAGCGGGCGGCGACCTCCGGACCCGTGGGCGGGCCCGCCCGGGCCACCGCGAGCCGCAGTCGGGTGGCGCCATCGAAGCGCTCCACGCGCTCCAACTCACCCTCCAGCAGCGCGGGGCCGCCCTCCACCAGCGCCGGGGGAATCTCTACCCGGGCTTCAAAACCGGAAAGACCCGCGCCGGTGAAGGCGAGTGCGACCAGCACCGCGAGATGGGCTCCCGGCAGCGGACCGAGCGCCGTTCCCAACAGTCCCAGACAAAGCGCGCAGAGGAGAAATACCCCGGCGGCGCTCCCTGTTCCGGTTGCCCAGAGGGCGCCGAGCGTGAGGCTCAGCGCTGGAAAGAACAACGGACGCGTGCCCAGGTCGTGCCACGCATAACGAACCAACACCCACCCCCACCCACCACCATGTTCGTCCAGCGGCGCTCGTATTCCGAGCCCTTCCGCACACAAAACCGGACACGGTAGTGCGGCCCGCTTCGGGTGGTCAAGGCGATTTCGTTGCCCGTGGATGTGGTTTGTGGTAGTAGTGGCCGGCTTGAAGGCCGGGGTCGAAGCTTTCTCCAAGGAGGCAGTTAGTGCAGACCAGCTTCAAGACTGGTGACAAGGCGGTTTATCCGGGCCAGGGCGTCGGCGAGGTGATGGGCATCGAGCACACCGAGGTCGCCGGGCAGCGCCAGTCGTTCTACGTGCTGCGCATCCTGGAGAACGGGATGCGGATCATGATCCCCATCAACAAGGTCGGTTCTGTCGGCCTTCGGGAGATCATCAGCGAGGAGGACGTCAAGCAGGTCTACTCCATCCTTCGCGAGAAGGACATCTCGGTGGACTCGACGACGTGGAACCGTCGCTACCGCGAGTACATGGAGAAGATCAAGACGGGCTCCGTCTTCGAAATCGCGGAGGTGCTGCGCGACCTGTACCTGCTCAAGGGTGACAAGGACCTGTCGTTCGGCGAGCGCAAGATGCTCGACACGGCGCGCTCCCTGCTCATCAAGGAACTGTCGCTGGCCAAGGACTGCACCGAGGAAGAGGTCGAGTCCGACCTGAAGAAGATCTTCAACCTCGCCTGATGTCTTCGAAGTGCGGCGGGCCACGTGGCCGCCGCGCTCGCATCCCGCGCCCCGGGTTCCCTCGTTGGGACTCGGGGCGTCGTGTTTCTGGAGTGCGCCCCGGGCGGAGCGCAGCGCTTCACTGCGCTGACGGGGTGCCCTGTGTCTCGAGCGCCGCCAGTTGGGCGCGGGCCTCGGCGTTGCTGGCGTCGTGCTTGAGGGCCCAGGTGAAGGCCGCGCGCGCGTCGGACCAGCGGCTGGCCCGGACGGCGTCCTTGCCGGAGTTCACGTAGAGGCCGGCGAGCTGGCGACGGAGCGCGGCCCCGTGGGTGCTCCATCCCTGGGCGATTTCCTGGTCCAGCCGCACGGCGGCGCTGAGTGTGTCAATCGCCCGGGGACCCTCGTTCCGGTCCAGCGCGCTCTGGGCGGTGTCCCGGGCGGCCTGGAAGCGGGTGATGTGCTGCACCAGGGGCGCGAGGTTCGCGCGCCGCGCCAGGGTCAGGGCCCCGGAGACGTCGCCGGATTCGTAGCGGGTGATGATGGCCTCGCGCGCGCTCTCGTCCGGGGGGCCTGTCGTCGCGGCGGCCACCGGACTCTTCCGGGCCGTCGAGGTCGCCTTCCGCGAAGCCTGGGCGTCATCGCCAGCCACGCCCGTCGCACCGGAGTCCGGCTCCGCGCCCTTCGCGGACGGCGTGCTCGCCTGCTGTCCCCGGGCGATATCGGTCGCGCCAAGCGTCTCCCCAGCTTTCGAGGAAGCACCGTGCAGACCCAAAGCGATGTCGGCCGCGCCAGGCGTCTCGCCGGCCTTCGCGGGGACACGCTGTCCACGGGCCACCTGGGTCGCGCTGGGAACCTCGCCGGCCTTCGCGGACGCCGTCCCCGCGCGCTGTGCCTCCGTGCTGTCCGTGGAACCGGGGACCGGGGACTCCACGCCAGTGGCAGGCTCTCCAGAAGCAGCGGCAGGCACCGCGGATCCGGAAGGGTCCGCGCCCTGTGCCTCCACTCCCGTGTCCGCACCCACGGTCTTCGCCGGACTCTTCGCGGCAGGCGTGCCCGTGCCCTTCGCGGACGTCCCTTCCGTCGCGGTCCGTGCGGGCGACGCGTCCGTCATGCTCATGGCCACCAGGCTGATCAACGCCGCCACCGCGGAGCCCACGACGGCCGCTGCCAGGGCCACGACGACGACGCCCACCGGCCGCTTCCCACCGCGCGGCAGGAGGGGATCCAACGCGGTCTTGATCTCCATCGGAGGGGCGCCCGAACCGCGCAGGCGCAGCATCGCGTTGCCCAGGCTCAGCTCGTCTCCTGGGCGGATCTCCACCTCGCCCTTGATGCGCGAGCGGTTGACGAACGTGCCGTTCTGGCTGCCCAGGTCACGCACCGCGAACGCATTGCCGCGACGGGTGAGCTGCGCATGGCGCCGGCTGATGGACGCGTGCTGGAGCCGCAGGTCGGACGTGGAGGAGCGCCCCAGCGTGATGGAGCCCTGGTGCAGCGGCACCAACTGTCCCGCACCCGGCCCCCGCTCCACGTACAGGAACGCGGGCGACAGCCCCGGATCCGAGTACTCCTTCTGCCAGTCGTAGCGGGGCAACAACTCCCGGTCGGACTTCGACCGCTCGCCCGGCCCCCGCCGCTTCACCTTCCGGGGCCCCGCCGGATACTGGGGCACCCGCTGCGGGCGCGGATCATCCGCCTGGAGGGGCGCCACCTCGTCGTCGTCGAACGGCAGCTCCTCCGCCGGGTCGTCCTTGGT
>NZ_RAVZ01000464.1 GCF_003611635.1 Corallococcus terminator | reverse complement strand
ATGCGGGGGTGGGTGGCCGGGGCGGCCAGCGTCACGCGCGTGCCCGTCTCACTGACGTTGCCGTCCGCGGCGAACGCGCCGCCCGCCGCGTTGGCCAGGTGGATGCGCTCCGCCACGGTGTCGGAGGACAGCGTGCCATCCTCGTAGTTCCAGCCGTTGCCGGCGCCGTCCGCCGCCGTCACGTCGAACTTCACCAGGTGGATGTGCTGCCCGATGACGTCCGTGGGCGTGTAGATCTGGAAGTCGTCCGGCGCCAGGTGCGCGGGGATGAGGTTCGTCGCGTAGAAGTTGATGCACTCGCCGGACTCGGCCCGGAAGAAGAAGGGCTCCGGCGGGCGCAAGCCGTCCTGGGTGGCGGGCACGTCCTCGTTGAGCACCATCAGGCGGGCCTGCGGATCATGCCAGCCGGCGCGGTTGATGCGCTGCATGTCGATTTGAAGATAGGCCGCGCGGTAGTTGCGCACGCTCGCGTTGGCGGGGCAGGGGTCCGCGAAGGGAGCGCCCGCCACGCCCTTGCGGCCGTTGACGGTGAACCTCCCCGTGCCTCCCTGCGGCGTGTAGGCGGAATAGCCCGCGGCCGTGTCTCCGTAGAGCGTGCCGACGCTGGAGGCGTTGGGGAATTCGCCCGCGTGGAAGGCGATGGCGTTCTTCTCCATGGGCGTGCCCGCCTGGGGCAGCAGCTTGATGTTGAGCGCGGAGGGATCCACGTCGAAGCGGCCGGAGGCGCCGTACGTCACCGGGCCCACGGCGCGCGTGACGATGTGGCGGGGCAGGCCGCCGTCGAACTCCAGGTCCAGCGGCGCCTGCGGCGCGCGGCGGCCCGTCATGCCGGCGATGTAGAAGGGGAAGCCGGGGAACGCCGGGCGCGTCACCGTCTTGCCGCTGGAGGCGTCCACCACGCTGGTGGCCACGTAGGTGGGCATGGGCGGCATCACGCGGTTGGGCAGGGGCACGACGGCGGGGTTGGGCGTACCGTTCTTGATCTCCGCGTCGGGCAGCTTGCGGTCGCTGGTGCCGGACTCGAACACGTCGTGCACGCGCCACAGCGCCCACATGCCTTGCGCGAAGTGCGGGTACAGGTGGCAGTGGTGGATGGAGTCGCCCGGCGTGAAGTTGCGGTTGCCGGAGCCGCCGTAGTTGATGTCGTAGGTGAAGGTGGAGCCCGGCCCGATGGTCTGCGAGTCCAGGTAGTTGGAGTCCTCCACGCCAGGCGAGTACTTCCACTGGTGCGCGTGCAGGTGGAAGACGTGCGTCTCCGCGGGGCCCGCGTGGATGTTGCGGATGCGCACCGGGTCACCCAGGTAGCTGTGGTGCACGTTGGTGGGGTCGTCCGGGTAGAGCGCCTGGGTGGCCTTGCCGGAGGCGTCCTTCTCCACGTTCATCGCGGGGTCGCCGTTGGCCCAGGACTCGAGGAAGAACTCCTCGTACTCGCAGGTGACGCAGTCCTTGGTGGGGCCAATCTTCGCGCGGTTGGCGATGAGCTCCGCGCCCAGGCCGGCCACGCCGTAGTTGATGCCGAAGCCGTCGCGCACGCTGTGGAACGTGGGGTTCCACTCCAGCTCGTCGAAGGCCTGAACCGCCTTGATCTCATCGTGGTAGATGGCGGTGAACTCGCGGAAGCTGCCCGTGTCGATGGACGTCTTGGTGCCCATCACCGTCCGCTCGTAGCCGGTGATGAGCGCTTCCAGGTCGCCGTGTCGGATGGCGTTGGAGCTGTCGAGGATGGCCAGCAGCGGGCGGCCGGAGGCGTCCTTCACCTCGTAGTCGATGACGGGCGTGCCGTCCGGGTTGCGGCTCTGGGTGACGGCCTCCAGCGTCTTGCCGGTGACCTGGGAGCGGTACCAACTGGAGCCAGCGGGCTCGACGTTGAGGGCGCCGAAGAGGCCGTGCACGGTGGAGCCGCCGTCGCCCTGGCCGCCGAACGAGGCCCCCATGCTGTAGAAGAAGAAGACGCCCTCGTGGTCCGCGTACCAGGTGTATTTGGTGCTGCCGCCGGGGGACACGAGGCTGCTGACGTTGGTGCCCACCCAGGCGCCGTCCGACTTCTGCGCCAGATACTGGAGGCCCTGCATGTGGATGGACGCGGTGCGCGTGGCGGGGGAGTCCTGGCGGTGCTCGTCGTCGAACTCCAGCTCGGCGCCCAGGTTGAACCAGAGGCCGCCCGCGGGCTTGCCCTGGAGCAGCGATTTGACCCGGTCATACGAGGGCGTCAGCACCCACGCGGGCAGCACCTTGCGCAGGAAGCTCCAGCCATTGTTGGACCCCGACGCCCGGCTGACGCCCGGCTGGGATTGCGAGGGGCTGGGGATGGCGGAGCGCGTGGGCGCCAGATAGTTGAAGAACTCCACCGTGAGGCAGTCGCCCACGTTGGCGCGCAGCGCGAGCGGGCGCGGGCGCTTGTCGGTACGGATGCGGGCATTGCCCGGCCCGATGGGCGCCTTGGTGTCGAGCGCCTCCACGTCCTCGCGGAGCGCGTACATCATGCCCGTGGGGTTGTAGGAACCCAGCCGGTTGTATGTGTAGACCTGATCCAGGGCCACCACCTGGGCGGTGAGCTGCCGGTTGCAGTTCGGCGATGGCGGCGGCACCGGCGCCGCGGGGATCGTGTCCCGGTAGGGGAGGTTGACGATCTGGATGCCCTGCGCGGCGGAGGCCTGGGGCCCGGTGGCAGTCGGTGCTCCGTCGCCCTCCGGTTGACAGGCCATCGCGCCACAAAGCACTGCCCACAGCAGGGTGCGTCCAGGCACCCTGGGCGGCTGCCCGGCTGGACGGGCCCGCGACCCACTGCCTCTTTGGGTAAAGCGATACATGACGCCCCCTCGGCGTTGCTGCTGCCCACGGCCATGAAAGAGAGGTTTTGTAAGAAGACCCTCAGGAATCCCTCACCTCTTCCTGAGAAACGCTCTCATGAAACACAGACATGCTTAGCGTGTACGTATTTCACTAGGGGAGTCGGTGGCTGGAAGTAAACAGGGCTTCCAAGGCGCTGGATTTACTGGGGGAGCGCGCCCTGAAACCCTCTTCTCTGAGAAGATTCAAAGGAAGGGGTTGCCGGGGATTCCTCTCCCATGAGGTCGGGTGGGGGCTCTGATAGGGTGAACGCGACGCGGCAACGTTTTGTGTGGATATCAATGTGAGTGATGCTTGGCCCTCCCAGCTTGTGACGTACTTCTACGAGCCTCCGTTGCCCGGGGACGTGCCCGCGCGTCTGCCGAGCCCGTTCGCACCGGGACCGCCGGCGCCGTTGGCCCGGAAGGCGGCGGAGGTGCTCCAGGAGCGGCTGCGGCGCGAGCGCTGGGAGGCGTTGGAGCAGCCCGGCGGCGGGAAGATGTTGGGCGTGCTGGTCGTCGCGGAGCCGGGAGGTCGGGTCGGCTTCCTGAGGGCGTTCTCCGGAATGCTGGGGGGCGCGTGGAATGTGGAGGGCTTCGTTCCTCCGCTGTTCGACCCGGTCGCGCGAGATGCGTTCTGGCCGGCGGGGGAGGCGGAGCTGGCCGTGCTGGGGCGGCGGCATGCGGCGTTGCTTCATGCCGCTGCGTCGGATCCCACGCGGGAGGCGGAGCTGGCCGAAGTCGCGCATTCGCGCGCGGAGCGCTCCCGGGACCTCTGGCGGCGGATGGCGCTCAGCTATGTGATTCCGAACGCGCGGGGGGAAAGTCAGCCGCTGGGTGCCTTGTTCGCGCCGCGACCGCCTCCAGGTGGAGCCGGGGATTGCGCGGCACCCAAGCTGCTGGCGTATGCCTTTCGCCACCAACTGACGCCCCTGGCGCTCGCGGAGTTCTGGTGGGGGGCGCCGCCGTTGGACGGCCGGCGCGAGTCTGGCGCGTACTACCCGGCGTGTGACAACAAATGCGGCATCGTCCTGCCGTACATGCTGCAAGGGCTGTCGGCGGATCCCGCGCCCCGGCCGGTCCACTTCATCGAGGAGCCCCGCATCCTTCATGAGGATCCGTGGCTGCTCGTGGTGGACAAGCCCGTGGGCCTGCCCACGGTGCCCGAACGTCACTCACCCGCGCGCGACTCGGTGCTCGTCCGGCTCCAGTCGCGCTTCCCGACCCTGAGCGGCGCCGATTTCCTCCACGACCTGGAGCCCGAGGTCTCCGGCCTCCTGGTGGTTTCGCGGGATGCCGCGACCCGGGCCACGCTGCTGCGCCAGTTCGCGCGTCGCGAGGCCGAGCTCCGCCAGGTCTCCTGGGTCGAAGGCCGCGTGCCGGGGGAGTCCGGCCTCATCGAGCAGCCTCTGCGCGGACCGTCGCATGCGCCGCCGGAGGACTGCGTCGACCGGGTCCATGGCAAGCGGGCCGTGACGGCGTGGAAGGTCCTGGCGCGCGGCGAGGACAGGACCCGCGTGGAGTGGGTCGCGGTGACCCGGCATCCCTTCCAGGTGCGCATCCATGCCGCTCACCGTCTGGGATTGGGGGCGCCCATCGTTGGGGATGAGCGCTTCGGCCGGGAGGACACGCGGTTGATGCTGCACGCGGCGGCGCTCGCCTTCACGCATCCGCACACCGGCGCGCGTCTGGACTTCAGCGCCCCCGCTCCCTTCTGACCTGACGGCCCTGCGTGCCTGTCCTATGATCCTCTCATTGCTGAACACATCGAGGCGCACCGGGCAGAGCCGTCCACCGCGCGACACCTGTCGCCGCGCTGTTGCCTTCCATCTCCATCCCACGTCCCGGTGGGCGTCGGATGCCATGCACAGTCCCAGGCCCATCCTGAGGGGCAATTGCACGAGACCCGGGATGCGCGCGATATCCGGGACTTCGTGACGCCAGGGGGACGCCGTGCTCAAGCTCAAACCTGAACCTGAACCTGAACCCGAGGCCTGGATGCCGCTCGCGGGCGATGCCGAACGCCACGCGTTGGATCACCCGTGGCCCTCGCCGGAGCAGGGCAGCGTGCGCTTCGTCGTCGACGACGCCTTCTTCCGGCTGGAGCACGACGCCCGGCTGATGCTCTACCGCGACCTGTCGGAGCGGATGCTCGCGGTCTTCCGGGAGCTCACGCCCCCGGGGGGCTGGCTCTACGCGTTGGATCCGCAGCACCCCTGCTACCGCTTCCACCCGCACGTCCCCTTCGAGGTGGGCGCGACGCTCCAGGAGTGGACCGGCCTCTACACGCGCGAGCACATGGAGCTGGTGGAGCGGGGCATCCATCCCCCGTCCTTCGACGCGCGCTGGGCCATGGACGTCCACCCGGCGGGGGACCCGGAGCACCTCTTCGCGCCACCGGACTTCCACTTCGTCTTCGCCGCGCGCTACCGCGTGGGCAACTTCGACGGCCTGGAAGCGCCAGGCCGGGGGCCCATCGAGACGGAGACCTACGAGCTGTTGGGAGCGCGCCTCATCGCCGCCGTGGACCGCGACCCCCCGGAGCTGTTCCGGCGGGCCCGCAGGTTGAAGTCCGATGAATGACGCGGGACTTCAGACGGGGCGCGGCGTGACGGCGCGCGCAGGGGGCTCCCCCTCGTAGTAGAGGCTGGCGTGCCCCTCGCGGTAGACGACCAGCACGCGGTCATTCTCTTCCAGCAGACCCGAGGTCTTCTGGGTGACCTTGCGAACCAGGGCGTCGAGCTGCGCCGGACCTGCTTTGCTTCCGGCCCGGACCGTGACGACAGGCATGCGGTGTCCCGCTCCTAATGACCACTCCCGAGACGAACGCCGGCAGGGGCCGACGCCTCACCCGTCCGGAGGGTGCGCCGTGTCATAGCGAACCGAACACTTCGTTGACAAGTGCGCGCTGCCATGGGGGAAAGAGACCCCATGCTCCGCAACGTCCGTGTATTGCTGGTTATTTCGCTTGCTCTGGCTTCCACCGCGCACGCGCAGTCGCGCAAACCGGACGCGCTGTACCACGAGTCCCCCACGCCGGCTTACCTGCCGCGGGGGGTGTTCCTGGGCACGCAGTTGAGCAACGGCGCCGTCATCCCGCACCTGCACCTGCAGTGGCAGTTCACCTTCTTCCAGGAGCGCAAGGACGCGTGGGCCGTCATCCTGGAGGGCGGGG
>NZ_RAVZ01000463.1 GCF_003611635.1 Corallococcus terminator | reverse complement strand
GGCCATTGCCCCTGGCGCAGTCGCAGCAACGCGTCCTGCTTGGGGCCGGGCAGCTCCGCGGCCTGGAGGAAGGCCCGCTGCGCGGCGTCGGATTGCTTCCACAGCCACTGGGCCAGGGGGGCCGCGCGGGCTTCGAGGACGGCGAGCCGCTCCGTCACGCCGAGTCGCCGGGCCTGGGTCATCAGCTCCAGGCAGGGGTTGCCCGGACATGCGCCGTCGCGCAGCAGGAGGGGAAGGCTGGCGCGGAGGCCCTCGTCACGGCAGCCGGGCGCGAGGACCGCGTCCAGCAGGCGTCCCTGGCGTGCGAGCGTGGCCGCGACTTCGACGCGTTCCCCTGGCGGCGCCGCGAGCCCGCAGAGGCGCTCCCGAGGGGTGGGCGGCGCCAGCGGGAACAGCTCCCGCGCGGTGGGGTGGGCTTCGTATTCCATCCGCGCGACGCCCACGCCAGCGCGCGCGAGGTTCGCGAGCTCGGTGAGGGCCTCGGTGCACGGGTGCTCCGGGGCGTAGGGGCCCTCCATGCAGTCATGACGTCCGACGAGCGCGTGGTAGCGCTGGAGCGGATCCATCTCGCGGGACCAGGTCTCGCAGTCGGCGGGATCCACGCGGTCGTTGGAGCCGGGACGCGTGACGAAGCCATTGCGCGCATCCAGCAGGAAGACGCGGTCCTTCGTGTCGGGCTTCACCCCGCGCGCTTCCAGCCGCAGGGCGTTCACATCGGTGCCGGCCTCCAGGACGGTGAAGAGATACCGGCACCCGCCGATGGCGTTGGACTCGGGCGCGGGGGGCCGGCTGCCGTCGATGCAGGGCAGGGGGATGTAGCCCGCGGTCGCTGGCTGGAAGGTGTAGCGGTCCTTCTCCGAGTGATAGGAGCGTTGGGTGGTGTAGAGGCCGGAGAGGACGCACAGCGCTTCGGCGGAAGGGTCCGAGGGAACGCCGGTGGCCGCGACCAGGACGAGCGACAACACCCCTGCGGTGAACCCCATTCGTGTGCTCCCTTCTCCTGGAAGGCAGCCTGGGTGAGCTGGAGCCCTGGCCGCAAGGCCCCTCGGGCAACGGGAGGACCCCCCATGCTTTCGCCATGCTCGGGGATCCTCTATGTCCAGGCCAGAGGGGGCCATGCCCTTCCTCCGCGCCAGGATGGGGTGAAGGCTGGCGTGGATGTCTTGTGTTCCCTTGGGGGTCGCCGTGCGGCTGGATGTCCTGGTGCTTGGGTTGTTGTTGGGTCTGACGGTGGGCTGGCTGCTCGTCCCGTAACAGGGGGCCCTCGCGGCGGGCGCTCCAGGAAGCCAGGCAGGACTGGTCCCGGCAGGGGGCGAACTACCGGAGCCCGGAAGGGTTCCAGGAGTCGCGCTGGGGCATGACCTCCAGCGAGGTGCGAAACCTCTATCCGGACCTGACCGCGCTCAACAGCGGCGCGTTCTTCGCGAGGACCGAGATTGCGCGGATGCCTGCCGTCGTCACCTTCGGGTTCCTGGGAGACAGGCTCGTCGCCGTCGAGGTCGAGTTTCCTGAAGTGACGGACCTGAAGGGAGGCCAGCGGCTCCTGCGCGACCTGCTCACCCAGAAGTACGGACCTCCTGTTCGTGTCCGCGACACCGACGAGGAGGCGCGAAGGAGGGCCGGGGCCTATCGCACGGCGGCCGAGGTGACGCACGCCCTGGGGCAACCCGTCTCTTCCGACAGTGCATGGCCGCAGGACGCCTCCGAACAAGATCCCGGGGCTCCGCCGGAAGAGGCCCCCGCCGATGAGGCGCAGGCCGTGCGAAGGAGCCACAAACCGTGGATCCGCTTCAGGACGGTGGAGAGCCACGTGAAGCTCTCGCTGGCGAAATCCCGAGGAGCCTCTTCCATGGTCATCGAATACGAAAGCGCCCGGTATGAAGAGGACATCCGCCGGGCCCGCGCGCTGGGCCGTGAGAGCCTGCTGAAGGACCTCTGAGCGCGACGTCACCGCCCCAGGGGCTGCGTGGGCGGTGACAGCCTCAAGAGGAACGCGTCGCGGCTGCCCAGGGGCGGGCTGCCTGGAACCAGGCCGCCCTCGGTGGAGCCGACGACCACGGCATTGCCACACGCGTCCACGGCCAGTCCGGTGACGTGGTCGTCCTGGGGCGTGCCCTGCTGCCAGAGCCCCAGCAACCGCCCGTCCGCGCTGAAGCGCAGCACGAACAAGTCCCGGCCGCCCTGATTCGTGAAGCCCGGGAAGCTGCCCAGGGTGTCGCCCGCGACGTAGATGTCGCCATGGGGGGCGCGGGCCAGCGCGGTGGCCTGGTCGCTGTCCCGGGTGCCCACCTGCCGCACCCACTGGACCTGTCCGGAGTCGGGTTCGAGCAGGGCGAGGAAGACGTCCGCTTCGCCCACGATGGGGACGCCGGGCTCCAGGGCCAGCAGGCTGGAGCCCGCCAGCAGGAGCTGGTGGTCGGGCGTCAGGAGCAACTCGTCCGCCTCGGTGCCCGTGGGGGCGATGACGCTCGTCCAGACGACGTGGCCGTCCGCCGGATCCCGCCGCTGGACGAAGGCGCCGCCCGGCCCCTCTTCGTCGGCGAAGAACCGGAAGCCGGACGTGAACAGCGCATCACCGTCGGGCGTGAGGGCAAGGCCCGTCAGCCGGTCCGGATTGTCCACGACCTGCGAGCGCACCCGCCAGGAGGGCCCAAGAGGGCCCTGGGCCGGAGCGGGGAAGCGGGCGACAAAGCCATTCTCCGCATCCAGCGACACCTTGTTCTGGACGAACAGGTCGTCGTACCCGGCGACCACCACCTGGCCGGCGGAATCCACCGCCACCTTCGCCGGATGCTGGGGGCGCTCGTCGCCATGCTGCACGGCGTGGAGCGTGTTCCCTTCGCCATCCAGTTGCAGGAGGAACACATCGAACTGACCGCCGTTGGCGTGGCCCTCCAGCGCGCCGGTGGTGCGTCCCACCACCCGCACCGTGCCGCGCTCCTTGCCTCCAATGACGTGCTCCGCCGTGTCCGTCCCCGTGGTGTCCAGGGTCCGCCGCCAGAGGATGCGTCCGTCGGCCGCGTGCCGGGTGATGACCGCGCGCGAGTCTCCCGAGGGTTCGATGTTGCTCTCGCCGAGGCGGCCATCCCAATAGCCGGTCGTGTAGAGGTCGCCTGCCTCACCGACCCAGACAGACAGCGTCTCGTCCGCCGCCGCCGTTCCTTCCTGGCGGTCTCCCTTCCAGGGCGAAGCACACGTCACCGGGCCCGCGTCGGCTTCGCCCGTGCCGCCATCCTGTCCCGCGTCGGCCCCACCCGCGTCCAGGCCGCCGTCGTGGCCTGCGTCGGCTGTCCCCGCATCAGGTGTTCCGCCATCGGGTTCGACCGGGCCTGCGTCCACGGTGCCGCCATCCTTCGTGGGGTCGACCTGGCCGGACGGTGACGTCGTGCAGCCCAGACCGAGCACCCCGACAAGCAAGGCCATGGCCATTCCCAGACATGGGCGGGCGATGCCCGGGGCTGGCCTGTGACTCGTGTCGCATCCCAGCACGTGGCACCCCCGGCCCTCATGGCCTTCCCCTCTTCCCATATCAGACAAACGCCCGGGGCCGATGCCGGCCCCGGGCGCTGAGCGTCAGGACAAGGAGGGCCTTCCCTACTGGGGAAGCAGCTCCTCCGGCACGGAGCGCTGCAGGATGATGCGGTTCATGAACCCGACGTCCTCGTTCTGGTAGCGGGCCGAACCCACCAGGAAGCCCTGGGCCACCAGCACGTTGGTCACCTGGTCGCGGGTGATGGGCCGCAGGTTGTAGACCTTGCCGAAGTGCGTGGTCTTCTCCACGCTCACGACGCGCTCGCGCGTGCCGTCCTGGCGCAGCAGCTCGTCATCCACCTTCAGGTCCGCCGCGCGGACCATCCGGCCCTCGCTGTTGACCACCGGGTGCTCATTGGTCAGCCGCAGCTTGCCGCCGTGCTCGGTGGTGATGGTGTAGAGCAGGTGCTCGCTGTCGCGCGTCTCCGACGTGTAGCTGTAGACGTGGTTCGTCTGGAGTTGCACGTCGTCCAGGGTGGCGTCCGGCGTCAGGGTGAGGATGTCCGTCTGCTGCTCCCGGACGGCCTTGGAGATGGGCACCGAGCCATTGCTGAACAGCAGCTCCTGGTCCGGCGCGTAGCAGCTCGATTCGCAGTTGGCCACCACGTAGAAGGACGTGCCCGTGTACAGGGTGTCGCCCTTGGCGTCCATGTTGGTGTCTCGGTAGAAGCGGCAGTCGGTGGTGTCGGTGGGGTGCGGATAGAGCGGCGTCCCGGAGCCCGCGGGCAGAGATGTCTCGAACGTCGGGTAGAGCGGCCGTGCGCGGAGGATCGTCGAGGGGGCGGGGTTCCACTTGAAGAACCCCATGGTGGGGCCCGCGGCCTCCGCCTCCACCTTGAGGATGGGCGTCGCGTCATACATCGCGATCGCGTAGTAGTAATTCACCTTGTAGCCCTGCGAGTTGCCCGTGTACGCCCGGCTGGTGTTGCTTTCGACGTATTCCTTGGCCGGCGCGAAGGCGAGATCGAAGGTGGTGGTGGACGGCACCCAGGCCGAAGGGCCGGCGGGGACCAGGTTGTTGAGCAGGCCGCACTTGCGAGCCCATTCGGCGCGGACGATGGCCTGGCTTGGAACCAGGCTGTCGATGTTGCAGCGCCACTCCTGCTGGGTCTGCGCGCCTGCCACGGTGGGAAACAGCGCGATGGCGGCCGCGCCTCCCAGGACGATTCTGAAGACAGACTTGGACATGGAATTCCCCTTCGGATTTCTTGGACAGACTGCCGCCCCCTCTTGATTCAGCAGACCGCGGCGGTGCCCGCCGGACGGGATCCGATGGGCGCCGCTCGAACCTCCCAGGGGGCGCGGGAGGACTACTCCGGCAGCACTTCCGCCGGGATGGCTTGCTGGCGCAGGGCCCGGTTGAGCTGCTCCGCGTTCTCCTTCTGGACGCGGGCCGGCCCCACCCGATAGCCCTCGGTGAGCAGCAGATCCGACACCGCGTCGTGTGACATGCGCCGGACGTCGTGGACCTTCGCGAAATACAGCGTCTGTTTCACCGTCACGATGCGGTCCGGGGTTCCGTCCCTGCGCAGCAATGCATCCCCGAGCAGCAGCGACTCCGCCTTCACCCGACGTCCTTCGCTCGTGAGGACGGGATGCCCGGCGGGCACCCGCAGCAGGTCGCCGGACTCCGTGGTGAGTTCATAGACGACGTGCTCGCCGTCGCCGGGCTCCGGGGTGTCGCTGGACACTGGGTTGATCCGCCGCGGTGGGTCCTCCCCCAGGGCCGCCTCGCCAGTGCTGGAGCCCAGCAACTGGTCACCCGGGTGGCAGCCGGCCTCGCAGTAGGCCACCACGTAGAAGGGCTTCTCGACCGTCTCCGTGACCGTGTGGCAACCCTCCCGGATGACCTCTTCGCCCGCGGTGCCGCCCCCTTGCGCATTCATCGAATAGACGGGCCCGTCATCACAGACGGTGTACCGGGTGAGGGTCACCCACGGCGAGGTGCCCGTCGGGGTGCTGAAGAGGCGACAGTCATTCGTGTTGGTGGGGTGCGGATACAACTGCGTGCCGCTGCCCGCGACGTTGATGCTTTCAAAGGTGGGGAAGAGCGGTCGCGCGAGCGGCGACGTGTGGGACCACTTCCAGTAGCCCGCGGTGCTCCCGCTGGTCTCCTGGAACACGGAGAACATCGGCGTCGCTTCATAGAGCGAGCGCGCGTAGTAGTAGTTCACGTTGTTGTAATGCGTATTGCCCGTGTACGCGTGGCTCGTGTCGGACTCGCGGTACTCCTTCGCCCACGCGAAGGAGGTGTCGAAGGCCGCGGTCGAGGCGACCCACGCGTTCGCGCCCCCGGTGTTGCGCAGCAGTCCGCACCGCCGGGCCCACTCGGAGCGCGCGATGGCCTGCTCGAACGTCAGGGCGTCGCTGTTGCACCGGGCCTGCTGGACATCCTGCGCCTGGGCGAAGGACGGCAGCAGGCCGACCACGAGAAGCTTCAGGACCTGGGCAAGGCGGGGGCTTCGCATGGGGTGGCTCCGTGGGGC
>NZ_RAVZ01000462.1 GCF_003611635.1 Corallococcus terminator | reverse complement strand
CTCCCCGCCCCCTCCTGGAGCCTGAGCCATGCAGCGCACCCTCCATGCCACCGGCACCCCCTGGGAGCCCCGCGTGGGCTACTCGCGGGCGGTCCGCGTGGGCCCCTTCGTCTCCGTCTCCGGCACCACCGCCACGGATGCCCAGGGGCAGCTCGTGGGTGAAGGCGACGCGTACCGGCAGGCGGCCCAGGCGCTCGCCAACATCCGCTCGGCGCTGGAGGCGGTGGGGGCTCGGATGGAGGACGTGGTGCGCACGCGCATGTACGTCACCGACATCTCCCGCTGGGAAGAGGTGGGCCGCGCGCACGGCGAATGCTTCCGGGACATCCGCCCCGCCACGTCGATGGTGGAGGTGAAGGCCCTCATCGACCCGAGGATGCTAGTGGAGATCGAAGCGGACGCCGTGGTGGCATCCGCGCTCGGCTGAGGGCGAGGCCCCGAACAAACCGGCCCATGCGCACGGACCTGGCCGCGCTGGGCCGAGCGCAGGGGTCCGAGCGCATGGAACCGGGTGCGCCGGGTCAGGCGCACCGGGATGAAGCCGACCTCAGAACTCCGCGCTGACGTCGGCGGGCACGTCATCCGGCGCGCCGGGGTTGCCGGGCTCGGGGGACAGGTCGTCGCCGGTGCCTTCGGGAGGCGTCACGTCGCCGCGCAGCTCCGGCCCGCGGCAATCCTGGACGGTGCCCACGCGGCTGCCGACCACCTCCGTGCAGGACTCCACGCGGCCGCCGTCCGTGCACTGGAGGAGGACGCGGAACTGCTCCTTCTCCTGCGCGTCCCAGCACGCGCTACCGACGTAGTAGGTGTTCGCCGCGATATCGCCGCCCCAGGCGCGCAGGTCCGCGCGACCGCCGAGCCCCGGGATGTGGCGCACGGAGGTGAGCACCTTCTCCTTCGCGGCGGTGGCGGTGCTGCCCAGGTTGTACGCACCCAGCACGCGCACGCGGGTGACGCCGGAGGGCTGGAGCTTGTGGCCCACGAAGGCGCCCGTGACGGCCTCGTGCTGCGCGGTGTTGGGGGTGAAGTTCGCCAGCCGGTACGCCAGCGACTTGCTGCCCTGGCCGAAGTGCGCGAACGACATCATCAGCTTGCCCTGGCCCGCGAAGGACGGAGACACCGCCTTCAGGTTGTCCAGGGAGATGACCAGTGTGCCCCGGCCCCGGTGCGCCTCACCGTTGCGCTTGAGCGCGCCCGCGGCGACGAGCTTGTAGGCGGTGTCGTCCGTGCTGCCCAGCGGCCGGGCCTCCAGCTTCCACTGGTAGCGCTGTCCCACGCCCTTGCGCACGGCGAGCTTGAAGGTCGCGTTGGCGCGGTCCTGCGGGCCGTACACCAGCACGTCGCCGGGCTGCGCGTCGGCGGTCTTCTTCACCAGGTCCGCCAGGGGCACCAGCGCCTGCCGGAGCGCGTCGTTGAGCGCCTTCACCTCCATGCGCGCGCCCTCCAGCATCGCGGCACCTTCGCCGTCGAGCGCGGCCTCCGTCTCCCGCAGGTCCTGCGCGATGAGCGCCGCGCCGTCCTGTTCGAGCGCGTCCGCGTTGAGCTCCAGCGAGGTGCCCTCGAAGTCCGGCAGGGACTCCAGCGCCTCCTGATCATCCACCCCGCCGCACGCCGTCGAAAGCACCAGGGCCGCACCCACCGCCAACGTCTTGTTCCAGCGCATCGTCATCTCCAGGTCGAAAGGTTCGCGTGACTGCCAGTTGTTCCTTCCAACCCGGCGGGCGGGCGCCGGTTGCGGGCGGGGAATTATTTCCCGCGCCGGGCAGGTGAGCGGGTGTCGGCCCGGGGGTGGCCGTCCTCCCTGGCAGGGCCTACCTTCCAGGTACCATGGGCGTCGAATGGAAGAGCAACATCGACATCGCGGACGCGCTGGAGCGGGTCGCGGACCTGTTGGACACACAGGACGCGATGCCCTACCGCGTGGGCGCGTACCGCAAGGCGGCGGCCACCATCGCGACGTGGCCGGACTCCGTCACGCAGGTGCTGGCGACCGGAGGTGAAGCGGGGCTCAAGGAGCTGCCCGGGGTGGGCAAGAGCATCGCGGCGGCGGTCGCGGAGTTCGTGCGCACCGGACGGATGGACCTCCTCGAAAGACTGGAGGGGGAGGCCTCCCCCGAGAGCCTGCTCGCCAGCGTGCCCGGCATCGGCGAGGAGCTGGCCAAACGCATCCATGAGGCCTTGGACATCACCACGCTGGAGGCGCTGGAACTGGCCGCGCATGACGGCCGGCTGGAGCGCGTGGAAGGCTTCGGTCCCCGGCGCGCGGAGCAGGTGCGCGAGGTGCTGGCGGCGCGACTGGAGCGCAACCGGAGAGCGCGCGAGCAGGCGCGGTCGCATGCCCACGAGGATGTGCCCCGACCGTCGGTGGAGCTGCTGCTGCGCGTGGACGCGGACTACCGCCGGAGGGCGGCGGACGGGGAGCTGCGCCGCATCGCGCCCAAGCGCTTCAACCCTTCCGGGGAGGCCTGGTTGCCCGTGCTGCGCGAGCGCCTGGACGGATGGAACCTGCGGGCCCTGTTCTCCAACACGGCCCTGGCGCACCGGCAGAAGACCACGCACGACTGGGTGGTCCTCTACTACGACCAGGATGAGATCCGGGGGCAGTGCACCGTGGTGACAGCCCACGGTGGCCCCATGGATGGACTGCGCATCGTGAAGGGCCGCGAGGACGAATGCCTCGCGCACTACCACCGCGGTGAGGCGGAGCACGAAGCACCGCACGCGGGCGCCTGAAGCCCGGACTTCATCCACGAGGGGCAGGCAACCCCACCCCTCGTGGAGGCGGGGTCACGGCGTGGGTGAATACACATCGGCGCCAAGACGCGCGCCGCTACTCCCGCTGCCACCCGCGACCAGCACCCGGCCCGAAGGCAGCACCGCGAGGTCGTGGTGCGTGTTGCGCGAGGACAGGATGCCTGCCGGAGTCCACGCATCGGTGGCGGCGTCGTAGACCTCCGCGGAGTCGAGGACACCCAGGCCCGAGCCGCCCTCCCCTGTCACCACCAGCACGCGACCGGTGGACAGCTTCGTGGCGTGCGCCAGGTAGCGCGGCGTGCCCAGCGGCGACACGTTCTTCCACGTGCCGAGCGCCACGTCATAGACCTCCGCGGAGCGCAGCGCGCCGTCCGAACCCCAGCCCCCCACCACCAGCACGCGCTGGCCATCGCCCAGCGGCACGGCGACATGGCCGTAGCGCGCCGTCGCGAGCGGCGACGTGAGCCGCCAGGTCCCCGTGGCCGGGTTGTACAGCTCCGCGGTGGCGGTGATGGTCGCGCCGTCGGTGGAGATGCCGCCCATCACCAGCACCTCGCCCGAAGCCAGCGGCACCGCGGCGTGGAATGAACGCGAGTGGGCCATGGCGCCCGTGAAACTCCAGGTGCCGGCGGACGGGTCGAACAGCTCCGCGCTCGCGAGGTTGGACGCCGAACCCGTGCCCGACACGCCGCCCGTCACCAACACCTTCCCCGAGCCCGCGAGCAGCGTCGCGGTGTGACGCGCCCGGCGCGTGCCCAGGTCCGCCACCGGCGACCAGGTGCCGGTGGTGGGCGCGTACACCTCCGAGGCGGACAGCCACGTGGACGCATCCCGCTGTCCGCCGGTGACGAGCACCCGGCCGTTGCCCAGCAACGTGGCGGAGTGCAGGAAGCGCGCGGTGCCCAGGGGGGCGGTGTCCTGCCAGGAGTCCGTCGCCTCGTCGTACAGCGCGGCGCTGGCGAGCGCACCGCCACCGACAGGGAAGCCGCCCGCGACCAGCACGGCGCCCGTGCCCAACCGGGTGGCGGTGAGCTGCGCGCGCGCGGCGGCGAGGTTCGCGGCCGGGCGCCACGGCATCGAGGACGGCCGGTAGCGTTCCGCGGACGCATTGAGGACGCCCGCCTGCGCCACGCCGCCCAGGACGAGCACTTCCCCCGAGGGCAGCAGCGTGGCGGTGTGGCTGATGCGACGCGTGGCCATCCACGCCGTCCCGGCCCAGGTGCCGGTGGACGGGTCGAAGAGCGAGGCGCTCTCCAGGTAGGGCTGTCCGCCGTTGGAGCCGCCCGTGACGAGCACCTGTCCGGAGGTGAGCAGCGTGGCGGTGTGGAAGACCAGGAGCGACGGCAGGCTTCCCTGGGCCGTCCAGACGCCGGTGGCCGGGTCGTACAGCTCCGTGGTGGCGGTGGCGAGGCTGCCCGCGAAGCCGCCCGTCACCAGGACCTGGCCGGACAGGAGCAACGTCGAGGTATGGCCCGTGCGCTGGGCGACCATGGGGGCCGCCGGCAGCCACGTCCCGGTCGCCGGGTCATAGAACTCCGCCGACGCGAGCACGGTGCCATTGGCGCTGGTGCGGCCTCCGCTGACGAGCACCCGCCCGTTGGGCAGCAGCGTCGCGGTATGCCCCACGCGGAACGCGCTCATCCGGCCGGTGGTGGCCCAGGTGTTCGTCGCGGGATCGAAGAGGAGGGCGGTGGCCAGCGCATTGCCGGCACCACTGTCTCCACCCGCGATGAGCACCCGCCCGTTGGGCAGCAGCGTCGCGGTGTGCTGGGAGCGGGGCAGGTCCAGGCCGCTCACGGCGGTCCAGGTGTTGGAGTCGGGGTCGAACACCTCCGACCCCGCCGCGCCCAGTGAAGAAGCGCCGCCGCCCACCACGAGCACGCGGCCGGACGCGAGCAGCGTCGCGGTGTGACGCTGACGGGGGGTCGCCATCGCGCCCAGGGAGAACCAGCGGCTGGTGCGCGGGTCATACAGCTCCGCGGCGGACGTGCTCCCGCCAGCGACAAGCACATAGCCATTGCGCAGCAGGGTGGCGGTGGAGTCCACGCGCACCGAAGCCATGGCTCCAGCGGTGCTCCACGCCGACGTATCGACCAGCGCGGCGGAGCGGGTAACGAATGACTGCTCATCAGGAGAACAAGCCGAGGCGCACGCAAGCGCGAGCGCGGCCATCAGGCCGTTGAAACGGAGACGCATCATCTGAGGGGTGGTCCTTCACTGCACAGCGGGGGGACACGGCTTTCGCCGTGGGGGGGGCGGCCCCTTAACCCAATTCAAAGGAAGACACCACCAGTGAATCCCTTTCAGTTGACCCCTGTGTTTGAACCCGGACCGACCGCGTCGCCTTGGAACGGCTCAACTGCTCGCGGACGTGTAGTGGCGGATGGACAGCAACCACACCCGCCGCGCCACCCACGCGAACACCACCGAGCCCGCCACCGCGCCCACGAGCGACGTCCACGGCAGCCGCCCCAGCATCGCGAGCGCGGGGAACGTGGTCATCAGGGCCAGCGGGATGATGAAGGTGAACACCATCGCCAGCGCGCCCCGGAACACGGAGGACGGCCACCGGGCCGCGTCGAAGATGGACGTGAACAGGTACGTGAGGTTGTCCACCTTCACCACGAAGAACGCCGCGCTCACCACGAGGATCCACAGCGAATAGAGCAGCAGCACGCTGGTCCCCAGCAGCACCAGCGACGCCAGGAGCCCCGGGAACGACGGCCACCGGCCCAGCGACACGAACGCGTAGATGAACAGCCCGATGCCGGACAGCACGTTCACCGCGCGCCACGGCAGGAAGCGCTGCGTGGACACCAGGAACTGCGCGTCCGCGGGCTTGAGCAACACGAAGTCCAGCGTGCCCTTGCGGATGTGCTCCACCACGCCCGTGAGGCTGGGACTGATGGCGCCCTCCAGCACGCCCTGCAGCAGCGTGAACCAGCCCACCACCAGCAGCGACTCGTGGAAGCTCCACCCCTCCAGGCTCGGCCGGTTGTCGAAGACGACGAACAGCGGCGCCAGCGCCGTGAACGTCCACGCCACCGACGACAGCCCCTCCGCCAGGAAGTCCGCGCGGTATTGCAGCGCCAGCAGGCCTGACGCCTTGAGCTGCACGCCCAGCAGTCGCAGGTATCGCTTGAGCCTCACGCCCTATCCTCCGAACGCCGCGAAGCGCGCCAGGCCCCGCCGCCACACGAGCGTCGCCACCGCGCCCAGCCCCGCCACCCACGCCCACTGCTTCGCGAGCAACCCGAGCGCCACCCCCGTCTCGTGCGCGCCCGTCATCAGCTCCACCGGCAGGCCCATCT
>NZ_RAVZ01000461.1 GCF_003611635.1 Corallococcus terminator | reverse complement strand
GGGTGGCAGCGCCTTCCGTGGGGATGCCCCCGGTGCCGTCCTCGGCGATGGGGGCGCAGCAGCAGGGGGCGACGCGGGCGTTTGGCGCGGTCCCGGGCCCCGTGGCTTCGCCTTCGACCGCGCCGGTCCGCTCCACCCCGGCGTTCGGCACGGTGCGGGCTCCTTCGCCTTCGGGTTCCAGCGAAGCGGCCAGTGGAGCCACCCGGGCATTCGGTGCGGTGCCAGGCGCTTCGCCTTCGGGCGCGCTCGACGCGGCCAGTGGAGCCACCCGGGCATTCGGTGCGGTGCCAGGCGCTTCGCCTTCGGGCGCGGTCGATTCGGCGTCAGGTTCGACGCGGGCGTTCGGCGCGGTGCCGGGCCCTGCGACGTCTCCAACTGCCGATGCGGTCGGAGCCACCCGGGCGTTTGGCGCGGTGTCCGGGCCTCCGGAACCTTTCGCTCCTCGGGCTCCGCCCCGGTCCTTTGGTGACATCTCGCCCTCGGGAGATTCGGCGGATTCGCCCTGGTCGTCGGGCTCCCGGTCCAAGCTTGTTCCAGAGGGCCACGCCAACGAGCCGTGGGCGACCTCCGCTCCGACGGCGATCGTCTCCTTGCCCGACGATTCCGCGCCGTTCGCTCGCACCGTTCCGTCGCGCCCCGCCGCGACGGGTGAATCGTTGCTCGGCGGCGGATTGGAGCGGCCCCTTCCTGCACGCAAGCCCGGTGGGGACCTGCCTCCGGAGCTGCTCGGGGCTTCGAAGTCCGAACCTGGGATCATCGAGTACGGGCCCGGAGAGGGCTCCTCGTCCACGCTGATGCGCGCGCTCCTCGTGCTCGCGGTGCTCACGGGCCTGGGGCTCGCCGGGTACCTGGCGTATCCCGCCTTTCGCGACCGCAACACCGCCATGCCGGCGGCGGCCGTGGAAGAGAAGGACCGCGCCGTGGCGCTCCTTCGCCGCGACGATGCGGCCTCCCGCGAGCAGGCCATCCAGAGCCTCCAGTCCCTCGCCGCGACCCACCCGAAGTACGCCGAGGTCCAGGCCGAGCTCGCCGTGGCGCTCACCCTGCAACTGGCCGACCTGAACGCGGACTTCGACCGGCTGAAGAGTCAGTCGGATCAGCTCCAGGCCCAGCTCAAGGGGGTCACCGCCAGCAAGACCCCGGCGGACTGGGAGAACCGCGCGAACGCGCTGCGCTCCCAGATGCAGGAGCTGGGACGCGAACAGGAGCCCCTGCGCGAGGCCATCGCCGCGCGCCGCACGAAGCTCGACGCCCAGATGGACCGGGTGCGCGCCGCCCCCGAAGTGGAGCCCGCCGCGACCGTGGCCGCGCGCCTGAAGGCCCAGGCCCTCTTTGCCGCGGTCACCAGCGCTCCCGATGCGCTGGCCCTGGCCCAACGCCTGCGTCAGGCGGAGCTCACCGCCGCCTGGAGCCTGCTCGCCCACGCCGAGTACGCCCTCAGCTCGGGCTCTCCCGCGATCACCCTCCAGAACGTGTCGAAGGAGTTGGAGGGGCTGCGCTCGCAGGACCGTGGCCTCATGCGTGCCTACGTCCTGGGCGCGCGCCTGGCCCTCCGCCAGGGCGATCCCACGACGGCCCGGACGCTGCTGGATGAGACGCTGGCTCTCAACGGCAAGCACGAATTCGCCCAGCGCATGCTCGCGCAGCTTCCCTCCACGGAGCCGACGCCGGAGCCCACCCGCGCGCCCACGCCGGATCCCATCACCGAGCCCGTGCCCGAGCCCTGAAGCGTTGACCGGATCACCTCCCCGGCCACCCTGGAGAAACTCCAGTCCTACCTTGGGGAGGGCAGGCTCAGCCGCTCCAGATGCCCCCTGAAGGCCACGGCACGGGCCTTGCTGAGTCCACGCTCGTCGAGGACTCGGGTTCGGAGGGTAGGTCGATGGCGGAGGTCTTCTTCTGGTGCGCGGCGTTGGCACTCGTGCACACGTATTTTCTCTATCCCCTGAGCCTGTTCGCCCTGGAGGGCATGGCGCAGGTCTTCCAGAACGCGCGGAGGATGCGCTCTGGAGATGCCGCTCGGGCGAGCGCTCCCGCCGGGCCGCTGCCGTCGGTGAGCCTGGTGGTGGCTGCCTACAACGAGGCGGGCTGCATCGAGCAGAAGCTCCAGAACAGCCTGGCGCTGGACTACCCGGCTGACCGCTTCGAGGTGCTCATCGGTTCGGATGGTTCGTCGGACGGGACGGATGGGCTCGTGCAGAAGTGCACGGATCCCCGCGTGCGGCTGTCGCCTGCGGCCCGCGCCGGCAAGACGACGGTGCTCAACCGCTGCATCCCCTCCGCCCATGGCGACATCGTGCTCCTGTCGGATGCGAACACGATGATCGACGCGGACGCGGTGCGGAAGCTGGTGCGCCACTTCGAGGATCCGGAGGTCGGCGCCGTCTGCGGCAAGCTGCGCCTCTACAACCCCACGAAGCAGGACTACGAGGAGAGCGCGTACTGGAGCTACGAGTCCCTCATCAAGATGTACGAGGGCAAGCGGGGCGCGGTGGTGGGAGCCAACGGTGGCCTGTACGCCATCCGCCGCTCGCTCTTCACGCAGCTTCCCGCGTCCACCATCGTGGATGACTTCGTGATTCCGCTGCGCATCATGGAGGCGGGCTACAAGGTCAACTACGAGGAGAACGCCGTCGCCCACGAGGAGACGACCGAGGATTACGGCAAGGAGTTCGGCCGGCGTGCTCGCATCGCGGCGGGCAACTTCCAGAGCCTCAAGCTGGTGCCCGGGCTGCTGCTGCCCACCGCGGGCTTCCCCGCGTTCGCGTTCTGGTCGCACAAGCTGCTGCGCTGGTGCGCTCCCGCGCTGATGGTGGCCGCGCTGCTGGCGAACCTGTTCCTGCTCGACAGCACCTTCTATCAGGTGACGTTGCTGGGCCAGACGCTGTTCTACGCCCTGGCGTTCATGGGCAAGTCGGCGGTGTTCAAGAGCGGCATCGCGAAGCGCGTGGCGTCCGTGGCCTACTACTTCGTCACCATGAACATGGCGATCGCCGTGGGCTTCTGGCGCTTCCTGCGCAACTCGCAGCGCGCCGCGTGGGACCGCACCGCCCGGGTGCCAAGCTCCACGTAGTCGTCGGATTTCTTGAAGAAGGCAGTGCAGGCCCGTCGGTCCCTCCCGAAGTGCTCCGGCTGGTTCCGGAAGTGCGCGGGGCGCGACCGACAGGCCGTCGGATTCATCGAGAAACGCAGTGCAGGCTCGTGGGTTTCGCTGGCGGCGCTCCGGCTGGTTCCGGAAGCGCCCCGGTCGTGACCGACGGGCTTTCTTCATTCGCGGGCCCGGCCTCTTGGAAGGGCAAAACCGGACCAGGCTCGCGACAGCAGGGCAGGGGGCCTACCGGGCCGCCACCGCCACGGGCTTCGCGGTGCCAGCGGGCAGCACGCTTCCGAACGCGGCGAAGAGCTGCCCGGTGAGGACGTGCGTCTGTCCGGGACCGGGGTTTCGCAGCATGTCGTTGAGCACCTCGCCCGTCTTCGGATCGCGGGGCAGGTGGGGGCGCGCCAGGTTCATCCGGTAGCGCACGACGCCGCGCTTCACCCGGTGGATGACGGTCACGGTGCCATCCGAATCCACCTTGTCCACGAGGCCCACGTGCGTGAGCCCGTCGTTGCGGCGCCCGTCGCGGTTCTGATCATACGTCTCGCGGAAGAACACCAGGTCCCCCGGCACGGGGCGGCCTTCCGTGTACACGCGGCCGTTCGCGCGGGCGTAGCGGTAGAGCGCGGTGACGCCGTTGTCCCCGGGCTTCAGCGTGCCCCGGAACGTCAGGCCCGCCTGCGCATACGTGGCCTCGATGAGCGCCGTGCAGTCCGCCGGGTAGCGCCGGCCGTTCACCTGGACCGACGACCCTCCCACCAGCGCGCGCGCCGTGGTGAGCACTCGCTCGCGGGGATTGGCGACGGGGGCCGTGCTCGCGGCGGTCGTCTTCGCGGGCGTGACGGCGGGGCGCGCCTTCGCCTTGTTCGACGCGGGAGCCTTCGCCACCGCGGTGCCCTTGGTCCCCGTGTCCGGCCGGCCCTTCGCGGGACGCTCGGCGGAGGCCGGGGCGCGGGGGCTCTCACGCGGCGTCACCGACGCGGACAGCGCGGCGCGGGGGAAGGCCGGCGGCGAGGCGGAGTGGTAGCGCACCGACTCGGAGGCCACCCAGCCGCCCACGGGGGACCCGGTCGCACAGCCCGTCGTCATCGCCAGCATCGCCATCCATGCGCCCAGCTTCATGGCCACCTCTCCCTGTAGCGTCCTGGGGCACAGGCTCCCCCCGGTGGCCCGTGTGGTCAAAAAAACCACCCAGGCAACCGGGCGGGACGGCTCGGGTTTTCGCCGGGGGACGGGTGGGGTATTGCTGGAGGAGATGCCCACCTTCCGCCGCGCCCTCGCCCTGCTCCTGCTGGCCACCGGTTGCTCGCACAAGTCCTTCGAGCATGCGAGCGAACAGAACACCGTCCAGGCCTACCGCGACTTCCTGCGCGAGTACCCGGATGATCCGGAAGCGACGACGGCCGAGGGGCGCATCGAAGGGCTGGAGTTCGAAGAGGCGAAGCGCCTGCACTCGGTCATCGCCTACAAGCGCTTCCTGGAGACGTACCCGGATGCGCCGCAGACGCGGGTGGTGAAGTCCCTGCTGGAGGGCCTGCGCTTCAACGCGGCGAAGCAGGCGGACACCGAAGCCGGGTGGCGGCAGTTCCTCTCGGAGCATCCCGACGGCACCCACAAGGACGAGGCCCGGGCGATGCTGCAGGCGGCCGAGTCGCGCGACATGCGCACCACGACCGACCTGACGCGCATGGTGACCCTCCTGAAGGGGCAGGCGGAAGGCACGCCCCGCGAGGAGCTGGAGCGAAAGCTGGACGACGAGAGCTACCTCCAGGCCACCGACGCCGGGAAGCTCTTCGCCTACCTGCGCGACTTCGCCTCGGGTGTGCACCGCGAGGAGGCCCGCGTCCGGCTGCTGGAACTGGAAGTGGAGGGCCTGCTCGTCTCCGGGCTCGTGGACGAGGCCGAGGCGAAGGTGAAGGTCCACCCGCTGGGCCCGAAGCTGACAGGCTTCCCCGCGCGCCTCGCCCGCGCCCGCGCCGAACAGGGCGCCCTGGCCCGCACGGAGCCCGCCGCCCGCGCGATGCAGGCCGGCCACTACCTGCGCGACCTGGAGGACCTGAAGCGCGCCCTGGTCGCGCCGGATCCGCTGGACCGCTGGCAGGCGGCCGAGGAGCTGGGGCAGCACGTGTCGGTGCGCGTGGTGGATCCGCTCCTGGAGGCGCTGCGCACGGCGCGCAACCCGCTGATCCGCCAGAACGCGATGACGTCACTGCGCACGGTGCTCACCGCGCTGCCCGCCCCCGTGGCCGGCTACGAGGTCGCCGTCCGGCTGGAGTCCCTGCGCGAGCGCGCCAGCAGCCCGGAGCTGTACCTCACCGTCGCGGCGCTCCTGGACCTGAGCGGGCAGTTGGAACAGGCCGCCAGCCAGTACCAGCGCGTCTATGAATCCGGCGGCACGGATCCGGTGGTGCTCTGGCGCTGGGTGCAGCTTCGCGAACAGCGCCACCAGGCCTTCTCCGCGGCTGTAGCGGCCCGGCAGCTCGCGGTGTGGGCCCAGACGACCGCTCGGGACGAGGCGGTGTCGGGGGAGGGTGGGATTGCGCTCGCGGCCGCCCGGCAGTTGTGCGCGGCGGTGGTGGACGCCCGGTTCGCGGCCCAGGCCATCACCCGCGCCCGTTCGGTGAAGACGGAGTTCCCGGAGGACCTGGCCACCTTCGAGCGCACCGCCCAGGACGCGGTGCGCCTCGCTGAGGCGAAGCTCGCGGACGCGGAGCTGATCCTGCGCCAGCAGCACCCCGGCGTCCGCACCTGCGCGGATCAACAGGTGGCCGAACGCCTGTCCCAGGGCGTGAAGGAGCGCACCCAGGCGCTCCAGGCGTTGAACGCGAAGCTGCCAAAGCCCGTGGGCGTGTTGCTCCTGGAGCTGGCCCGCGAGCGCGACCCCTCCCCGGAAGTCCGGGCGGTGGCGGCCTCCCGGTTGGCTGGATCCACCCCTCCCTGAGACGGACTGGCACCCCCGGTCGCGGCGGTTAGAGTCCTGCCCCCCATGAC
>NZ_RAVZ01000460.1 GCF_003611635.1 Corallococcus terminator | reverse complement strand
GGTCATCAACATCGGCTCCATCACCTCCACGCGCGGGGCGAAGTACACGTCCGCGTACTGCGCGTCCAAGCACGCGCTGCTGGGCCTGACGCGCGCGCTGGCGGTGGAGTACGCGCGCAAGAACGTCACGGTGAACAACGTGAACCCGGGCTGGGTGGAGACGGACATGTTCGCGGGCGCCACCGCCGCCGTCTCCAAGACGACGGGCCGCACGGAGGAGCAGGCGCGCGAGGCCCTGGCGTCGATGAACGCGATGGGCCGCATCATCCAGCCGGAGGAGGTCGCGGCGGTGTGCCTCTTCCTCGCTTCGGAGGCGGCGGGCGCCATCACCGGCGCGGCCTACGCCATCGACGGCGGCGAGGCGGGGTAACGGGCCTCACGGACGCGGAGGGCGGTGCTTCAAGCCCTCCGCGTAACGACTGGCACGGCCCATCGAAGAGGCTCGCTTCATGCGACGCGGGGCGCTCGTGACGAGAAGCCCCCGCGCCCCACCGTCACAGCCGGTACTGGCTCACGATGGTGCTCACGTCGTGGGACGCGGTGGTGAGGCGCGCGGCGGCGACGGCGCTCGTGGCCACGCGCTCCACCGTCTCATCCGCCAACCGGGTCAGGTCGCTCAGCGCGGCGAACAGCTCCGCGATGCCCGCGTCCTGCTGGCTGACCATGTCCGCGATGCTCTTCACCGACTCGCTGTTGTTCTGGATGACCGTGGCCAGCGCGCGCAGGCTCTCACCGGCAGCCCTCGCCTGGTCCAGCCCGCCCTCCACCTCGCGCGAGCCGCCTTCGCTCGTCTTCACCGCTTCGGAGATGGCCCGGCCGATGTCGCCGAGGATGGACTGCACGCGCGAGGTCGCCGTCGCGGACTGGTCCGCCAACGAACGCATCTGCCGCGCCACCACCGCGAACGCCCGCCCCGACTCGCCGCTGCGCGCCGCCTCGATGGCCGCGTTGAGCGCCAGCACGTTGGACTGGTCCGCCAGGTCCTTCACCGTTCCGGTGATGTCCCCCACCTGCCGCGTGCGCTGCCGCAGCTCCGACACCGTGCTGGAGATGCGCTCCACCTGCGAACGGATGTGCGTCAGGCCCCCGACGCTGCCCGCCACCGCGGACTCTCCCGCCTGCCCCACCGCGCCCGCCTTCTCCGCCTCGCGCAGCACGCCCGTCGCCCGCTGCGCCGCCGCCCGGGAGCTCTCCTGGAGCTGCCGCGCTGCAATCTGCGTCTGGTGCAGCGCCGCCGCCTGCCGCGTCACCGCGAGATTCTGATCCGACGCGGACGTGGCCAACTCCAGCGCCGTCGCCTCCAGCTCCTGCGCCGACCCCTTGAGCGCCACCAGCACCGCGCGCAGCCGCGCCATCATGTCCCCGAAGGACGTGGCCAACTGCCCAATCTCATCCTTCGAATGGACCTCCAGCGTGCCGCTGAAGTCCCCTTCCGCCACCACCCGCGCCGCCGCCGCCGTCAGCGCGTTCAGGGGCGCCATCATCCGCCGCACCAGCAGGAAGACGCCCGCGCCCGCCAGCAGCGCCACCAGCAGCCCGATGCCGAACACGCCCACCAGCGTGGAGCGCATCCGCGCCCACTCCGCCGCCGCGCCGCGCGCGAGCACCAGCTCCACCCCGTCCCCCATGTCCACCCGCGACAGGTGCAGCGCCGCGTCCCCCACGTCCACCGCGCCGCCGTTCGCCACGCCCGAGGCCGCCGCCGACAACAGCGCGGGCGCCGTCACCGTGCGCACCGACTGCGCCACCACCCGCGACCCCACGTGCAGCAGCAACTCCAACTGCTCACTGCCGGCGCCCAGGCGCCCCAGGTCATCCGCGCCCAGCTCCGCGCCCACCACGAGATGGCCCACCGTGGCGCCGTTGGACTGGACCGGCTGCGCCGCCGCCAACAAGGGCGAGCCCGTCGCCGGCAACAACACGTGCCCCTGCTGCCGCACCACCTTCTCCAGCCCCGGAAGACTCCCCTCCCGCGTGGACGCAATCAGCGTTCCATCCGGACGCACGAGCACCAGCAGGTCCACGCCCAAGAGCGCGCGCTGATCCGCCAACAGCCCCGCCTGCGCACCCCCGGCGGCCCCGCGCTGCAGCTCGCTGGCGAACACCGGGCTCGTCACCGCCACGCGGGACAGCTCCGTGAGGACCCGCACCTCCTGGTCCTTCAGCGCCTGCCAGCGGAGCGCGTCCCGCCCCAGCGCGGAGACCATCTCGGCCTCCACCCGCGAGCGCAGCGACAGGCCCATCAACGACACGGTGCCAAGGGTGAGGGCGATAACCACGGCGGTGAGCGCCGCGGTCAAGCGCGCGGCAAGGCTAAGCGTCATACGCAACGGGCACTCGGTCGAGGGAGAGGGGGGGCGAGGCGGGGGGCCCCAGAATATCCCGGAAATGGCGAAGGATTGAAGTCCCTGTGTCTGGCGACTCCCCTCCGTCGGACCGGACCCTCCTCGACGGGTCGGAAGGACCCGCCGACCCGAAGGGTCCACTTCCCTGACTTCCCCGGCCCCAGCCGTCCTGACGCGGGCGGATCAGGCCGCGGCGACGCGCAGCACGACGGCGGTGATGTTGTCGCGGCCCCCGGCCTCGTAGGCGGCGGAGACGAGCGCATCACACGCGGCCTGGGCGGACGTGGCCTGCAACAGCTCCGTCATCGCCTCCGGCCCCAGCGGCTCATACAGTCCGTCCGAGCACAGCAGGAAGACATCCCCGGGCTGCGTCTCCAGCCTCCGCACGGTGGGCTCCGCGTTCTCGGTGCCCAGCGCGCGCGTGATGAGGTGGCGCAGGTTGTTCGGGTTGCCCGGCGGTTCGCGGCCGGCGGCGCGCAGCTCCTCGATGAGCGAGTGGTCGCGCGTGAGCGGCTCCAGGTGTCCGTCGCGCAGGCGGTACAGGCGGCTGTCGCCCACATGGGCCACCGCCGCGCCGCGCTCTCCCACCGCGAGCGCCACCACCGTGGAGGCCATCTCCTTGAGCTTGCCCACGCGGCGCACGCGCAGGGTGCGCTGGGCCGACGCGGTGCAGGCGGCCAGGTAGTTCTCCTCCCGGGTCTTCGCGGGATCCACCGCGTCCGGCCACGTGCCGTCCCGGTCCCGATCCAACCGGTCGCTGAAGCCCGCGAAGGTGTCCACCACGCACTGACTGGCCACCTCGCCGCCCTCCTGTCCCCCCAACCCGTCCGCCACCACGAACAACCCACGCTCGGGCAGGACGCAGTACGCATCTTCGTTGTGCGGTCGCCGCCCGATATGGGTCTGCCCCGCGCTCTCGAATCTCATGACTGCCGCCTCCTGGCTGGGCTCCCGTACAGCAAGCGGGAGGCCAGCGGCCATGTCTCTTCGCGCCCGGGCTGCCCGCGCCGGGTTTTCTCCTGAGAAAGACGCTCGGAGGCCCGTTCCCTGTGCTCCATGGCACTTCCTTGTCCGACGACCGACGTTGCGCCCGTCCTGCCCCCGCCCGTCCATGCTGAACGGAAATCCAGTCCTGGACGAAGGGTGGGGACCACGGAAATCAACGACCTGACGGCGAACGGGATGATGTCGCACCTGATTACGTCACGGGAGGCAGCAGAAGATATCGGGCATCGTCGGTGGATTGTTGTCCGCGATGCTCGCATGCCCTCCTGAAGCCGATTCCGTGGGCCCCCCTAGCAACTCCCCCCGGGCCCGGCGGACAATCCAGAAGCTGCCCGACGTGCGGGCCATCACCCGAGGAGAACCATGACCTCCATCCGCCGCGTGGGTTCTGGCATCTCGACATCGCGGGCCTACTCCATCTCCTCGCAGTTGGAGGTCACCGCCCCGGTGCGCAAGGAGCCCCTGGCGCCCGTGGATCCGGTGCGGAGGGGCTTCTCCGACGACAGCGACTTCCAGGCGGACGCCGAGGGCGACCTGAACGGTGCGCTGTTCGCGGACCTCGGGCCCGACGAAGCCGCCCCGAACGCGGCGCGTGGACGCGCGGGCCAGGAGTCCCCGGAGCCCCGGGCCGCCCTGATGGAGAACTCGCAACTGCGCGCCTTCGCGGGCGTGAGTGAGTTCGAAGCAACCGCCCCCTCGTACGCGCAGCGGCTGGGCATGCCCATGTCGACGCCGCTCATGCAGGCGCGGCTGGCCAACCCCCAGCGGCGCACCGAGGAGGTGGAGACGGATCCCTCCATGGACCCGTCCGACATCCTGTCGCCCGACGCGGCGGCCTGGGAACTCCAGAACCTGGACACCATGCCCCGCACCGTCTCCGCGCAGGAGGCCGAGGACCTGCTGTTCCTCCTGGAGTCGGGAGACCTGTCCGGCCTGAGCGACGAGGAGCTGCGCGCCCTGAGCGAGGAGGCCGGCGCCGAAGGGTCCGACGCCGACCTGGAGTTGGAGTCCTCCGGAGCCACGGAAGGTCAGGACGACTTCATGGCCACGATGGACGACAGCGTGCCGGACCTCGAGTACGCCGAAGGGTCGATGAACGTCCCGCCGCCAGATGACTTCCTGGCGGACGTGAACGACTTCACGCTGGAGGCCCCCGAAGCCCAGGCAGCGGCCCCGGCGGAAGCGCAGGCTGAAGCCCCGCCGGCCTTCATGCACGAGGACAGCGTCGTGGTGGCGCCGGAGCTGACCCAGGCCGCCGTGACGGACGCCCCCGCGAACGCCGAAGCCCCGGTGGACGCCGCCGCGCTGGCCAGCGCCGGGACGGACATCGAGGACGTGCAGGACGCCGACTTCGTGGAAGCCGAAGCGGAGGCCCACACCGCGCCTCCGGCGTTCCACCCGCCCGAATCCTGAGGCGGGGCAGTCGTCACCCGCGCCCGGACCCCATGGCTCAGGGCGCGGGCGTGTCCGCGAGCGCGGCATCCAACTGCTTCTGCGCCTCCACCACGTCCTTCTTGAGCTCGTTCGTGTAGCGGTCTCGCTCCGGGCTGTTCCACTCCGAGGAGGAGAACTGGTGGAGCGGATACACGCGCGTGGTGTGGACCGGGCCGCGCAGCGTGACCATCAGCTCGCGGTCCGGGTCGCCCATCTCCTTGAGCAGGAAGCCCTCCACGTCGCGCAGGGTCAGCGGGAACGTGGGGACATCGTCGCGGACGAGCTTGCCGAAGACGTTGAGCCGCACCTCCTGCACGCCCTCGGGCAGTTCCTCGTTGAAGGACACCGCGGCGAACGGCACGCCCCCTTCGTCATCCAGGCGCGCGGACACCACGTACCGGCCCGCCTTGCGCACCTGGACCGTCAGGTACAAATCCAACGAGCCCGCCTCGAACACCTCGCGCACCCGGCGGGTGAACGTGGCGGGCGGCGCGGGCGTGTAGAGCACGTCGAAGAACGTCGCGTCCTCCTGCGAGCCGGAGCGCACGCGCACGTCCACGCGCAGCGTGCCGGAGAACATCGCGAAGCCCTGCCTCGACGGCTGGAAGCGGCCGGTGAGCACCCCATCCCCGGCCACCATGTCGCCGTCCTGGCCGCGGTCACCGAAGGCGAGCGGCACACCGGCCGCGCCTCCCGCGCCCGCCATGTGCTCCGCCTCGTGCGCCACCGCGGACAGCACCTCGCACGGGCGCGGCTCCCGGCGCGAGTCCTCGCACGCCACGGTGAAGAACACGGACTCCTCACCGACGACGAACACCTTGTCCTGCTTGAGCCGCAACTGCACGTCGGAGGTACCGTCCTGCGCGGCCTTCGGACTCAACGGCCGCGTACGCTCCGGCTCCGCCAACTCCATCTGATCCGGATGCTCGCGGCTCGGCCGGGACTCGGGCGGATAGCGCGTGGCCGCCACGTAGGACTCCAGCGAAGCGCGCGCGCGCTCCAGGCGCTTCTGCCACAGCTCGCGCCGGGCCTCGCGCTCGCGGGCCTCGGGGCTGAGCAGCGACGGCGCCGCTGCTTCGACAGCCCCGGGTGGACCCGCGCGCCCCGCCGGGGCCCGGGCCATCTCTTGATGCTCGGGCTCCGGGACGGGGGAGGCCTCCGGCAGGCCCTCTGGCGCTTCGGCCCCCTCGCTTGCCTGCCACCAGAACAACACCCCCACCCCCAGCACCAATGGCACGAGGGCAAGGAACCACCGGCCGCGTCGCAGCCAGGAAGAAGATGAGGCGGGGCCGTCGTCGGGGATCATGTGGGGGCTTCGCCAGAG
>NZ_RAVZ01000045.1 GCF_003611635.1 Corallococcus terminator | reverse complement strand
CCCCTCCCCCCGAGCCCCCTTCCGAGGTCGCGCGCACCGTGGCGCTGGAGGCCACGGATTCGCTCTCCGTGCTCAACCAGGCGTTCCGGGACGCGTACGCCGCGCGCCGGGAAGCGGTGCTGTCACGCATGGGGCCGGTCATCGCGCAGATCGACGACCTGCTCATCCTGCGCAAGGGCGGCCAGCGCTTCGAAGCGCCTTCGCGCACGCGCCGCTACCACGTGTACAAGGCCGTCACCCACGTCCCGCTCGCGCTCCACGTGCTGCTGGCCCCGCTGAAGGACGTGCTCGACGACGATACCCGCATCCGGCTCACCACCCTGCGCAGGCTCATCACCGAGGTGCGCGACAGCTTCGCGGCACGGGGCCTCCCCGCCGAGCCCCTGGAGCGGCAGCACCGCGTGCTGGACGCCTCGCAGGCGCTCGTGGACGCCGTGCTGGCCGCGAACCGCGTGGCCCAGGAGGACCTCTCCGCGTTCGTCCACGCCCAGGTGCCCGACCTGCTGAAGAACGCGGAGGACGCGGCGAGGGATCAGATTGAGACCATGCACGCGGCGGTTGAAGCGTGGAAGCAGCGGATGACGTCCGACGAGCGAGAGCAGCTCCGGGCGGTGGTCGCCGCCTCGCACATGTCGCGGCCCGGCAACGTGGCGACGCAGTACTTCGCCATCACGCTGGGCGAGAGCTGGGAGGGCCGCTTCCACGAGGAGGACCCCCATCCCGGCAAGCGCGTCCTGTCCTCCGAGGCGACGTTCGACGAGGCCGCGGCCTTCTCGCTGCTCGCGACGCACGTGCTGGACGCGCGCACGTCCACGGGCATCTTCGGCGAGGAGACGCGCATGGCCCGCGATCTGCTCGCGGACGCGGCCGAGCGCATCCTCGCGGAGAAGTTCCAGAAGACGCCGGAACCCGCGCCCTAGCCAGCGCCCGGTCCCTCAGGCCTGCTGGAGCGGCAGCTCCACCTCGAACGTGGCGCCCTCGCCCAGGGTGCTCTCCAGCGACACGCGGCCGCCCTCGGCCTCCACGATGGTGCGGGTGAGGTAGAGGCCCAGGCCCAGGCCACCGTAGTGGCGTTCGGACACCGCGCGGCCATAGCGCTCGAAGAGGCGGGGACGCTGCTCGGGCGCGATGCCGATGCCGCCGTCGCGCACACGGATCCGCGCCACCGCGCCGTCCACCAGGAGCCGCAGGGACACCGGGGTGCCGGCGCCATACTTGAGGGCGTTGTCCAGCAGGTGATCCAACACCTGGGCCAGACGCGAACGGTCGAAACAGCCCCGCACCGACTCCGGAGCCTCCACCGTGAAGGGGCTGTGCTCCAGACCGAAGCGCGGCGCGAACCGCGCGGACACCTCGCGCACCAGGGCCGCGACGTCCACCGCTTCGCGCTGCAACCGGAAGGTGCCGGCGCTGATGCGCGACACGTCCAGCAGGTCGTTCATCAGCTCCGTGAGTCGGCGGACCTGCCGGTGGCCCTGCTCCACGTGGGATTCAATCACGGGCACGAGCGGCGAATCCGGGTGTGCCTTCACCGCGCGCGAGAGCGCCTGCAGCTTCAGGCTGAGCGGCGTCAGCGGCGTCTTCAGCTCGTGACTCGCGACGGACAGGAACTCGTCGCGCAGGCGGACGGCTTCGCGCGCGCCCTGGAGCAGCCGCCCGTTGTCCACGGCCAGGGCCGCCACGTTCGCCAGTTCCTGCGCGAACTTGAGGTCCTCGTCGCCATAGCGGCGGCCGGACGTGGTGACGATGAGCGACAGCGCGCCCAGGATGTGACCCCGGGCCACCAGCGGCACGGTGAGCAGCGAACGGATGCCCACCTGACGCATGGTCTCCAGGTGGTTCGCGTCCTGCGCCACGGCCTCCATCAGCGCGGGGGTGACGTCCGGCACCACGGTCGACTGGCCCGTCGTCAGCGCCAGCGCGGGAGGATAGACGGGCCGCTCACGGGGAATGGGGGCCAGCCGCCGCACGACCTCCGCCAGGGGAAGCCAGGCCGGATCCGCCGTCGACACCTGGGCCCGCTCGAAGTGGCCGTTCACGTGCAGCAGATCCACGATGCACCAGTCCGCGAGCGTCGACACCGACAGGTTCGCGAGCGTCACCAGCGTGGCGGACGGCTCCAGCGCCAGCGCGAACAGCTCCCCGGCCCTGGCGAGGAACGCGGCCCGCTCCTCCCGCAGACACTGGGAATGGATGTCCGAGCAGGTGCCCACCCACTCGGACACCTCTCCGTCGTGCCCCAACACCGGCGTCCCCTTCGCGAGCATCCACACGAAGACGCCATCCGCGCGTCGCAAGCGGTAGCGCGTGCTGAAGGGCTTCTTCTGTGCGGCGGCCTCCGCCCAGGCGGCCAGTGCCCCCGCGCGGTCGTCCGGATGCAGCGCCGTGAGCCAGCCCTGGTTCGCGAACGCGTCCCGGGTCTGTCCGGTGAAGGCGTGCCACGACGGCGCCACCGGATCCCCGCCCGCGCGGACATCCTGGGTCCAGGAGATCTGCGCCGCCGTATCGAGCATCCGCCGCAGCCGCGCGGACTCCTCGCGCAGCGTGGCCAGCTCCTGCCGCAGGGCCGCCTCGCCTTCGGCGGAGGGGGCGGGGGAAGGACGAAGCGACTCGCGCGAAGCAGGCGTCATGGCGCGCTCAGTACACGTTGTACTTGGCGCGGAGCGCTTCGTGCTCCTGTGCGTTGCGCGAGGGGCGGAGGATCCGCTGCGCGTCGTGCAGGTAGTACAAGAAGTCGCTCTTCGTCGGCCGCAGCGCGGCGAGCAGCGAGTCCACCGTCGGTGCCCCAATGGGGCCGGGCGGCAGACCGACGCGGGTGCGCGAGTTCCACGGGTCCGACTTGTCGCGCAGCCTCTTGAGGAACTCCTTGCGGTCGTTCCACTCCGCCAGCTCGTAGCGGCTCGTCGCGTCCACGCCCAGCGCGAAGCCTTTGTCCACGCGCTTCCAGAGGATGCCCGCGACGAGCGGGCGCTGCGAAGGCATGGGCTCCTCGCGCTCCAGCATGGAGGCCATCACCACGATGTCGTGCAGCGACCGGCCGCTCTTGTCGATCTCCGCCTTGTGCGCGTCGTAGAAGCGGGCGCGGAAGGTTTCCAACTGCCGCTGGATGAAGGCCTCCACCTTGAAGCCCTCCACCACGATGCCGTACGTCTCCGGGTACAGGTAGCCCTCCAGCCCGCGCGTGGGCAGGGGGAACGGTGCCTTGAAGAGTTCGGAGCGGCTGGCCGCGGCGATGTACTCGCCCGGTTTGATCAGGCCCTGCGCGGCGAGCACCTGGTCGGTGTCGCGCAGGCGCCAGCCTTCAATCATCGCGAAGGGCACGTCCTCCGGCAGCGGTGGGCCCTCCAGCGCGGTGGCAAGCTGCTCCACGGAGGAGGTCGGGCTCAGCATGAAGCGGCCCGCCTTCACGTTGAGGCTGCCCCGACGCCACAGGTGGAAGCGCCAGACACGGGCGTCATCCAGGAAGCCCTGCGCCTGGAGCTGCTGGCCCAGGGAGCGCGCGGACGCGCCCTTCTTCACGATGAATTCCTTCGGGGTGGCATCCGCCGAGGCGTGCGGCGTCGTGACGGCCTTCTGCGCGTACCAGAACGCTCCGCCCACGCCCGCGACCGCCAGGAGGATGAGCACGAGGAGCGCGACCAGGATCTTCTTCATGGCCGGCAAATTACCACCGGCCCTGACGCTGCCAACGAGAACCGCTCGACACACGACCGGACGGGCGGACGCAAGCGCCCCCTTCTCAACACCCGCCGGGGATGTGGAGGGACAGCTCGCTCGGGGTCAGCACCTCGCAGCCGTCCCGGGTGACGAGCACGGTGTGTTCGAACTGGGCGGACAGGCTGCCGTCCGCCGTCACCACCGTCCACCCGTCCGGCATCATCCGGATGTCCGGGCGGCCCAGGTTCACCATGGGCTCGATGGTGATCACCATCCCCGAGCGCAGGGTGATGCCCGTCCCCGCCTTGCCCACGTGGGACACATGCGGCGGGCCATGCATCTGCCGGCCGATGCCATGGCCGCCGAACTCCTCCACCACGCTGCACCCTTCCGCCTTCGCCAGCGCCATCACCGCCGCGCCAATGTCGCCCAACCGGGCGCCATGCCGCACCACCGCCACGCCCGCGTCCCGGCACCGCCGCGCCACGTCCACCACGTGCTTCGCGTCGGAGGACACCTCGCCGATGAGGAACGTGGCGGACGTGTCCCCATGGAAGCCGTCCAGGCACGTCGTCACGTCCACGTTGACGATGTCCCCGGGCTTCAGGTGTTCATCCGGGCGCGGGATGCCATGGCACACCACGTGGTTGCGGCTGGTGCACACCGTGGCGGGAAACCCCTTGTAGCCAAGCTGGCTGGGGGTGCCGCCCCGGCGCGCCGTGTCCTCGCGAACCCACGCGTCGATGTCCGCCGTCGCCACGCCCGGCTGGAGCTTGCCGGCGACATGCGCCAGCGTGCCGGCCGCCGCGAGTCCCGCGAGGCGCAGCCGTTCAACCTCGGTGCCCTTGAAGAGTGGAATGCCCATGGCGGGCAAGGTGGCATCCGCCCCTTCGGAACGTCCAATGCTGTTCTGGCATCGTCCGGTCAGGTGCACGGCGCGCACGTCCCGCGCTAGCCTGGGGCGCGTGAGCATCACGCACCTCCAGTCCTTCGTCGCGGTGGCGGAAGAGGGCCATGTGGGCCGGGCCGCGCTCCGGCTCCACATCACCCAGCCGCCGCTCAGCCGTCACATCCTCGCGCTGGAGGACGAACTGGGCACGCCCCTGTTCGAGCGCGTTCCCCGGGGCATGCGCCTGTTGCCCACCGGAGAGGCCCTGCTCCACCACGCGCGCCGCATCCTCGCGGAGGTGGACGCGGCGGCGGACACCGTGCGCGCGGCGGCCCGGGACTCCAGGCCGCCCACGAGCTGACAGCCGCACGTCAGGCCGTCAGGTCCACGCGCTCATGCCGCCAATGCGGCGCAGCATCAGGATGGGGCCGTCGTCCATGCGGCGGCCGCGCAAATCAATCTCCGCGTCGATGACCCAGTCCCCATGGCCCTCCGGGTCCATGATGCGCTGCTGGGCCTCCCACTGACGGGTGCCAGCCTCCTTGAGCTGGGTGTTCGCCGGCTTGCGCGCCTGGGGCGTGAGCACCACCAGCTTGTGCTCCTCGAAGTACGGCGCCATCGCCTGCTCCAGCTTCGGCGCGGTCCATTCGCCCAGGGCGTTGTCCAACATCCCCAGCGCGTCCAGGTAGCGGCGCTGGCCCAGCGCGCGCAGCAGCCGGTGCAGCTCCTCGCGCACGCGCGCGGCGAAGGCCTTCGGATCCTCGGTGAGCTCCTTGGGCTTCAGGTCCACCACCGGCTTCGCCTCGACGGGCGCGCCCGGGTTCTTCATCCGCTCCCACTCATCCAGGAGGCTGGAGTCCACCTGACGCAGCGTCGCGCGCAGGTGGTCGATGATGTCGTCCACCTCCTCGTTGCGGAAGCGCTCCGGCACCGTCTGCGTCAGCGACTTGTAGACATCTCCCACGTAGCGCAAGAGCACGCCCTCGCTGCGCTGGAGGCCGTACTCCCGCACGTAGTCGTGGAAGGACATGAAGCGCTCGAACATGTCGCGCACGATGGCCTTGGGCCGGATGTTCTCCTCGCCCACCCACGGGTGCTTGCGCGCGAAGGCATTGAAGGTGCTGTAGACGAAGTCGCGGTTGGGCTTGGGCCACTCCAGCTTCTCCAGTTCCTCCATCCGGTCGTCGTACTCCATGCCCTGCGCCTTCATCTCCTGGATCTTCTCGCCCTTGAGCTGGTGCAGTTGCGCGTAGAGCACCACATCCGGGTTCTCCAGGATGGACTCCACCAGCGTCACGACGTCCAGCGCGTATGTCTCCAGCGCGGGATCCAACAGCTCCAGCGTCTCGTGCAGGTACAGCGACAGCGTGTGGTTCAAGCTGAAGTCGCGTTGCAGCTCGCCCGCCACCTCCACGGTGGAGGAGCGCCCTTCCCACTGCACCACCTGCACGATGCCCGCCTCGCGCAGCGTGCGGAAGTACATGGCGGCGTCCTTCAGGAGCTTCTTCTTCGTGTACTCGGAGCTGTGCGAGCGGCGCACCAACTGCACCAGCCGCTTGTAGCCGCCGCTGCCTTCCGTCTTGTCGCTCTGGAGCAGGTTGAGCAAGAGGCCGTGGCTCACCTCGAAGCGGGACTCCAGCGGCTCCGGCATGCCGTTCTGGAGCCGCTCGAAGGTGCTCTTGTCGTACTGCACGAAGCCCTTCTGCGGCGGCTTCGCCTTGGGCGTCTTCTTCTTGCCTGCGGCCTCCTTGGCCGCCTGCTTGATGTTCTCCACGACGTACTCGGGCGCCTGCGCCACCACGCTGCCCTCGGTGTCGAAGCCCTTGCGGCCCGCGCGTCCTGAAATCTGCTTGAAGTCGCGCACGCTCAGCGTCGTCAGCTTCTCGCCGTTGAACTTGAACAACTGCGTGAAGAGCACCGTGCGGATGGGGATGTTCACGCCCACGCCCAGCGTGTCCGTGCCGCTGATGACCTTGAGCAGGCCCTGCTGTGCCAGCTTCTCCACCAGCAGCCGGTACTTGGGCAGCAGGCCCGCGTGGTGCATCCCGATGCCGTGGCGCAGGTAGCGCTGGAAGTCCTTGCCGTAGGGCGTGTCGAAGGGCGCGTCCATCAACGCCTGCCGCAGCTCCTCCTTCTCCTCCTTGGTGTTGAAGTCCACCGACATCAGATTTTGCGCCTGCTCGGCGGCAGCGCGCTGCGTGAAGTTCACCAGATAGATGGGGTACTTCCCGCGCGCGATGAGGTCCTGGATGGTCTCGTGCAGCGCCGCCTCGCGGTAGTCGAAGTCCAGCGGCACGGGGCGCTCGGAGCTTCGCACCGTGGCCACCTCGCGGCCGGTGAGCTGCTCCAGGCTCTGCTCGATGATGTGCGTGTCGCCCAGCGTCGCGGACATCAGCAGGAACTGCGTCTTCGGCAGCGCGAGCAGCGGAATCTGCCAGGCCGTGCCGCGCTCCTTGTCGGAGTAGTAGTGGAACTCGTCCATCACCACCGCGTCCACGCGCGCGGAGGCGTCGCGCAGCGCGAGGTTCGCGAGGATCTCCGCCGTGCAGCAGAGGATGGGCGCTTCGCGGTTGATGCTCGCGTCGCCTGTGAGCATGCCCACGTTCTCCGGGCCGAAGGCCTTGGAGAGCTGGAAGAACTTCTCGTTCACCAGCGCCTTGATGGGGCACGTGTAGAACGACACCTTGCCCTCGGCCATGGCCTTGAAGTGCAGCGCCATCGCCACCAGCGACTTGCCGGACCCCGTGGGCGTCTTGAGGAACAGGTGCTTGTCGCTCAGGAGCTCCAGGATGGCCTCCTCCTGGGCGGAGTACAGGCTCAACCCGTTGGTGGCCACGTAGCCCACGAAGCGGTTGAGGATTTCATCGGCGTCGAGAGGGGGCTCGCCGGGCTTCGGCAACAGGGCGGCGAGCGGGGCGCGGGAGTCGTCAGGGGCACTCATCGCAGGTGACTTTAGGGGTTGGCGCGCGGGCCGCCTCGGAAAATCGCGTGTCAGCGACCCCAAGTTGTTCGGACGTGACAACTCCCTGGAGTCCCGGTGCGGTGCTTCGGTGCCTGTGCCTGACCCGACCATCCCTTGCCCGCCCTCGACCGGAGGGCTTCCCACAGCTTCGCGTGGTTGAGCAGGATGTCCTTGATGCCAGCCTGGATGGCCTGGGAATTCAACGCCTGCTTGCTCATCAGCGTGTGGGCTTCGAGCGCATCCATGATGGCGTTCTCGATTTCGCGCCGGAGATCCGGCGAGTTCGCGAACTGCTCCTGGGTGTTGTTCGCGGCCTGCTGGACCAGCGTGGAGGACTCCAGCAATTTTCCCATCACGACGCTGTTCACATAGATGAGCTTGTCGTCGTCGGAGAGGTCGCCCTCGAACAGCGTGTTCACCTTCTGGCCGGTGCGGCGCTCTTGGAGGAGGTCGATGGCGCGCTGGGATTCACAGCACCTAACGAAAGTCAGGGCTGGGCTGGCCGTTGGCAAGGGGCCTCATCAGCTTGAGGGACATGGTCCGTGAACTCGTCCCCGACGCCTTCTGGCAGCGCGTGACGCCCCTGCTGCCTCCGCCTCCGCCTCGGCCGAAGAAGAAGCTGGGCCGCCCTCGTGCGGACGACCGGGCGGCGCTGGAGGCCATCGTCTTCGTGCTCAGGAGCGGCATCCCGTGGGAGATGCTGCCTCGCAAGCAGTTCGGCCTGTCGGGCATGACAGCCATGGGCTGCCTCTCACCGAGTCGGTGACAGCGGCCAACGTCCACGACACACACGAACTCTTCTCCCTCGTCAACTCCGTGCCCGCGGTGAGGATGCCTTCGTGGCAGCGACGCTTCCGTCCCGCGAAGGTCCACGGCGACAAAGCCTATGCCTCCAGGAAGAACCGACTCGGCTTGCGCCTGCGCGGCATTGCTCCGCGCATCGCCCGCCCAGGCGTCGAGTCCAAGGAACGGCTGGGACGCTACCGCTGGGTGGTGGAGCGCACGCTGGCCTGGAAGAACCAGCTGCGCCGGCTTCGCGTCCGCGATGAGCGCAGGGACGATGTTCACTTCGGCTTCCTCGTTCTCGGCTGCTGCGTCATGCTCCTACGCCGCCTCTACCCTGACATTTGTTAGAGGCTGTAAGTATTGCGTTTCATCAATACGCGCCGGACGTGACCGGTTGGCACTGGCGCATGACGCGGTGAAGGATGGGCCATGTCTTTGAATGCCTACGATCTATCTGCTGGCCTCTTCGTCCGCGGACTGACCAACTTGAAAACGCAGTTGACGAAGGCCGAAGACCATGCCGCTGCCAGTGGCAGCAGTGAAGCGGCGTTGCTCGACGCGCAACTCACTGCGGAAGGGCGCATGCGTGGCGTTGCGAGTGACGCGCCAACTGACCTGCACATGTACACGCTCGCTGCTCAAGTCCACTGGGCTGCGGAGGGAGCCTGGTTGGCGATCGCGCAGTTGCTGGGTGCGCCACGGGTGCCGGCCGCGAACGATGCAAAGAGCTTTGCGGATCTGCACCAGCGGCTCGATGCGACGATCGCGTATCTCCGAGAGATCGCGCCAAGCGACCTCGAAGCCGGCCTCGATCGAGAGATCGTAATTGAGCACCGCCGTGGCTCAATGCACTCCAGTGGCCGCCAGTTTCTGATCGCATTCGCGATCCCCCACTTCTTCTATCACGTGACCACCGCCTACGGCATCTTGCGCAACCAAGGCGTGCGACTCACCATGGGCGACTTTTTGGGCAACTGGGGAATGAGTTGAGCTGAACTACGCCACCCGCTCAGGATGCCCCTTGCCAATGGCCAGTCCAGCCCAGACTTTCGTGAGGCGCTGTAAGCTCGGCGACACCCGCTTCCCGGACTCCCGTCTCAACGAACTCCTCCCCGAGGCGTGGGCTCAGCAGCAGGCTCAGCAGCGATAGGCTCGTCGAAGCACCGTCATTCACGCGCTCTACGTGCCACGCTCCTCGTCCGCTGGCACCCTGGGCTGGAGCGGTCGTTGACTCTGGAGCAACCTGGCAGGAACGAGCACCTGCAAGATCAAGACGTTGCCAGAAATGAGAAGAGGGGCTGATGGAAGATCCCCATCACCCCCCCTCTGGTCACCGGAAACGAGGAGCGAACAGCCCCGACGGCTGGCGTCAAACGCCTGACTACTAACGCGCCTTCGGGCCGCCGCGGACGTGGATCTTGATCTTCATGGTGTGTGCCTCCTTTCGAGTTGAACGCTACGTGTACTCGAAGCTGGATGTCAAATCGAACCAGAGAACAATATGCAACGCATTGCGGCGATGCAGACGAAGTCCCGCGTCGCATCAAGGTGCCCTGTATTCATACAATGGGAGCGTGAATCACAAAGCAGTGGCCGAGGTGTTGACACGGCGCGGCCATTAAGGCGACTTTGGTTCGCGGACCATGGCATATCCCTTCGAGCGGACCCTTCGTTCCCTGAACTACGAGTCGGACACGCGCCTCGTGTTCGTCGCTCTGATGGTGTTGTGTGTCGGCGGGCTCATCGCCTGGTCGCTGTTCGCCAAGGTCCCGCTCGTCAAGGCCAGTTCACAGGCCCGGATCGAGCCACACAACGCCGTCCATCGCATTGAGCCGCCCAGCGCGGGCAGGGTCGTGCTCTCGCTGCTCAAACTCGATCAGGAGGTCAAGGAAGGCGACCTTCTCATCGAGTTCGACGCACGGGCCGAGCGCCTCGAGCTCGAGCGGAGCAAGGCGACGCTCGCCGCGACCGAGAAGGAGCTCGCCATCATCCGCCAGCAGATCACCAACAAGCACGAAGAGGCGGCTTTGACGGCAAAGGTGGACGAGGTCGCAGTCAAGGAGGCGCTGGGGAGGGAGCAGGAGCTCGCGCCCAGGCACCGGCTCGCGGTGGAACGCGCGCAGTTGGCCCTCAAGAGCCCGACGGGCGCGGTCTCGGAGATGGAGAAGCTCGAGCGCACGACCGATGTCGACGCACTCCGCTTCGCGCAGACGGCGCAGGGCCTGGCGCTCATCCGACTGCAGCGCGAGCAGAACGTGCGCCGTCAAGCCCTCGCCGCGCAACTGCTGGAACTCGAGCGCGAGGAGCTGAACGCCGAGGGGCGGATCCGGGAGCTCCAGGGCGCCATCGACCGCCTCGAGTACCAGATCGAGCGGAAGCTGTATCGGGCGCCGGCCACGGGCCACCTGGTCGACGTGGCGGAGCTCGGCGCGGGAGCGTTCATCGCCGACGGGCAGCGGGTCGGCACCATCGTCGCGAGCGATGCCGAGGTGCGGGTGCGCGCCCGTTTCCCGAAGGAGGTCGTCGGGTTGATCCAGCCCGGCCAAACGGCGCGCCTCAAGCTCGACGGCTACCCGATGACCATCTACGGGACGGTCCCCGCCAGGGTGACGGCCGTCGGGACCGAGCCCGGCCAGACCGCCACGCCCGAGGCCATCCCCGGTACGGTGCGCGTCGAGCTCAAGTTCGCACCGCCGGACGATCCGCGCATCCAGCTGCGCCACGGCATGACCCTGGTGGTGGAGGTCGAGGTCGCGCGGGCGTCGCCTGTCGCGCTGCTGATGCGGGCGGTCGGCGAATGGAATCCGCAGCCTGAAGAACGGCCCACGGCCGAGTTTCGGCCCGAAGCCGAGGCCCGCTGACCATGACTCCTCCCAGGCGCCGGCGCTCGATCATTCCCGAGGTGATCCAGATCTCGGCGACGGACTGCGGTCCCGCTTCGCTCAAGAGCCTGTTCGCGGGGATGGGCGCCGAGCTCAACTATCGCGTCCTTCGCGAAGTGTGTCAGACGGACGTCGATGGCACCTCGATCGTCACCTTGGATGAAGTCGCGAACCAGCTCGGGCTCGACGCCGAGGAGGTGATGCTTCCGCTCGATCACGTGGTGGTCCCCGAAGCCAAGGCGCTTCCCGCCATCATCGTCACGCTCAGCGCGGGAGGACGGCCGCACTTCGTGGTGCTGTGGAATCGCGTCGGCCCGTTCATCCAGGTCATGGACCCGGCGGCGGGCCGTCACTGGACCCGGATTTCGACGCTGCTGAGCCGCCTGTACCAGCACACCACGTCCGTTCCGGCGACCGGCTGGCGCGAATGGGCCGGGTCCGAGGAGGCGGTCGCGACGATCGAGCGCCGCCTGCTGAACCTGGGTGCGACGCAGGCGCGGGCGCTGGTTGCCCGGGCGCTCGAGGACCCCGGGTATCTGTCGATCGCCAGGCTCGACGCCGCGTGCCGGGCGTCCGAAGCGATGATCCGCGCGGGCGCCGTCCGGCGAGGCCGGACGGCGGCGGGTCTGCTGCAATCCATGATTGCGAAGGACGATTCCGGCGAAGTGCCCATTCCCGCTGCCTATTGGTCCGTTCGCCCCAACCCCGAGGTGGAGGGCGAGCTGTCGATGACCGGCGCGGTGCTGATGCGGGTTCGCGGTTGGCGCGAGGCTTCGCGCGCAGGCGAAGACGCGCCGAGAGCCGTGCTCGCGAGCGACCTGGCGACGGAGCTCGTCGCCAAGCAGGTGAGCCCCGCGCGAACGTTGCTCCGCCTGCGAGGCGAAGATTCGTGGGTCGTTCCGGGCCTGATTGCGGTGGGACTGGTGTTCGCCACCTTCGGGCGGATCCTGCAAGCGCTGATGCTCCGTGGCGTGCTCGACCTGGGGCGCGACCTCGGCACGTTCGCGCAGCGTGCGACGGGCATGGCCGTTCTCGCGGGCGTCGCGCTCTGCTTCATGCTCATCCAAATCCCCGTTTCATTGGGATTGCTCGGCATCGGCCGCCGGCTCGAGGTGCGGCTGCGGAAGGCGTATTTCGAGAAGCTCCCCGAGATGGAGGACCGCTATTTCCAGAGCCGGCTCGCCTCCGACATGGCGTCTCGCACGCACCACATCCAGGCGATGCGGTCGCTGCCACTCCTGCTCTCGCAGGCCCTGGTCCTGTCGCTCGAAGTCGCGAGCATCACTGCCGCGCTCATCTGGGCCGCACCGCACGCATGGCACATCGTGCTCGCGCTCGCGGCGGTCACGCTGCTCGTGCCCCTGGTCGCGCAGAAGCTGCTCTTCGAGCCCGACCTGCGCGTGCAGATGCACTCAGGCGCGCTCAGCGGATTCACCCTGAACGCGCTCGTCGGGCTCACGCCGATCCGGATCCACGGCGCCGAGCGGTCGCTGCGCCGCGCGCAGGAGACCTTGCTCGTCAGTTGGAGCAAGGCGCGCTATTGGCTCCAGACGCTGTCGGTCGGGTTCGAAGGCGGGCTGATGCTGATGAGCTACGGCCTCGTCATGCTGCTCGTCTATTCGTACCTCGAGGGCACCGATCGGGCTTCGCTGGTGTTGTTGGTCGTCTATTGGGCGCTGCGCTTCCCCATCCTCGGCCAGCGGCTGATGATGCTGAGCCGCGCGTTCCCGAATGCGATGAACCGGGTTCGCCGGCTCCTCGACGTCATCGGCGACATCAAGGATCCGCCGGCCCGGCCCGAGGCGCCAGTGCAGGAGCCTGTCGCGCCCGCGGACGCCGCGAGCGGCGTTTCGATCGTGATGGAGAAGGTCCGCGTGAAAGGCGGCGGTCACACCATCCTCGACAAGGTTTCCTTGAACATCGCCCCCGGCGAGCACGTGGCCGTGGTCGGTGTCTCCGGAGCAGGCAAGTCGACGCTGGTCGGCCTTTTGCTCGGCTGGCTCCGGCCGGCGCGCGGCGAGATCAAGGTCGACGGGCAGGTGCTCAATCAGGCCGCTGTCGAGCGGCTGCGGCGCACCACGGCCTGGGTGGATCCGGCGATCAGTCTCTGGAACCAGAGCCTCATCGACAACCTCCGGTATGGCAACGACGGCGCGCACGGCTGGTCACTGTCGGGGGCGCTCAAGGGCGCCGAAATGCTCGACATCCTCGAGGCGCTTCCAGACGGGCTGCAGACGTCGTTGGGCGAAGGCGGAGGGCTGGTCTCGGGCGGCCAAGGTCAGCGCGTGCGCCTGGCGCGCGCGATGCTTCGCTCCGGCGTGCGCCTGGCCATCCTCGACGAGCCCTTTCGTGGTCTTGATCGCGACCGGCGCGCGCGGCTCCTCGCCGAGTCCCGGCGGCTCTGGGCAGACATCACGCTCCTCTGTGTCACCCACGACGTCGAGCACACCCAGGAGTTCGATCGCGTGCTCGTGATCGAGAACGGTCGGATCCTCGAGAACGGGCCGCCGAAGGAGCTGCTCGCGAACAAAGAGTCGCGGTACGCCGTGCTCCTTCGCGCCGACCAGGAGAATCGCACGCTGCTCTGGGGCGGTGGGCGCTGGCGCCAGTGGTGGCTTTCGGATGGCCAACTGGTGGAGAGGCCGGCGCCGAAGCCGGTGGAGACGCCGGTCGCGGAGCCCGCCGCAGGCAAGTTGGAGCTGGCGGGATGACGCGCTCGCACTTTGACCTGTTGTGGCCGGTCGAGCGACTGCCCGACGCGCTGGAGCAACTGGCGCAGAGGCAAGGCTATGGCAGGGCCGCGGGCGAGATCGCTCCGCCCGCGGCGGCCGTCGAGCCGAGCCGGGTCTGGATGTTCGCGCTCGGAGATCGACTCGGCGTGGAGCTCGAGCCGATCACGCCGCTCTACCACGAGTTGCCCGACGTCCTCGAACGCGCCGCGCCCTGCATCCTCCAGGTCCGGCGAGACGGCGTCCCGTCCTATCTGGTGCTGCTGGGTACGCGGCGCGGGAAGCTGCGCCTGCTCGCGCGCGACGCCACGGCGGTTTCGGTCCAGACGAAGAGCGCGCTCGCGCTCCTGCGCGAAGAGCAGGAAGCCACCGTCGCCGAGGTGGACCAGTTGCTCGGCGGCGTGGAGATGTCGCCCCGTGCGCGCGAGCACGCCCGCTCACAGATGCTGCTGCAGCGGCTCGGCCAGGCGCAGTTGCGCACCGGGTGGATCATGCGCCCCCGGCGCACCGCGAGCCGGCGGACGCTGCTCGGCGACATCCCATCGCTCGTCGCCGGCATCCTCGTGAGCCACACGCTCCTCTCGCTGGTGCTGGCTGGCTCGTTCTGGTTGCTCGGTCGCGCCGCGCTCCAGGCCCACCTCGAGACCGGCTGGTTCCTGGGGTGGATCGCCGTGATTGCGTGCGCGATTCCGCTACGCATGCTCGAGGTGTGGTGGCAGGGCGTGTTCTCGATCCGGCTCGGAACGCTGCTGAAGCAGCAACTCCTCGCGGGAACCCTCAAGCTGACCCCCGACGAGGTGCGGCTCGACGGCATCGGCCGCCATTTCGGCCGCGTCGCCGAGGCCGAGGTCGTCGAGCAGCTTGCGGTCGGCGGCGCCCTGCTCGCGGTGTTGTCGCTCGTCGACTTGATCCTGGCGGGCGTCATCCTCGTGCTCGGGGCGGGAGGGTGGCCCCAGGCGATGGTGCTCGCCCTGTGGGTCGTGGTCGCGTTCGTCCTCGCGCGCCGCCACTACGGCGTCCAGCGGGCGTGGTCGAGCGCGCGCGTCGAGATCACCCACGACCTGCTCGAGCGCATGCTCGGCCATCGAACGCGGCTGGCGCAGCTTCCACTCGAGCGCTGGCATGATGGCGAAGACGTCCGCTTGAGCTCCTACTCCGAGATCTCGAAGGTCATGGATCGCCGGACCATGCAACTGACCGCGCTCCTGCGCGACGGCTGGTTGGTGCTCGCCCTGCTGACCTTGCTGCCGGCGTTCAGCAGCGGTACGGCCAATGCCAGCGCGCTGGCGGTGTCCGTGGGCGGCATCTTGCTCGCGCTGCGAGCCTTCGACGAGGTCGCCGTCTACTTCCAGCAGGTCTCCCAGGCGGCGGTGTCGTTCGAGCAGATCCGCGACTTGTTGCTCGCGGTGGGCCGCCCCGAGCTCGAATCGAAAGTCCCTCTCGAAATGGAGGGAGGCAAGCCCACCGACGCCGCCGGCGGAACCCTCATCGAGGCGCGGGGCGTGACCTTCCGGCACGACGCGCGCACCCGGCCGGTGCTCGAGAACTGCTCGTTCCAGATCGCTCAGGGCGACCGCATCCTGCTGGAGGGCCCATCGGGCGGTGGCAAGTCGACGCTGGTGTCGCTGTTGACGGGCCTGAGGACGCCGCAGGGCGGTGTGATGCTGCTGCACGCGTTGGACCGCGCGACGTTCGGCTCCTCGGGCTGGCGCAAGCGCATCACCGCCGCGCCGCAGTTCCACGAGAACCACGTCCTGTCCGGCAGCTTCGCGTACAATCTCCTGCTCGGGCGCGAGTGGCCGACCTCGCCCGAGCTGCGGACCAAGGCCGCCGCGCTGTGCAAGGAGCTCGGGCTGGACGAGCTGGTCGCCAAGATGCCCGCCGGCCTCGAGGAGATGATCGGCGAGACCGGCTGGCAACTCTCGCACGGCGAGAAGAGCCGGCTCTACATCGCGCGCACGCTGCTGCAGGGGGTCGAGCTGGTCATCCTCGACGAGAGCTTCGCCTCCCTCGATCCCGAGACCATGCGGGTCGCGCAGCGCTGCGTCCTCAACCACGCGAAAGCCCTCGTGGTCGTCAGCCACCCATGAGACTTCGATTCACGCTCGCCCTCCTCGCGACGATCTGCTCCGGTTGCGAGCTGATCCGTCCCGTCGTCGTCGAACCGCCTCTGGCGCCGAGCAGCTACTCGACCGCCGTCGATCCGCGCACCCAGCCGCCCCAACCGTCCAGCGCACCCGAGGGCGGGGTTCCAAGCCCGCAGCCGTCGGAGGAGGGCGTGCCCGCGCAGCCAGCCGAGCGCGCCACCCAGGACGCAGTCTGGTGGTCGGCGTTCGCCGATCCGGCTCTCGACACGGCCATCCAGGAGTGCTTCAGCGACAACCTGGCCCTGCGCGACGCGCGGGAGCTGATCTACGAGAACCAGCTCGACCCCGCCGTGCCGCAAGGTTGGTGGTACCCGCTCCAGGTCGGCATCCTGAACCCGGCGGGGCTGAGTCATGTCGTCGCCAACGTTCCGCCCGCGCCGCCAACCCGGACCGAGTACAGCGTCGCCACCGTCGGAGTGGGCGTGGCCTACCAGGTCGACCTGTTTGGAGCCCTCGATGCGCAGCGGCGCGCGGGATTGAACTTCGCCGAGCAGCAGCGGCAGCTCACCGAGGGCCGCGTCCAGGACCTCGCGGTGCGGATCACCCAGCTCTGGTTCGACATCCTGGAGGCCCGCGCGCTCCGGGACCTCACGCTGCGGCAGATCGACTACAACAAGGAGCTGCTCCGGCTGATTCGAGCGCGGTTCGAGCAGCACCTCACGCCCCGGCTCGTGGTGCTGCAGCAGGAGCAACTGCTGGTGAACCTCGAATCGCAGGTGCCGCTGATCGCCACCCGGAACGCGCTCTTGAATTCGGAGCTGAAGGCGCTGCTGGGCCGGGTACCCAGCCCCGCCGACGACGTCGTTCCACTCGATCGACAGCTTCCCGATCTCCCGCCCCCACCGAAACTCGGAACGCCGGGCGACCTGAACGTGAACACGCCCGAGATGCGGCTCGCGGAGCTGCGCGTCGCCGAGGTCGAGCACCGCATCAACGCGAACCTGGCGAGCTGGCTTCCGACGATCCAACTGGTGGGCAACGTGGGCGCTTCGAAGTACGGCCTCAAGGAGCCGGTTCTGGGCGAGTCCGTCGTCGGGGTGGGCCTGACCTGGGCCCTGTTCGATGGAAGGCGAGTCACCGAGTACTTGCGACTGCCGATCCAGCTCCAGCGTCGCCATGTCCAATACCAGCTCGCGCTGCACACCGCGATCGGACGGGTGCAGGATGCCGTGGTCCAGGAGGAGAACGAGGCGACGAGCCTGCGCAGCCTGCGTGCGCAGGTCCAGCTCGGGCGGCAGCTCCTGGACGAGGCGAGGCGGCTCTTCGAGCAGGGGCAATCGGACTATCTGACGGTGCTCAGCGCCCTGACGAATCTGGTCGGGCTCGAGCGCGCAAGTCTGCAAGCGCAACGGCTGCTGCTCAACCATCGCGTCGCGGTCTATCGCTCGCTCGGCGGCACCTGGTCGCGCGACGTCACACTGGAGAGGGAGTGAGAAGCCATGGCACAACTGCAAGCGGATGAGATGCTCTACATTCCCAATCGAAGGCGGCTCACGCACGACCGGCTCGACGCAGGCAATGGCCAGCAGGTCCTGCACCTCTTCTATGGCGAAGTGGAGCTCATCTTCGACGAGCCAGACATCGCGCCCTTGGGCGAGAAGCTGCTCCAGGTCGAGCAATTTCAAGCCTCCGACGCCATGGCGTGGTCGGACGGCGCGCCCCATTCCTGGGACAAGATCCGGGACCTGCTCGAAGCATTGATCGAACAGCGGGTGTTGAGGCGGGTCTCGGATGCGCCCACGGGCCGCACCGCGGTGTCCTTCCCTGAGCGGTTGGGTGAGGTGCCAGCCGGGCGTGAGCCGCTCACGTTCAGCGCCCGCGACAACCGTTGCCCCGTGCTGACCGAACAGGCGTTCGGACGGGCGTTCGAGCTCTCGAACCTCGAGGTGGTCGTGCCGGTCTACCGCGTGGCGCATCCGGCGCTCGACGGTGACGGCCGGCAAGTGGGCGAGAACAACGTCGCACCGCGCACCTTGTTCCTCGATCTCCCGACCGTGCGCAAGCAGTGCCACTACGCGGGGAGCCGGTACCAGAGCGAACTCCCGATGAACGTGACCGCAATGAAGGCCATGGCGCGTCAGTGGCCGGACCTGCTCTCGCTGACCGAGCAGTTCCGCAAGGCCTTCCTCGCGCGCATGCCGCCCCGGACCCCGGGCGTGCTCACCGCGGGCGAGCTCCACATGATGGTCGTCTGCACGCTCGCGTCGGTCGGGTACGTGCTGGTGCGGGGCACCCATCCGGTGCCGAACGGAGAGCTCGACAGCGGGCTCGCGGCCATGTTCCGGCTGATCGACGGAGTTCGCCTGGTCACCAACGACCTGGTGCGCGACGCCCCCGAGCAGCCCGTCACCGCGCAAACGATCGTGGACCATGCCGAGCGTCACGCGGTCTTCCATGGTCCGCACGGCGTGTGCGCCGGGCCGCCGGCGCTGATCAACGAATATCTGCAGGTGTTGACCGGCTCGGCCCCGGCACCCATCGAGGCCCAGCCCGACATCGCAGCGCGCCTCGGCGATCTCGACGCCGCGATCGATTACGGCCTGCTCGGGCAGCGCGTCGAATCGGTGGTCCGCTTCCTCGGCGCGACCCAGGGGCTGCTCCACGAACGGCTCCGGGCGGCGTTCGCCGGACACCTTCCGCGCACCGCGCTGCAAGAGTGCGTGGAGGCGCCCATCGATGTCGCGCATTACCCGTTGCTCCGGGACGATTTCCCACTCGCCGAGACCTACCAGCGCGAAATCAAGCTCAGCCGCTGGTTGTTCGCGCGCATCGGCGAGGCGTTCCCCGGCACGCCACAGGGCACCTCGCTGGACGAGCTGGCGAAGCTGGATCCCGCCGAGCAGGCCACGAGCCAGCGGCGGCTGGCCGAGCTCTTCGCGCATGGGCTGCCGGGAGACAAGGTCGTGGCGGAGCTCATCCGCGGTGAGCTCGCTGGCGTCGCTGCCAGCGCGTTCGCCCTCGAGCGCCGGTGCCTGCGCGTCGTCGAGCGCGAGCAAGCGATGCTGAACCAGCGGCTCCGGCGCCCGGATCACCCCTTGACCGGCACAGACCTGGCTGTGTTCACGCGGCCGCGCAATGGCCCCCCGTTGGCGGAGACCCTCGCGCGCGGCCTGGGCGTCTCGGTCACCAGCGACTCTGCCTCGACCGTGCTGGGCTACGGTGAGAGCAGCCTCACGTTGAAGGACTAGAGGATTCGATGCATCCAGAGCTCGTCCGCCGCTTCCACGAACCGATTCGCGATGAGGCTGCGCGCCGGTATGGCCTGTCGCCCGAGCAGCTCACCGAGCTCGCGGCCTTCGAGAACTTCGTCTACGAGGCGGAGAACGACGACGGCGAAGGCATTATCTTGCGCATCTCGCACAGTACGCGGCGAACGATCGACTACACGCTGGGTGAGGTCGAGTTCGTTCGCTACCTGGCCGCCGCGCGCATTCCAATCGCCTCGCCGATCCTCTCCGATTCGGGGCAGTTCGTGGAGCGGATCGAAGACCGCGAGCCCGGCAGCTACTTCGTCGCCACCGCGTTCGAGCGCGCGCCGGGCATCGTCTTCGACGACGCACCTCCGCTCAAGGAGCGCTACTGGAAGCCCCCCCTGTTCCGCGACCTGGGCCGGCTGTTCGCGCGGCTCCACAACCGCGCCGAGACCTACGCGCCTTCGAGCCCCAGGCTCAAGCGCCAGGAATGGCATGAGTACGACGTGGTCGACATCAACCGGTTCGCGCCCCCCGAGGAGAAGCTCGTTCGCGAGCGCACCGCGGCGATCATCGCGCGATTGAACCGGCTACCGCGAACACCGGAGAGCTACGGGCTGATCCACGCCGATCTCCACATGCACAACTTCTGCTTCGCCGAAGGGAAGATCACCGCGTTCGACTTCGACAACTGCGAGTACGCGTGGTTCGTCAAGGACATCGCGGTACTCCTCTTCTACATCGCGCGAGGCGAGGCTCGAGAGGCGCGCGACGAAGCAGTCGCTGCGTTCCTGGGGCCGTTCCTCGAAGGGTATCGGGAGCTCCGACGGATGGAGCGCGAGTGGCTCGCGGCCGTGCCGGACCTGCTCGCGCTCCAGCGCTCGATGAATTACGCGCTGTTCCACCAGTATCGCGACCCGGCCGTGCTCGACGAGAGCACGCTCGACCGGTGGGGGCGGTTCCGGCGCGACATCGAAGCGGACACACCCATCCTGCAGATTGATTTCACGAGCTTCTAAGCCAGACGAAGTCATTCCGTTCAGGGGGTAGCCGCGCCGAGGCTCCATCGAGTGGCGAAACTGTTTCGCCACCTCCGACGCCACTCCGTCCGGCAACACGCGCCCCCAGAACGCTCGCGCGCCTTCCGCCACGCCTTCCAACATCTCCGCCGCCGCTGCGATGCCGACCGCATCCAACCGTAGGTCTCAGGCGCCTCTTGAGAGGTGGCGCACCCAGCTACGGCGAGGACAACGACAACGGCCTGGCGGAGTGCGCTGCCAGTTCGGAAGTGCATTCCACGCGCATTCATCGAGCGCATCTCCACCTCGGTCACCACGCTCAAACTGCAAGAGCGTGAGTTCACGCACACCGCATGAGCCGGTGAACAGTTACCCCGCGAGAAGGTCGTCTCAGAACCTGAGAATCCAGGTCCGCAAAACCGACCTGTCGGGGAGGATTTGACCCAGGTGCTTTCCAATCATGTCGGCCCGGTTTAGTAGGAAAAAGGACCGCCGATGCAAAAGCCGACCGAACCCACCTCCGCCCAGTCCGAGCCCCTCACCACGGGGCGGATCCTGAACGCCACCTATGAGATCGGCACCGTCCTGGGCAAGGGCGGGATGGGCGCGGTCTTCCTGGCGCGCCACCTGCGCCTGCCGGGCAAGCAGGTGGCCATCAAGGTGCTGCACGGCGCGGAGGAGCTGTCGCCGGAGGTGGCGGTGCGCTTCCGGCGCGAGGCGGAGATAGCCTCCCGGCTGGGCCACCCCAACATCGTGGAGGTGCTGGACTTCGACACCCTGGAGGACGGCACGCCCTTCATGGTGATGGAGTACCTGCGCGGCGAGGGCCTGTCGCGCCGGCTGCGCAAGCGCAAGCAGTTGCCCCTGGAGGAGGTCTTCTCCATCTCCCGGCAGATGGGCGCGGCGCTCCAGGCGGCGCACCGCGCGGGCGTGGTGCACCGCGACCTGAAGCCGGGCAACGTGTTCCTCGTGCCCACCGAAGCGGGCGGCGTGGTGAGCGAACGGGTGAAGCTGCTCGACTTCGGCATCTCCAAGCTCATCGATTCGCGCACGGTGCAGACGCTGGACTCGGTGCTGATGGGGACGCCGCAGTACATGGCGCCCGAGCAGGCCATGGGCCACAACAGCGACGTGGACGCGAGGACGGACCTCTTCTCGTTCGGCGGCATGGTCTACGAGATGCTCGCCGGTCAGCCGCCCTACTCCGGCGACAACATCGCGGAGCTGATCTACCAGATCGTCCACCTGGAGCCCGCGCCGCTGCTGACGCTGGCGCCCCACACGCCGCCGCACGTGGTGACGGCCATCAACCGTGCGATGGCCAAGCGTCCGGCGGACCGCTACCCGGACGTGGGCGCGTTCATCCTGGACCTGACGGGCAGCTCGCTCCAGACGCTGGGGGAAGTGAAGCCCGCGCGCGTGAAGACCGCCGCCCCCGTGTCCTCCGCGCCGTCAGCGGCGCCCACGCCCATGCTCCCCTCGCAGGAGCATGTGCCCACCGTGGGCATGCGCCCCCATGCCGGTCAGGACGAGGCCCCACGGGCGCAAGGCCCCCGCACGGAGTCGGGTCCCCGGACGGAGTCGCTGGCCCCGCAGCCCCTCGCCCGCTCCCGGCCGAAGTGGCTGGTGGGCGTGGCCGTGGGCGTCGTGGTCATCGCGGCCTTCACCACCGCCTTCTTCTGGCGCGGCGCGGGCACGACCACGGCCGTCACGGTGCCGGCCACCGTGCAGCCCCCCCCGGTGGCCGTCACGCCGCCCGCCGACGTCAAGCCGCCGCCTGTCGCCGTGGTGACCGCGCCCCCGGACCCGAAGAAGCCAGATGCGGACCCCGAGCATTCGACCACGCCGGTTCCGGACGCGGATCCGTCCCACGTGGGGATTGCTGGACTCGACACGCCCGACGTCGCCGGGAAGCCCAAGCTGCCGCGAAACCCTTCGCCGGCTCCGTCCCAGGGCGCGGAGAAGATGCCCGACAGCGTCCGCGAGGACCTGACCGCGGCGCAGCGTGCGCTGGACGCGGACAACCCGGCGGAAGCACTGCGTCACATCCGCCGCAGCCAGCGCACGAAGATCACCGGCGCGTCGTTCTCGCTGCTCACCCGCGTGTACTGCCAGCAGCGCGACCTGGCGAATACGCGGGCCAATTGGACCCGGGTGCCGGCAACGGAGCGTCCCAAGGTCCGACAATACTGTCAGAAGTACGAAATCGACCTCTGAGGTCGTCCCTGGCGCGCGGAGCCGGAAGGCGAGCGCGCCCCCATTCAAGGAGTCCCTGTGAGAATTCTACTGGCAGTCAGCGTCGTGGCCTTGTCCCTGGGGTGTTCCCGGGGCGTGCGGCTCGACAGCGCGGTGGCGGGCATGAAGCCTGCCACTGGCAAGGTGTATTCCAACGAGGCCGGTGAGCAGGTCACCATCATCCCGCTGGAGCCCCACGACTCGAAGAAGGCGCTGCTCGAGTTCAACGGCACCAAGAGCGAGCTGGACGGCAAGGTCGTCATCGCGAGCGTGGATCGCGATCGCGGCACCGGGTACTGGACGAAGTGGCGCGGCCGCACCCAGCGCTTCGTCACGGTGCACGACCGGGGTGGCTTCGAGGACCTCATCCTCAGCCCCGCGGGCGCCTCCGGCTACACGCACCTGAAGCCGGACACGGGCCGCACCGCGGCGCTGAAGGTGGAGAAGGTCTTCGCGCGCTACGAGGACGCGGAGGAGGACGGCGACCTGAAGCCCTTCATCGGCTTCGACCGGAAGTTCTGGACGGACCAGGCGGAGAAGGAGCTGGGCGAGAACCTGGCCGAGGCGAACAAGGCGTGCGGCACGAAGATGGCCGCCACCATCGCGTGGGACACCATCCCGGATCCGGTCCTCAACGAGCTGTCCGTCCCCAGCTACTGCGCGGGTCCGCTGGAGTCGTTGCAGAAGCTGTGCGCCCGGTCGGAAGAAGCGAAGCGCACTGTCCAGCAGAAGGTCCAGACGGTGGAGTGCCGGGTGGACGCCGCGGCGGCGCTGAAGCTGGAAGCGCAGAAGGTCATCTGGACCGTGAAGTCGGGTGAGACGATCCAGCCCGACGCGACCACCACCTTCTTCACCGACAACCTCTAGGCCGGAGCCCAGAACAACATGTCACTTCGACACATGGTCATCGCCCTGGGGTTCGTCATCGCCCCGCAAGCCGCGCTCGCAATGGATCCGCCCTGGGGGCAGGAGAAGAAGCTGCGCGAGCGCATGGTGCTGGAGTCCACCCGCGTGTGCACGGACGGCAAGGGCCACTACACGGTCCTCGTCCCCACCACGCCGGAAGCGGACGGCCAGCTCTACTACGGAGACGGCAAGGCCTTCGTCCAGGTTCCCAACGTCAGCAGCAACAGCGAGACGCAGGCGGACTTCTTCGAGCCGCGCTTCTTCAACCCCAAGGCCAACGACAACTTCCGCGGCGTGGACTACCGCGTGATTTCGCGGCTGGCCGTCAGCGAGGATTCGAAGACGTGCACGCTGAGCTGCGGCGACCGCGCCCTGCCCCAGCAGCCGCTGGAGGCGGACAAGGCGAAGGAGCTGCTGCGAAAGTCCACCTTCGCGCCGAGCCCGATGAAGTTCCAGCCGTACGCGCTGCTGCGGGATGACAAGGGCACGTACTACCTGGTGGAGCGTGGCATCGGCGCGGACAACAAGTCCTTCCGCATCTTCACGGGCCAGCGCGGCCAGGTGAAGCCGCAGAAGATGCTCAACGTCGTCACCGACTCGCAGGGCGAAATCTTCTCCACCCAGGGCGGCGACCTGCGCCTCGTGGTGGACCGCGAGGAGTCGTCCTTCTGGGTGGTGAAGAGCAAGCGCCAGAAGCTGCGCGCGGTGCCCGTGGGCGAGAACCTGCCCTTCATCTACAACGAGCTGGGCGTCTACACGGGCGCGCGGCTGGGCACGCCCTGCGACGACGTGTGATGCCTTAAGGGGCCTTCAAGCCCCGGGCACGGTCAGCCAAGCACCTTCACGGCCTTGACCATGTCCGGGGCCAGCTCCTCGTTCTCGAGGATGCTGAAGCCCAGCTTCTTGCTGACGGCCTGCATGCCGCGGTTGCGCGTGAGGATGTCCGCGACAATCCGCTGCAGGCCCCAGTCCCGGCCGATGTCCACCAGCCGCCGCAGCAGCTCCGCCCCCAGGCCCTGGCGCTGAGCGATGTCGCTGACGGTGATGGCGAACTCCGCGTCCTTCGTGCCCCTCAAGCGCGTGAGCCGGCCCACCGCCAGGATTTCGCCTCCATCCTTCAGGTCCGGTGAGCGCCGCTCGGCGACGAGCGCCATCTCCCGCGCGTAGTCGTTGAAGCAGATGCGCGCCAGGCGCTCATGGGCCACGCGCTGGCTCAACTTCATCAGGCCCGCGTAGCGCATGAACACCGTCTGTTCGGACAGCGCCTGGTGGAAGCGCGTCATCGCGGGCTCGTCCTCCGGGCGGATGGGGCGCAGCATGAGCTGCTCGCCGCTCTTCAGCGTGAAGAACTCCGCGTACTGGTGCGGGTACGGCTCGATGGCCAGCCGGGGCAGCGACGCGGCCGTGGCGGCCGGCGGGTGCAGCACCACGCGGGCATCCAGCGCGATGATGCGCTCGGCGGAGGCGAGCAGCGGGTTGATGTCCAGCTCTCGGATGAAGGGCTGCTCCACCACCAGTTGGCTGAAGCGCACCAGCAGGCGCTCCAGCGCGCCCAGGTCCACCGGAGCCCGGCCGCGCACGCCCTTCAACGCATGGTGGATGCGCGTGCGCTCCATCATCCGCCGCGCCAGCGTGGTGTTGAGGGGCGGCAGGCCCAGGGCCCGGTCCTGGAACACCTCCACCAGCGTGCCGCCCGCGCCAAAGAGCAGCACCGGCCCGAACTGCGCGTCCAGGCTGCTGCCCAGGATGAGCTCGTAGCCGTCCAGCTTCGCCATGGGCTGCACGGTGACGCCGTCGAAGGCGTCCAGGAGGCCCCGCTCGATGAGCGCGTCGCGGATGGCCTGGAAGGCCTGGCGCACGCTGGCCTCGTCGCGCAGGTCCAGTCGCACGCCGCCCACGTCCGTCTTGTGCGTCACCGTGAGCGAGTGCAACTTGAGCACCACGGGGAAGCCCAGCGCGTGGGCCTTCTCCACGGCCGCGTCCTCGGAGGTCGCGAGCCACGTCTCCACGGTGGGGATGCCGTAGGCGGCCAGCAGACGCTTGGATTCGTACTCCGACAGGAGCGTGCGGCCGGCGGCGCGGGCTTCCTCTATCAGTGCGCGCGCGACGTCGCGGCCTCCGCCGGTGGGCTCCTCCGCCAGGGTGGGCGTTTCGTAGAGCCCCGCGATGTTGTCCGCGTAGCGCCACATGTAGTTGAAGACGCGGGCCGCGGTGTCCGGGTAGCCGAAGGTCGGGATGCCCGCGTCGTTGAGGATGCGCTCGCCCGCGGCCACTTCGGAGCCGCCCATCCAGCTCGCGAGCACCGGCTTGCCGGGCAGCTTCGCGTAGCCCTTGAGGCGGTCGGCCGTCTTGGTGGGCTCGGTCATGTCCTGCGGGGTGAGGATGACGAGCAGGCCGTCGCTGTTCGGATCCGCGCCCGTCACCTCCAGGGCCTTCACGTACCGCTCACCGTCCGCGTCCCCCAGGATGTCCACCGGGTTGCCGTGGCTCCACGGCGGCGGCAGGAACGCGTCCAGTTGCGCGCGCGTGTCGGCGGACAGCGTGGCCAGCTCTCCCCCGCCCGCGACCAGCGCATCCGTGGCGAGCACGGCGGGGCCGCCCGCGTTGGTGAGCAACGTGAGCCTGCGGCCGGAGGGCCGGGGCTGGCGGGCCAGCACTTCCGCCATGTGGAACAGGTCCTCGATGGAGTCCACGCGCAGCACGCCCGCGCGGCGGAACGCGGCGCTCAACACCTCGTCACTGCCGGCGAGCGTGCCGGTGTGGGACGCGGCGGCCTGCGCGGCCTGCGCGGTGCGGCCGGCCTTGATGACGATGATGGGCTTGGTGAGGGCCACCTCGCGCGCGGCGGACAGGAAGGCGCGCGCATCGCCGATGGACTCCATGTACAGCAGGATGGAGCGCGTCATCGGATCATCGGCCAGGTAGTCGATGAGGTCGCCCCACCCCACGTCCAGCATGGAGCCCACGGACACGAAGGCGCTGAAGCCCACGGACTCGCGCAGGCTCCAGTCGAGGATGGCGGTGAGCAGCGCGCCGGACTGGCTGATGAACGCCACGTTGCCAGGCCGGGCCATGCCCTTGGCGAACGTCGCGTTGAAGCCGGTGGTGGGGCGCATCAGGCCCAGGCAGTTGGGTCCGATGATGCGGACGTTCCCGGCCTGCGCGATGCTCAGCACCTCCTGCTCCAGCTTCACGCCTTCGGGGCCGGTCTCCTTGAAGCCCGCGGAGATGATGATGGCGCCCCGGACGCCGACCTCCGCGCACTCGCGGATGATGGCCGGGACGGACTTCGCGGGCGTGACGATGACGGCCAGGTCCACGGCCTCCGGCAGCGCGCGCAGGGACGGCCACGCCTTGATGCCGAGCACGTTGGGGCGCTGCGGGTTGACGGGGTAGACGGTGCCGCCGAACGGGCTGCTGATGAGATTCCAGAGCACGGTGCGGCCCACGCTGCCGGCCCGCTCGCTTGCCCCCACCACCGCGACGCTGCGAGGGGAGAAGAGCGCCTCCAGCGGCTGACGCGCGCGCTGGTGGAGCAGGTCGATGGAGGGGGCCGTCCGTGCCGGGGCCTTGTGGGGGCGCTGCTCGTCCATGGTGCGCTCGTCTTCCGGTGGGGTGGCCGTGCTCCGGCTCAATTTCCGGTCGGACCCCATCGTGCACCAGATGGAGGGAGGGGGCCGGCGCACCGCCCGGTCCCTCCGTCCCTGCCTTCATGCAGCGGACAGCACGCCTTCACCTACGACGGGCGAGCCTGCTCCACCACCGGCTTGAGCACGGTGGTCGCGAACTGCGCCAGCGTGGTGGGCGTGGTGGTGTCCTTGGAGCGGGGCTCGGCCGCGTCCATGCGCCCGTCCTTGATGGCGGCGTACATCTCCGTGAACGAGTCCGCCATCCACTCCGGCAGGCCCGCGTTCTTCATCCCGGCGCGCATGTCCTCCAGCCCCACCTGCACGTACTTCACGGGCCGGCCCAGGGCCTGCGTCAGGACGGCCGCGGCCTCCGGATAGGTGATGTCCTTGGGGCCGTGGACGCCCAGGTTCCGGTGGCCCGTCCACGACGCGTCGAGCAGGACCTCGGCCGCCTTGCTGGCGATGTCCGCCACGGACACCATCGGGAAGGCCTTGTCCGGCGGCGTGGAGGTGTAGATGGCCCCCGCGTGCGCGATGCTCGCGACGTCGCGCAGCAGGTTCTCCATGAAGAAGCCCGCGCGCAGGCTGGTGACGTGGGGGGCCGCGGCCTTGAAGGCCTCCTCCACCGGCTTGAGCACGGACACCGGGCCAGTGCCGGGGCCGTTCTGCGCGCCCACGCTGGAGAGCACCACCACGCGCTTCACGCCGTGCGCCTTCACCAGCGCCGCGGCCTGCGTCCCCGCGTTCTGCGCCCAGGTGATGAAGTCCGGACGGGCCAGCGGCGGCGACAGCCAGAACAGCGCCTCCGCGCCCTGGAAGGCCGCGTCCAGCGTGGCCTTCTCGTCGAGGGAGCCCTGCACCACCTTCGCCCCCAGCTTCGCCAGGTCCGCCACCTTCTCCGGGTTGCGGCTGATGATGGTCACCTTGCGACCGGCCGCGAGGAGCTTCTCGACGAGGGGACGACCGATGTTGCCATTCGGGGTGTTGACGACGATGGACATGGACTGCCTCCAGCGACAGCGAGATGGCCGAACAGTGCCCCCGCCCAGGTCATGAGGCCACCTCATGGTATGCATGGCCACATGCGCCGCATTCATGAAACCCGGAAATGGGATCCCGACGAGGTGGACCTCGCGGGCATCAACCTCAACCTGCTGGTGGCGTTGGACGCGCTGCTGAAGGAGGCGCACGTCACCCGCGCCGCCGCGCGCGTGGGCCTCACCCAGTCCGCGATGAGCCATGCGCTGGGCCAGTTGCGGGAGCTGCTGGACGACGCGCTCCTCATCCGGGGCCGGGGCGGCATGGTGCTGACGCCGCGCGCGGAGCAGCTCGCCGCGCCGCTGCGGCGGGGGCTGGTGGAGCTCCAGCGCGCGCTGCGCAACGAGCCCGCCTTCGAGCCCGCCACCGCGTCACGCCGCTTCACCGTGGCCACGCGCGACTACTTCGGTTCGGCGCTGCTGCCCTCCGCGCTGGAGCTGCTCGGCCGCGAGGCGCCGGGCGTGGACCTGACGGTGCTGCACGTGGAGAACACCACCTACCCGGCGCTCCTGGAGAGTGGCGAGGTGGACCTGGTCGTCGTCACGCCGCCGGTGGAAACCGGGCCCGGTCTGCGCCAGCAGAAGCTCTTCACCGAAGACTTCGTCTGCGTGGTGCGCAAGGGCCACCCGCGGGTGCGCAAGACGCTGGACCTGGACACGTACGTGAAGCTGTCCCACGTCCTCATCAGTCCGCGCGGCGACGGCGTGGGCGCGGTGGACCGGGTCCTGGCCCAGCGGGGGCTGCCCCCGCGCCGCATCGCCCTGCGCGTGCCCTACTTCCTCATCGCCCCGCTGGTGGTGACGCGCTCCGACCACGTCCTCACCGCCCCCCGTCGCCTCATCGCTGCGTTCAGTCAGGCGTATCCACTCCAGGTGTTTGCTCCACCCCTGCCCGTGCCCTCCTTCGACATGATCCAGGTCTGGCACGAACGGTTCGACGGCGACCCGGCGCACCAGTGGCTGCGAGGTTTCGTCGCGCGTGCCGTGGGCGCGTCGCATCCGGGGTCACGAAACACCCGGAGTTCACGACGCGTGCGGCGCACGCCGGGTTCCTGACACTCGGGGGCGGCGACACTGAACGCAAGTGCACAGGTGGGGGAGCATCGCATGGGGGGCATCGTGTAGGGTGCTGCCCATGAATCCAGAGAAGCTTGTCTTCGCCCAGACCGTCGACGCGCTGTTCGTCCGAGCGCTGGAGAACCGCCTGACGCCCGCGTGCGTCGAGCACCTGAAGCGGGCGGGGCTGGACCTCGACGCCAGGCTGGAGCGCACCTACACCCTGGAGCAGTGGCGGGAGTTCCTGCGCATCGCGGCCGGCCACGTCTACGGCGGCGTGCCCGCGGAAGCGGCGTACTACTCGCTGGGCGAGCGCTTCATGGATGCCTATTTCGGCACCTTCTTTGGCCGCGCCCTCTTGGGCGTAGGCAAGCTCGCCGGCCCCCGCCGGATGCTGCTGCGCGCGGACCTCGGCTTTCGCGCCGGCAACAACTTCAGTGAAATCAAAATCGTGGAGCGCAGCGCGACTTCGCTAGAGCTCTGGATGAACGACGTGCTGGCGGATCAGCCGACGTTCGCGGCGGGGCTCTTGGCGCGCGCGGTGGCGCTGTGCGGCGGCTGGCGCGTGGTGGCGCTGCCGGAGGAGTTCGACGGCACGGCGGCCACGTTCCACCTGCGCTGGAGTGAAGCGCCGTCCGAGGGGGCGCTCAGCGCCACTGAGGATGGGTCCGCAGGCGACGCTCGACCTCAGGCGTGAGTTCGGCTCCGTGCGGGGCCCGTGAGGACGAGCGCTCCCAGCGTTCGCGCCACCGGGCTCCCAACGGGGAAACCAGGGATTCGAAGCGGGTCGAGGCCACGGTGGTCTCCCCCTTGGTGCCGGTGGAAGCACCGGCGCCCACGAAGAAGCCGGCGAGCAGCAACGTGACGCGGGTGGGCGTGGCCGCGCTGTAGGTCATCAGCAGGGCCCCCTCCCCGTCTTCGCGGCAGTGCCGGCGCACCCGGGCCAGCACGGACTCGGTCCACATGTCCGGGTTGGACGCGGGGGAGAACGGGTCGAAGAAGACGAGGTCGGCCACGGGCAGCTCGCCGTCCAGGAAGGGCACGGCGTCGCCCAGCTTCAGGGTCCACCGGATGCCGGGCTCTTCCCAGGTCCCGTCGCGCATGAGGCTTTCGGCGGCGGCGCGGAAGGGCTGGAGGAAGGGGAAGCCTTCAGCGTCCGCGAGCGCGAGGCGCAGCGGGGCCAGGTCCACCTCCAGGCTGACGACGTGCAGGTCGCGGGCACGCTCCGTGCCCAGTTCGCGGGCGCGGGTGAGCGCGGCGACGGCGTTGGTGGCGGCGCCCAGGCCCACGTCGAGGATGACGAGCGGCGGGCCGGGCTGGCGCAGGCGGTCCGCGAGGCGGGGTTGATCCACGTAGAGGCCCAGGGCTTCCTGCCACGGGCCCACGGCGGGGTGCATGACCTCCCCGTGGCCCAGGTGGCGCACGGCGCGGTGGCCGTTGCGCAGGGTGACGAGTTCGAAGTCGCCGTCGCGCGGGTTCGATGGGTCGGACATGGGGCGCGGGTTCCTGGCCTGGAAGGGGGCGGGTGCGGAAGGATGGCTGCCTAGCATGACGATTCCAGCGCAGGAACACCGGGGCCGGCTCGAAGGGGAGGACGTGCGCCACGGAGAGGCGCCGTTCGAGGGGGGATGGGTGCGGCTGTCGCTCCGGGTGGAATCGGAGTCCCGGGCGATTTCCAAGGCGGCGTGGGAGGCCCCGGCGAGCGTGGGCGCGGAGCATCCGCTGGCCGCGTGCCTGGAGTCGCTGTGCCAGAACGCGACGGGCATCGGGGTGGACGTGTTCCTGCGCTTCGACGACTTCCACCTGCGGGCGGGGTGTCCGGACGGGATGGAGTCCACGGAGGAGGCGGGCGTGGCGGTGCGGGCGTTCCGGTCCGCCTTCAGCCAGTTCCATCCCCGGGCCTCGGGGCCGGCGTACCTGTCGAGCGGCCTGGTGCTGGCGAAGCTTCCGCGCGGCGCGAAGGCGGAGCTGGTGGAGCCGGGGTTCTACTTCGCGCACTACTACCGCGAGGAGTTGTGGGAGGCAGCGGCGGAGGAGGCGCGCAAGGGAGGCGTGCTGGGGCCGCGGGCGGCGTGCGCGTACATCGACGCGCTGCTGGAGAAGGCGGACGACGCGGTGGAGCTGGACTGGCCCGTGGAAGAAGGCACGGCGACGTGGAACTGGCTGACGCGCGTCTGTCTTCCGACGGTGGCGGGGAGCGTGGAGCGGGTCCGGATGTTGTTGGAGGGCGGGTACGGGGGCGCGAGCGGGACGCAGAGCTTTCCCTTCGGCCACCTGGACGGCGGGCCCTGGCATTCCCCGGAGGAGCTGCGCGAGCCGGAGGGCGTGGGCCACGCGGAGTTCATCATCGACGACCTGGAGCACCTGCTGCCGGAGCTGCCGAAGGAGGGCGTGCTGCTGGCGGCGCCGCGCTGGATGGCGGTGGGACAGACGCAGGATTCACCCGCGCTGCGCAGGGCGGGAATCACGCGGGAGGAGGCCGGAGGGTTTGGCCTGTTCAACGCGGCCGCGCATGACATGGACGAAGAGGATGATTGAGGGCTTGAGCCGGTGGCTGGCTGGATGGGTTGCCCTGCTCTGCCTGTCGTGTGCTTCGGGATCGGGCCATTACAAACAGACCGTGGACTCCGCGACGAATGCCTGTCTTCGCAATCCGGCCTGCTACACCCAGACGGGCAGTGACACCATCCTGCCCTGGGTGGGGCGTGCCGCGAGGGCGGCGGCGGCTGCCCATGCCGCCCAGCGCGTCCTGGAGGCCGCGGACGTGGCACGGATTGAGTACCTGCTGGTGGAGTGCGCGAAGAAGGCGCATTTCAAGATCAATGAGCGGGAGTATGGGGAGGGAAAGAGTCCAGACGATGCCGAGTGCATGCGACAGGTCGGGAAGGACAAAGCGGGCGATCCCATCCCCCGGCAGGCGGAGCTGGGCCGCATGAAACACGAGCGGGCCTTCAAGTGCGTCCAGCAGGAAATCCTCCGGCTCTTTCCCGAGAACATCTCCATCGAACCGCGCTATGGCCCCAATGGCAAACCGGGCGGATACTCATTGACGAACCGATGGACGGGTTCAATGAAGCCTGACGTCGTCACTCACGCGACAGGCCAGCCAGGGCAGGTCCAATGCGTCTACGATTTCAAATTTCCATGCATGAAATCCAGAAAGGAGAATCCGCGCTCCGATCCCGACACACAAGACCAGATGACTCTCTACAAGAAGCTCGGAGGACATTGCAATCCTGCGATCGTCACACCTCAACTGGGAATCATTCGTGACTAGATACTCCTCATCGGAACACTTCGCCGAGGAACTCCCGCGGGTCCAGCTCCAGGCACGAGTCGTCTTCTACCTGCCGCATGACCATAGGGCATTGGCCCCTCGCCTGCGGCAGATGCTCGACATCTACCTCCGACACATTGGAGATGACGGCAACAAACTGACGACGGGCCAAAGCTCCGACATCAACGAAGCTCCATTCCCGCTCACAGCCTCCGCGTGGGCAACCATCCACAAGCACCTGGAGACTCCTCGCTTTGGCTTTCTGGATGACATGGACGAGGACTCCACCTGGTTTCGCATCTTGACCAAGCGAGGTTTTGACACGGGGATACTCCTGACCGGAGACACGTTCGATCCCTCTGGCTATGAATTCAGATACCGCGCCCGGTTGCCCTGGTGTGAGATATCGTCCGAACACAGCATACTGAGCGTCAGTGTCCCGATTCGCTTCCTCACAGACCACGGCGCCGACAAGTTGCGAGACCTCGCCTTGGAGTTCGCGGAGCATCTTCCCTTCACGACGGGCCATGCCGGACTGTCGCTCTCCTTTACCTGGGGTCGCTCGAGAATCCTACCCATCATCAAGAATGAGCTGAACCGGCATCCAGGCTGGGACGTACCGAACACAGGCGCCACGATGGACCTGGGCAACCAGATCGACGGCATTCACTGGCTGAACTTCCTGGGACCCTCCGTACTCGAAGCCGTGGGCGGCGCCCAGACGCTTCGCTCGCGCCTGAGCAATCCTGACACCACGGTCCAGGAACTCACCGAGGGACGCGCCCTGGTCAGCCTGGGGGCCGCCCCGTTGGCGGGTGACACGAAGCTGGATGAACCGAACCCCCTGCTGGCATACCGCGAGCTCGCCCAGGTCCTGGAGCCCTGGCTCCAACCCTTCCGTCCCTTCAACACCTGGTCCGACTTCACCGAAGAAGAAACCCGGCGCTGGTGGCGCCGCTTCCTCGACTGAGAAGAACATGCCGATAACGGATCGCGACAGCGCAGTCGACACGCTCCGACAGTTGGGATTCGTGGCCCGTGCCCGTGACTGGGCCCTGGGCCGCACGGTCTTCGTCACCCTTCCCCACCTCGTGGTCGAAGCTGACGGGATCGGCGGAGCCCGGCAGGCGATCTACCTTTGCGAGACGCCCGACGGATGGAGCGTCGAGACACTCCAAACGCACGGGAAAGCCTTCGAGCACTTCGAGGATGCGGTCGCGTTCATGCGCTTCTGGTTCGACTTCCTCGCGACGCGCGATGCGTTAGGGCAGAAGGGCTTCCGCGCGCGCCAGCATCCCGACATCGGAGAGACCACGCTCCTCGTGAGTCTGCCGGAGCCCCGGACCCACGAACTCCAAGACGTTCGTGGCTGGCGCAAGTCGATGCGCCTTCGCCAGGAGCCTTCGGGCTGGTGGGTCGGACCCCAGAAGCCGGATCCGGGCGGCCAGGAGGACCTCCCCTTCCCCACCCTCGATGCGGCGGTCGACTACCTCCGAGAGCAGCTCCATACGTGAGCAACAGCCTGGAGTTCCCATGTCCAGTCAGGTGAGGACAAGGCGACAAGGAGGTCCGGTGTCCCGGAACGGATGGCTCGCGTTCGGGGCTGCGGCGCCAGGCTTTGAGTCCCTTTCATCCCAGGGCTTGTTCAATGCCCTGTCCGCCGGCCTCGCCGCTGAAGCCGCGGACCGCGCACGGTCCGTGGACCGGTCCGCGACGAGCAACGACGCTTTCCTCGACTGAGTGGACAGCCGCCGAGGGCTTTCCACGGGAACAAGGGGGCTCTCTCTGACGAGCCCCCTTGCATCCCCACGCTCACCGCGGAGCGGGCGGAATGCCCCCGGCCCTCGACGACAGGAGCGGAGTCGGCGGGGCGGGTTCGATGAAGACCTGCATCACCCGCTGCGTGGTGTTTCCCGCTTCATCCGTGGCGGACACCAGCAGCGGCGCGAAGCCCCGGTTGAACAGGTCCACCGTGTGCGTGACCGTTCCCGAGCCATTCTCCACCAGGCTCATCTCCAACCACTGCGTCCGCACCCGCGTGGGAGAGACATCCTGGACGGAGGACGTCACGGCCACCACGGTACTGGCGAGCGACTCGCCCTCCAGCGGTGACAGGACGGTCAGCACCGGCGGCGTGAGGTCCACCGTCACCGTCATCCGCTTCTGGCTGAAGGCCCCGCGCGTGTCGGTGGCGGTCAACTCCACGACGTGCGTGCCTTCGGTCAGGTCCAGCCACGTGAGGACAAAGCCCCCGCTGAGGTCGGGCGTCACATGAATGGGGGCGCCCCCATCCACCCGGAAGTACGCCCGATGGACGGGCGCGGTGTCCGGCAGCGGCGTGGCCCAGCCGCACGCCTTCAGGTGCGTCTCCCGCGTGTAGCGCGGCAGGTTGCACAGCGTCACATGCGGCGGATCCACCAGGGTGGGGTCCGTCACCTGGACGGTGGAGACGCAGGTGACCTGGTTTCCTCCAACGTCGGTGGCCGTATACGTCACCGGCGTCACGCCTATCGGGTACACCCCCGCCACGGGGCCGGAGACCTGGGGCGGAGCACAGGTGTCGCTCGCCACGGCCACGCCCGGCGTCACCAGGGCCCCCTCGGGCATCGTAGACGCGAGGATGAGGGGTTCAGGACAACTGAGCACCGGAGGCTGCGTGTCCCGCACCGTCACCGGGAACGTGCAACTGGACCGCAGCCCCGCGCTGTCCGTGGCGATACAGGTCGTCGCGGTGGTTCCCAAGGGGAAGCGCCCACCGGATGCCGGCACACAGGTGCTCGACACGGCACCGCAGTTGTCCGTGGCGCTCGGCGTGAAGCTGGCGGTCGCACCTCCCGCGCTGCACTCCAGCACCGGCACGTCCGCGCACCCAATCACAGGCGGAGTCTCATCCCGCACCGTCACCGTCCCCTCGCACGTGGAGCTCAGGCCCGCGCTGTCCGTGCACGTCAGCGTCGCCTTGTGCGAGCCCCTCGGGTACGGACATGCCGGCGTCTGCACGCAGTTCAGGCTGTCGCCCGTGTCCGGATCGTAGGACCCGTCATCCACCGAGCCACACCCGCTGCACGCGCCGTCCGCCGGCACCGTCACGCTGCGGCAACGGGCCACCGGAGGCCGGTTGACGCACGTCGTGCCCGCGCAGCTCGGTCCGTTGGAGGGGTCGTCCCAGACGAGCTGCGCGAGGGCGGTGGCGGGCTCGCTCATGCCCTCGCTGAAGGCATGCACCTGGATGCTGTTGCCACACGCCTGCAACGGCACGTTGAAGGAGAAGGTCGGGTCGAAGCCGCAGTTCGTGCACAGCGTCACCTCCGGCCCGCCGTTGAGGCGATACCAGATGCGGTCCACCTCGGCGGGCCGACTCTTCACCTGCCCGGAGACTGGCGCCGTCCCCGACGCCGCGCAGCCATCCGCCGACGAGATGCTGACCGCGAGCGGAGGCACCAGCTTGAGCCGCTGCCCGCAGCCCAGCGTCACACCCAGCGACGCGAAGCTCGCGTCGTTCACCGCTCCGGAGTCACTCACCATGGAGACGCCGGGCTTCAGGGTGTAGCTGCCCTGCGGCAGCGTCAGGGAAATCTGCCCCTCGGGCTGCGCATACGACGCGGGGTTCGGCATGTTCCAGACCGCGGGCGTCCCATGGAACGTGCCGTTCACCGCGTAGGCCACCGGCTGGTCGCGCCAGTCCGTTCCCGAGAAGACTCCGGACACCTCCGCCCTCGGGTTGAAGAACCGGCCCCCGTTGGCGGCGTACTGGAGTTGCACCTCGTTGAAGCAGTACGCGTGGTCGATGCGGAAGCGCTGCTCGGGCCCCAACAGGGCACTGGAGTCCTCCGCCGCGGAAGGTCGCAGCGAAAGCGAGCCGTAGCGGAAGCGCGCCGGGTCATACAGCCCGGGTCGCGTGGTGAAGGGGCCGATGCCCACCGGCTCGGACCAGAACTTCAGGTTCAGCGCGGCCTGGGTCCAGAGGTACGGCAGATCATAGGGCCCCGGAAGCACCTGCTCGTAGGTCGACGTCAGCGCACCCCGGGTCGCATCAAAGACACCCGGAAATGCCGTCAGGCTGCTGCTGTTCGGCGTTCCCGCCGCCAGGTAGGTCCCCCTGCCCTGGAGACCGGTGTCTGGCACCCCATCCGCATTGCTGTCGAGATCCGCATCGAAGAAGAGGGCCTGGAGCGAACTCCACGTCCCCGGATGACGCGGCACGAAGGGGTCCTCCAACTGGACCGCGCCATAGAAATACGCGGGGTGCATGTCGAAGGCATGGCGGGTCATCCCCTCCACCTGCTTCGTCAAGGAGGTCGACTGTCCCGCCAGGATGACGGCAGGGTCGAGGGTGCGCGCGTTGAAATACGTGTAGTTCCGCCCCGAGCGCAGCTCCACGATACCTCCCACCGAATAGGTGCCCACGGCCAGGTTCGGCACCGTCCACCATGAGGAGGGATCGCTCGCGGAATACCAGGGGCCGTGCAAGACCTTGTTGCCGCTGGTGGGCCCGTTGAACAGGACCCTCATCGAGCCGTGGACCGGCTCACCATGGATTTCGAACGCTCCCGTCAAGCGACCCGGCTCCACCTGTTCCGGAGGTGTCACGGGAATGCACTTCCGGACGATCTGATCGCAGCTCACGGAGTACTCCATGGGCACCGTTTGATTGACCCATCCGGTGGGGGTGTTGACCCAATAGGAGAGCGGATTGGCTCGCGCCGTGCCGCCCGCGATGAAGCCCCGGTAGGGCCCCGAGCCATGGAGTGGCAAGAACGGGATGTAGACATCCCGGACCGCCACCGGCGTCTGACAGGTGGCATCCGTCCCGAAGGCGAACTGGACGACGCCCATGCAGCCCTGCACCGTGACCTCCGTGGGTGCGGGTTGCCCCGAAACGGGCGGGACGGTCACCCCGGCCAGCGAGGGAAAGCTGTAGGTTCCCCGACTGGCGCCAACGTTGTAGGTCACGCCCTGCCCGCCTGCGGCCCCTGCTCCGACGAGCATCTCGAAGCGGTACTCCGAAGGGCTGACGGGCACGATGGCGCTGGTGCTCGCGCCAAAGCCCGTGGGCGCCGTGCTCACCGCCGTCACGGTGCCCGCATCTCCGTTCCAGGGATCCGTCGCCAGGAACGCCAGTATCTCCGGGTTCTGGTTGGTGAAGCGCACCGTGCCCTTCAGCACGTTGGATTCCAGCTCCACGCTCCCGCCGTCGAGCGCGGCTTCCGCCTGGGACAGGACCTCACCCGACGCCGCCTCCTCCGTCCTGTCGACACCACACCCGCTGAACACCGCCAGGCACGCGAGGACCGCCCAAACCCGTCCGAGTCTCAAAGGCAACACCGGCTCTCTGATCATGATGGAATCGTATTGATCCGGGTGGCCTCTACAGAGTCACGGCCCCTTCCGTCAAACGCGCCCTCGGATGCAAAGGATTGGGTCGGCGGGAACCCCGGGACAGGGCTGACCGCACCCAGGACCTCGCCGAAGCGCGTCAGGGGTCTCCCGGATTGCCGGGCACCGAGCCACCTGCCAGCCTTCACGACCCGTCAATCCTGCTCACGCTGCGAGGCACACCATGTCCAAGCAAGAGAAGGGCGCTCCTCCCGACTGTTTCGACTGTGAAGGCCAGCCCACCGAGCGCCTCATCGAGATGTTCGTGCGCATGACCCAGCAGAAGCGCATCCAGTTGGGCCAGACGCCCGCCGAGCGCTCCGTGTTCCGCAAGCTGCACGGCGTGGCGCATGGCCACTTCGAAATCCTTCCCGGCGTGGACCGCAAGCTGCGGGTGGGCATCTTCGCCCAGGACCGGCTGGAGGCCTGGGTGCGGTTCTCCAGCGACACCTCCCCCACCCTGCCCGACCTGGGCAGCACGCTGGGCGTGGGCATCAAGCTGTTCGGCGTTCCCGGCTCGGACGGGCTGGGCGATGCGGGCACCACCGCGGACCTCATCCTGCAGAACTTCCCGCGCTTCTTCGTGCAGGACGCGAAGGCGATGTGTGAGTTCACCTATGCGGGCGTCGTCCTCAAGGACTATCCCAGCTATCTCAAACAGCATCCGGACACCCAGGCCGTGCTGGACGCGATGACGGCGCCGCAGGGCAGCGTCCTCACCGCCACCTACTGGGCCATCCTCCCGTTCAAGCTGGGCAAGGAGGTGGTCAAATACAGACTGGAGCCGGAGACCGCGCCCCAGAACGTGCCGGATGACGCCCCCGACTATCTGGCCACGGACATGGCCCACCGGCTTTCACGGGACGGCTTCCGCTTCCGGTTCATGATCCAGCGCCGCACCCACCCGTCCACCATGCCCCTGGACCGGGCCATGGACGACTGGTCGGAGAAGCAGAGCCCGTTCGTGCAGATCGCCACGCTGGTGCTGCCCCGCCAGGACATCGGTGAGCGCGGGCAGGCCGACTACGGCCAGGGCCTCTCCTTCAACATCTGGCGCACCCCTCCGCAGAACGCACCGTCGGACGCGTCCTCCATCGCGGTGGTGCGCAAGGCCGTCTACGCCGCGGGCGCCGCGGCCCGGCACCACGCCAACGGCCAGCCCCTGAAGGACGCTCCCGAGCCCCGGCCCATCGTCCCCC
>NZ_RAVZ01000459.1 GCF_003611635.1 Corallococcus terminator | reverse complement strand
GCAGCACGTTCGGGTCGAAGCGGGCGACCAGCGAGGGCAGGGACACCGGGCTGCCATCGCCCAGGCCACTCCACGCGGCGAGCAGGCCCAGGACGTGCTCGGGAGGCCGGCCGCGCGCGCGCAGCTCGCGCAGCTTCTCGTAGCCCCGGTGCGCTCGCAGCCGCGCCGCGCCCGCGCGGATGCCCCGCATCTCCGCGATCTCGTCGAAGGACCAGCCCTCCAACTTGCTCAGCACCACCGCCTCGCGCTGCTCCACGGGGAGCTGCTGGAGCGCGTCCTCGATGCGCCGTCGCAGCACCGGGTCACCTTCGGGCGCGGGCACCGACGTGGGGCCTTCCGGCGTCGCATGCGCATGGGCATCCACGTGCTGTTGGTGCCGCAAGGCGTCGCGGGCTGCGTTCGCCGCGATGGTCAGCAGCCAGGGGGTGAAGCGCGTGCCCGACTCGTAGCGCCCCCGGGCGCGGATGACCGACAGGAATGTCGTCTGCATGAGGTCCTCCGCCAGCGGTCCATCCCTCACCATGCGCGTCAGGAACCCGTGCACACGTCCGGCGTGTCGGGCGAAGAGCGCCTCGAAAGCCGAGTGATCTCCCTGACAGAACAAGTCCATGAGCGCTTCGTCCGTGACGCTCCCCATCGTCTGGCTCACGGACGGCCCTTCTCGGAATTCGTTTCCGGACGCGGACGGTTGATGCCCAGGGCCTTCCAAGGGCTTGAAACCACTGGCCCCCGTGAAGCCTTCGGCAGGGGGATCCTTTCCCCGAAGCGACCGGGTACTGTCGCGCGTCTTTCCGGTCTCCTCGCGTTTTCACACTTCGAGCGCACATGTCCCCGGCCGAGGTCGTCATCCAGAACACGTTGTTCGAGTCGCTGCTGCGCTGCGTCCGCCTGGACTCGTCGCTGCGGGAGCGGCTGGCGGCGGCGGGGTACGACCCGGACCGGCCCCGTGCCTCCTATCCGGCGTCGGTGTTCCTGAGGTGCCAGAACCTGGTGCTCGCGTATGCCTACGCGGGCCGGCCTCCCCAGGAGGCCCTGCGGCAGATGGGGCGCGACCTGGTGCGCGGCTTCTTCGAAACGCTGGTGGGCAAGGTGGTGAACGTGGCCCTGAAGGTGGCCGGCCCCGAGCGCGCGATGAAGCGGGTGGGGCTGAGCTTCCGCGCGGTGATGGAGCCGGTGGAGATCCAGTCCACGGAGCTGGCGCCGAAGGACTGGCGGGTGACGTTCCAGGGCTACCCCTTCCCGGCGGAAGCAGCGGCGGGATGCTGTGAAGAGGCGCTGCGTCAGTCCGGGGCCGAGAGTCCCACGGTGGTGCTGGAAAGCGACACCGGCACGGGCCGCTTCGAGCTGCGCATCCGTTGGTAGGACGTCGTTGTGCACGCGGTAACGGTGGTCATCATCCTTCCACCGAGGCATGGCTGAATGCGCTATGAGGGCCCCATGAAAATCGGCAAGGACAGCGTTGTCGCCATTGATTACAAGCTCCACCTCGGTGACGGAGTCGTGGTGGATGAGAGCGAGGCGGGAGATCCGCTCGTCTACCTGCACGGCTACGAGGAGATCGTCCCCGGCCTGGAGAAGGCCCTGGAGGGCAAGGCCGCCGGTGAGTCGCTGAAGGCGACCGTCTCCGCGGCGGACGGCTACGGGGACTATGACCCGGAAGGTGTGGAGGAGGTGCCGCGCACCGAGTTCCCCGAGGACCTGGAGATCAAGGCCGGCGGCATCCTGAGCGCCACGGATCCGGACGGGGACGAGGTCGACTTCCTGGTGAAGGAAGTGAAGAAGGACACCGTGCTGGTGGACTTCAACCACCCCTTCGCCGGCAAGGAGCTGCACTTCGAGGTCACCATCAAGGAAGTGCGCGCGGCGACGCCCGAGGAACTTGAGCACGGCCACGCGCACGGCCCCGGTGAGGACCACGATCACTGACGGTCGGGGCCCTTCGGTCGGGCCTTGCCGTGGGAGCGGGCATGGCGCCCGGGCGTCGCATCCGCGGCCCGGGTGGAGCGGCCATGGTCGGCCTGGGGAGGACCCGGGTCGCGCTGCTTCGCGAGGAACGCCTCCATCTCCTTGCGGAAGATGGGGCTCTTGCGAGGCACCTCCGCGAGCGGCAGTTCCTGGCGGATGATGCTCTCGATGTCGCGCAGGGTGCGGCGCTCCACGTCCAGCGCGAACAGTGACGCCCGCCCGCTGGCCTCCGCGCGAGCGGTGCGGCCGATGCGGTGCACGTAGTCCTCCGGCCCATGCGGGATGTCCAGGCTGATGACGTGGCCGATGTCGTCCACGTCCAGGCCGCGCGCGGCGAGGTCGGTGGCCACGAGGCAGCGGTACTGCCCCCGGCGGAAGCCCTCCAGCGCCTGCTTGCGCTGGGCCTGCGTGCGGCCCGCGTGCAGCGCGGCGGACTTGTAGCCTGCGGCGGCGAGCAGCTCCTTCATCTTGTCCGCGCGCGCCTGGGTGCGCACGAACACGAGTGCGCTCGCCTCGTCCTCGGCGAGCAGCGTGAGCAGCAGCGGCCACTTCTCCTCGGGCTTCACCATGTACAGGTGCTGATCCGCGCGCGCCGCGGGCGTGCCGCTGGGGGTCACCTCCACGCGCACGGGCTTGTTGAGCGCGCGCTGGCCGAAGCGCGCCACGTCCGCGCCCAGCGTCGCGGAGAACAGCAGCGTCTGGTGCTTGCGCGGCAGCGCCTGGAGGATCTGGTTGATCTGCGGCAGGAAGCCCATGTCCAGCATCCGGTCCGCCTCATCCAGCACCAGCGTGCGGATGTGCGACAGGTTCACGGCCTTGATGCCCAGCAGGTCCACCAGACGGCCCGGCGTCGCCACGATGAGCGTGGGGCGCTCCTTGAGTTCGGCCACCTGGGCGTTCATGTCCTCGCCACCGATGATGGTGATGGGCAGCACGCGCCGGGGCTCGCCGAAGAAGCGGGCCTGTTCAGCCACCTGCTGCACCAGCTCTCGCGTGGGGGCGAGGATGAGGCCCAGGGTGCCGCGCTCCCCTGCGAAGCGTTCAATCATGGGGAGCAGGTAGGCGGCCGTCTTGCCGGTACCGGTGGCCGCGCAGCCGATGACGTCACGGCCGGAAAGCGCGGGAGGAATGGCCTGCGCCTGGATGGGCGTGGGGGTACCGAAGCGGGCGCGCTTCACGGCACCCAGCGTTTCGGGAGACAGGCCCAGGGACTTGAAAGTTGCACTCATGCCCCCACGCCTCCCACGTCCAGGCCGGGGAGGGAAGGGGATTGACACACAAGCAGGCGCGCCCCAGGCCTGTCCGGGGCGCGCCGGGGTGCCTTTTCAGGCCGCGTTCAGGGCCGCCGCATGGTGGCGCAGGTGGTCTTCCATGAACGTGGAGACGAAGTAGTAGCCGTGGTCGTAGCCCTCCTGCATGCGCAGCGTGAGGGGCTGGCCTGCCGCGTCGCACGCGTCCTTGAGGAAGGACGGGTGGAGCTGATCCGGCAGGAACTTGTCCTTCGTGCCCTGGTCCACGAGCAGCGCCGGCACGCGCTTGCCGGAGCGGAGCAGCTCGGTGGCGTCGTACTCGCGCCACGTCTGTTCATCCGGGCCCAGGTAGCCGCCGAAGGCCTTCTTGCCCCAGGGGCTGCGGATGGGGGCGCCAATGGGGGCGAACGCGGACACGGAGCGGTAGCGGCCGGGCTCGCGCAGCGCCGTGACGAGCGCGCCGTGACCTCCCATGGAGTGGCCGAAGATGCCTTCGCGGTCCATGCGCGCGGGGAAGTGCGCGCCGATGATGCCGGGCAGCTCCTTCGTGACGTACGTGCCCATGCGGTAGCGCGCGTTCCACGGCGCCTGGGTGGCGTCCAGGTAGAAGCCCGCTCCGGTGCCGAAGTCCCAGTCGGTGTCCTCGCCCGGGATGCCCGCGCCGCGAGGGCTGGTGTCCGGCGCCACGAGCATCAATCCCAGCTCGGCGGCCACGCGCTGCGCGCCGCCCTTGGCGGGGAAGGTCTCCTCGGTGCAGGTGAGGCCCGCCAGGTAGTACAGGACGGGGACCTTGCCGTGCTTCGCCTGGGGCGGGGTGAAGACGCTGAAGCGCATCTCTCCGCCGCAGGCCTCGGACGCGTGCTTCCAGAAGGACTGGGTCCCCCCGAAGCACGTGTGCTCGCTGACGAGCGTGGGGGCGGCGCTCATCCGTACTTCACCACGCTGCGGATGGACTCGCCTTTGTGCATCAGCTCGAAGCCGTGGTTGATGTCCTCCAGCTTGAGCGTGTGGGTGATGAGCGGGTCCACCTGGATCTTCCCGTCCATGTACCAGTCCACGATCTTGGGCACGTCGGTGCGGCCACGCGCGCCGCCGAAGGCGCTGCCCTTCCACACGCGTCCGGTGACGAGCTGGAACGGCCGGGTGCTGATCTCCTGCCCCGCGCCGGCCACGCCGATGATGATGCTCTCGCCCCAGCCGCGGTGGCAGCACTCCAGCGCCTGGCGCATGGTCTTCACGTTGCCGATGCACTCGAAGCTGTAGTCCGCGCCGCCGCCGGTGAGGTTGACGAGGTACGGGACGAGGTCGCCCTCCACGTCCTTCGGGTTGACGAAGTGGGTGAGGCCGAACTTCTCCGCGATCTCCTTGCGGGCGGGGTTCAGGTCCACGCCGACGATCATGTCGGCGCCCACCATGCGCGCGGCCTGCACGACATTGAGGCCGATGCCGCCCAGGCCGAAGACGACGACCTTCGCGCCTGCCTCCACCTTCGCGGTGTAGACGACGGCGCCCACGCCGGTGGTGACGCCGCAGCCGATGTAGCAGACCTTGTCGAAGGGGGCGTCCTCGCGGATCTTCGCGACGGCGATCTCCGGCAGCACCGTGTAGTTCGCGAACGTGGAGCAGCCCATGTAGTGGTGGATGGCCTGCTTGCCCAGGCGGAAGCGGCTGGTGCCGTCCGGCATCAGGCCCTTGCCCTGCGTGGCGCGGATGGCCGTGCACAGGTTCGTCTTCTGGGACAGGCACGACTTACAGCCGCGACACTCCGGCGTGTAGAGCGGGATGACGTGGTCGCCCTTCTTCACGCTGGTGACGCCCGCGCCCACGTCCACCACGATGCCCGCGCCCTCGTGGCCGAAGATGGCGGGGAACAGGCCCTCCGGGTCCGCGCCGGAGCGGGTGAACTCATCCGTGTGGCACAGGCCGGTGGCCTTGAGTTCAATGAGCACCTCGCCCGCCTTGGGGCCCTCCAGGTGCACGGTTTCAATGCTCAGGGGCTTGCCGGCCTCGAAGGCGACGGCGGCGCGGACGTCCATGGTGGGGCTCCAGGGGTTGGAACGAAGAGTTCCCCCACTGTAGAAGCCACGCGCGGATCCGGCTGTGAAAAGTGGGGGCTCCACGCATCGAGCGTCCGCGCCCGGACCCTGCGCGTGCGGGCGCTCGATGCCCCGGGTCTGACTACACGGAGATGAGGCCCTTGCGGATGCCCTCGGTGACGGCCTCCACGCGGTTCGTGACTTCCAGCTTCCGGTAGATGTGCTCCAGGTGCGTGCGGATGGTGGCCTTCGACAGGGTGAGCAGCCGGGCCGCCTCGCTGTTGGACACGCCCTTGGCGATGAGCTGGAGGATTTCACGCTCGCGATCCGACAGGGGCTTGAGCAGCGGCTCCTGGGCGGAGGTGTCCTGGGGCGCCGGTGCCGGCGTGGGGTCCACGGCGGAGGGCGCCACGGCCAGCGGTTCGGTGGGCACGGGGCTGGAGTCCGGCTCCACGCGGAAGTGGCGCAGCAGGCGCCGCGCGAGGTTCGGCTGGATGACGGTGCCCCCGGCGCGGACCTCCTTGATGGCCTCGACGATCTTGTCCACCGTCGCGCCCTTGAGCAGGTAGCCGGAGGCGCCCGCCTTCACGGCCTCCAGCACTTTATCCTCCTCGTCGAAGATGGTGAAGATCAGGATCTCCATCTTCGGAAAGCGCGCCTTCACCTCGCGCGTGACGTCGATGCCGCTCATGCGCGGCAGCCCCAAATCCAGCAGCAGCACGTCCGGCGCCGCGCGCTCCACCTCTTCCATCGCGGCCTCGCCGGACAGCGCGGTGCCCACGATGTCGATGTCCGGGTGGCCCTCGAAGAGACGGAGCTGGTTCTTCAAAATCTTGGTCTGGTCCTCCACGACGAACACGCGGATGGGCAGGGTGGCGGCAGGGGTCGGGTCCACGG
>NZ_RAVZ01000458.1 GCF_003611635.1 Corallococcus terminator | reverse complement strand
CCAGCAAGGACGGCAGCAGCGAGCGCTCCGTCACCACCGCGGACAGGCCCGCGTCCTGGAACATGAACGTCAGGCGCTGCTGCGGGTAGGACGGGTCCAACGGCACGTAGCAGCCGCCGGCCTTGAGCACGCCCAGCATGCCCACCACGAGGTCCAGGCCACGCTCCAGGCACAAGCCCACGCGGCCCTCAGGGCGCAGGCCCAGCGACAGCAGGTGGCGCGCGAGCTGGTTGGCCCGCGCGTCCAGCGCTCCGTAGGTGAGCGTCCGGCCCTCGTGCTCCACGGCCACGGCGTCGGGCGCGCGGCGGGCGTGGGACTCGAAGAGGCGGGGGAGGGTGTCCTCCGTGATGGGCACGGTGGCCGAGGCGTTCCAATCCACCAGCACCCAGGAGCGCTCTTCCGCGTCCATCAGTGGCAGCCGGCTGACGGGCACCGTCGCGTCCTGGGCCACGGCCTCCAGCAGGACGCGGAACTGCGACGCCAGCCGCGCGGCGGTGGTGGGGGTGAAGAGGTCCAGGCTGTATTCGAGCGTCCCCTCCAGCCCGCCGTCGCGCGCCATCATCGACAGGCTCACGTCGAAGCGGGAGGTGTCCGGCGCGGTGGGCAGCAGATCCACGCGCACGCCCGGCAGTGAGGGCGGAGGCACGGGTGCGTTGTGCAGCGCGAACATCACCTGGAAGAGAGAGCCCCGGTCCGAGCCCCGCTCCACTCCCAGGGCGTCCACGAGCCGCTCGAAAGGCACGTCCTGGTGCGCATACGCAGCAAGCGACGACTCACGCACGCGCTCCAGGAGTTCCGTGAAACGGGGGTCGCCTTCCAGTCGGGCACGCAGCACCAGCGTGTTGAGGAAGACGCCAATGAGCGGCTCCAGCTCCGGCCGGGTGCGGTGGGCCACGGGACTGCCCACGGCGAAGTCGTCCTGCCCCGAGTAGCGCGATAGCAGCGTCTCGTACCCAGCCAGCAGCACCATGAAGAGCGTGGCGTTGCGCTCCCGCGCCACCTGCTCCAACGCGCGCACCAGAGACGCCGGCAGCGTGAAGACGTGGCTTGCGCCCCGCAGGGTCCGCATCGCGGGCAGGCCGTGCTCGGAGGGCAGCGTCAGCGCGGGCAGGCCCTTCAGCGACTCGCGCAGGGCTTCCAAATGCACCTGCACGCCTTCGGAGTTCCCCTCCTGGCGCTGCCACACGGCGAAGTCGGCGGCCTGCACTTCCAGCGCCGGCAGTGGAGACGGGCGGCCCTCCGCGAACGCCGCGTAGAGGCTGCCCACCTCGTGCACCAGCACGCCCATGGACCAACCGTCGGAGACGATGTGGTGCATGTTGAGGAGCAGCACATGCTCCTCGGCGGCGAGCTTCAGCAGACGCGTGCGCAAGAGCGGACCGGTGCCCAGGTCGAAGGGCAGGGCGGCTTCGTCGCGCATGCGGCGGCGCAGGGTGTCCTCGCGCGCGGCGCCTTCGGGAAGGACTTCCACCGGCAGCGGCCACTCGGCGGGCGCGGCGTGGATGCGCTGGAGCGGCTGCCCCTCGTACTCCAGGAAGGTGGTGCGCAGCGGTTCGTGCCGGAGGACGATTTCCGCGAAGGTGCGGCGCAGCACCTCCACGTCCAGGGCACCGGTGAGCCGCAGCGCCAGGGGGATGTTGTAGAGCGCCTGTCCCGGCTCCAACTGCTCCAGGAACCACATGCGCTGCTGCGCGAACGACAGCGGCAGGTCGCCCTCGCGAGGCACCGTGGGAATCGGAGGAGTGACGGTGCGCGACGGCAGCGCTTGGATGCGCTCCGAGAGCTGCACCAGCGTGGGCGCTTCGAACAGCGTGCGCAGGGGCAGGTCCACGCCGAACCGCGCGGCCACCCGCGTGACGAGCTGCGTGGCCAGCAGTGAGTGCCCACCCAAATCGAAGAAGTCATCGTGCGCGCCTACGCGCTCCACGCGCAGCACTTCACGGAACAGCGCCGCCAGTTGCTCCTGGAGCGGTGTCAGGGGCGCGTCGTCCTCGCGGGAGGACGTGCTTGCCGTGGGGGCGGGAAGCTCGCGGCGGTCCACCTTGCCGTTGGTGGTGAGGGGCAGGGCCTCCAGGCCGACGAAGGCGGCGGGCACCATGTACTCGGGCAGCCGCGCGCGCAGATGCTCGCGCAGGGCGCTGGCCTCCACGGTGGCGGGGACGACGTACGCCACGAGCCGCTGCTCGCCGGGCACGTCCTCGCGGACGATGACCACCGTCTCTCGCACGTCGGGGTGCGTGCTGAGCGAGGACTCGATTTCACCCAGCTCGATGCGGAAGCCCCGGAGTTTCACCTGGTGGTCGATGCGGCCCAGGTACTCCAGTTCGCCAGAGGGCAGCCGCCGCGCCAGGTCTCCCGCGCGGTAGAGCTTGCGCCCCGGCACGGGGCCGAAGCGGTCGTCCACGAAGCGTGCGGCCGTGAGCTCCGGCCGGCGCAGGTAGCCCCGGGCTACGCCCGCGCCGCCCACGTGGATTTCTCCCGGCACCCCGAGGGGCACCGGCTGTCCCGCCGCGTCCAGCAGGTACAACTGGAGGTCGGCAATGGGCTGGCCGATGACGCTGGAGCCCGGACGCTCCAGGTCCGCGAGCCCGACTGGCCGCCACGTGACATGCACCGTGGTCTCGGTGATGCCGTACATGTTCACGAGCTGGGGCCGGGCGTCGCCGTGACGCTCGAACCAGGGGCGCAGCGACGCGAGGTCCAGCGCCTCACCGCCGAAGATGACGTAGCGCAGCGCCAGGGCCGGAGCTTCGCCCTGCTGCTCGGCATGGAGGAGCTGACGGAAGGCGGTGGGCGTCTGGTTGAGGACGGTGACACCTTCGTCGGCCAGCAGGCGCAGGAAGGCCTGCGGCGAGCGGCTGACGAAGTACGGCACCACAACCAGCCGGCCGCCGTACAGCAGCGCGCCCCACAACTCCCAGACGGAGAAGTCGAACGCGTACGAGTGGAACAGCGTCCACACGTCCGCAGGCCCGAAGTGGAACTTCGCGTCCGTCGCGCTGAACAACCGCGTGACGTGGTCGTGCTGCACCATCACGCCCTTGGGACGTCCGGTGGAGCCCGACGTGTAGATGACGTACGCGAGGTCGCTTGGCGCGCTCCGGTGTGACGGCCGTTCGGACGAAGCGCCGGAGGCCACCGCGGCCTCGAAGGTGAGCACGGTGGTGCCATCCACCGAAGGGACGCGGTCCTCCAGCGACGCCTGGGTGAGGACGAGCGGTGAGCGCGCATCCTCCAGCAGGAACGCCAGGTGCTCGCGCGGGTGCGCGGAGTCCAGGGGCAGGTACGCACCTCCGGCCTTGAGGATGCCGAGCAGTGTCACCACCAGCTCCACGCCACGCTCCAGGCACACGCCCACGAGCACTTCCGGTCCCACGCCGCGCGCCTGGAGGACGTGGGCCAGTTGGTTCGCGCGGGCGTCCAGCTCGCGGTACGTCAACTGGCGCAGCTCGAAGGTGACGGCGATGGCGTCCGGGGTGCGCTCCACCTGCGCTTCGAAGCGCTCCACCAGCGTGCCCGTGGCGAACGCCTCGACGGGTGGGTTCCATCCGTGGAGGACCTGGTGGCGCTCGGCCTCCGTCATCACGGGCAGCTCGGAGAGCTTCGTCTCCGGCGCGGCCACCATGCCGCCGACGACGACTTCCAGGTGGGAAAGGAGCCGGTCGAGGGTCTCCGGCTCGAAGAGGTCCGTGGCGTACTTGCAGCCGATGAGCAGTCCGTCGGGGCCGGGGACGGCCTCGAAAGTCATGTCGAGTTCGGTGGTGCGGTTGTCCAGCAGCCCCACGTCCAGCGTCAGGCCACCACCCACGGGCTGGGCCCGCGGAATGGCGTAGTCGTCCAGGACGAAAGCGACGTTGTACAGCTCGCGCCGCTGCGAGCCCGGCTGTGCGACGGCGAGCACATGGTCATACGGCACGTACCCATGGGCCAGCGCCTCCAGCGTCGTCTGCTTCACACTGGCGAGGAGACCCGTCACGGTGGTGTCGGAAGGAAGGCGCAGGCGCAGCGGGAGGAAGTTGGTGCAGTCCCCGACGAGGGAGCGCGTGCCCGGCACATCGCGCCCGGACGTCGCGGAGCCGAGGATGAAGTCCGTCTGGCCACTCCAGCGGTGCAGCACGGTGCCCAGTGCAGCCACCAGCATCATGAAGGGCGTGGCGCCTTCACGGCGGCCCAGTGCGTTCAGCTTCGCCATCAGCGGCGCGGGCAGCACGCGCAGCCGGCGGGCGCCGTGGGAGGACAGTCGCTGGGGACGAAGCTTGTCGGTGGCCAGAGACAGCAGGGACGGTGCGCCGGAGAGCGTCTGCTTCCACCACGTGAGTTCCGAGGCCAGGGCCTGGGCCGTCAGGTGCGCCTGCTGCCACGCCGCGAAGTCGCCGTACTGGAGCGCGGGCTCGGGCAGGGGCGAGGGGCGCTGCGTGGTGAAAGCCCCGTAAAGCGCGGCCAGCTCACGCGAGAGCACCGCCACGGACCAGCCGTCGGCAATCAAGTGGTGCACGAAGACGAGCAGCACATGCTCATCGGGAGCGAAGCGCAGCAGCACGAAGCGCAGCAGCGGCCCGGTGAACATGTCCATCGGGTCCTGGGCGTCGCGCACCGCCCACGCATCCAGCAGCGCCTCCCGTGAAGCGCCGTTCCCGCTGTCGACATCCTCCACCGTCAGCGACACGGGCGAGGGCGCATGGACCTGCTGGAACAGCACGCCATCCCGAGCGACGAAGGTCGTGCGCAGCGCTTCGTGGCGACGGACCAATTCGGTCAGCGAGCGAGATAGCGCCTCCGGGACCAGGGGGCCCCGGAGCGAGAGTGACACGGGCACGTGGTAGGCCGTGGACTCCGGTGCGAGCTGCTGGAGGAACCACAGCCGCTGCTGGGAGAACGAGGCTGGCGCCATCCCCGAAGGAGCCGAGCGCCGCTGCACGGGAGGAAGCGCCGCCAGTCCCGTCGCGGTGCGGCCCTGGGCCAGCGAAGCCGCGAGCGCCTGGAGCGTCACGTCCTGGAGCAGGGTGGCTGCGGAGACGCGCATGCCCAGCCGCTTCTCGATGCGAGCCTGAAGGTCCGCCGCCGCGAGCGAGTCCATGCCCAACTGCGTGAGCGGAACGTCCGAGCCCTGAAGGCCCGCCTCCGCACCAAGCACGGCGGTCAGCTCCTCGCGAAGGATGCCCTCCAATTCCTCCACGGAGCGGACAGGAGAGGCTGAGACCGGGGCCACCTGAGCGGACTCCGTCGTCGCAGAAGGCTGCGCGACCGTCCCTCCGGACGGGCTCACCGTCGCGGCAGCCGAGACCGCTGCCGCGCCGTCCTGCGCCGCCGAGCCACCCGGCTTCGCACCGGGCGCATCCATCGGCGGAGTCTCGGACCCAGGAACCACCGGAGCCCGCACCAACGGCTCCGCACCCGGCGCTTCGCTGCGCCACAGCACGGACAGCTCCCCAGACACGAGCGCGGCCCGGCACGCGAAGCGCTGAATCTTCCCGCTCGACGTCTTGGGCACCGCCCCCGGAGCCAGCAGCGCCACCGTGTGCGTCTGCACCTCCAGCTCCCGCGCCAGCGCCTGCCGCAGCCCGTTCGCCACCGCCGCCAGCACCGTCGCGTCCGCGTCGGCCAAATCCCGGCCCACTTCCGCCACCACCGCCAGTGCCTCGCCCCCCGTCGTCTCCACGGAGAACGCCGCCACGCTTCCCGCTCGCACGCGCGTGTCCGCGCGCTCAATGACTCCCTCCACGTCCTGCGGGTACAGGTTGCGCCCGCGCAGGATGATGAGGTCCTTGCGCCGCCCCGTGACGAGCAACTGCCCGTCCTCGCACAGCACGCCCAAATCCCCCGTGCGCAGGTACTCCGGCCCGTCCACCGCGCCAGCAGGACGCGCATGGAAGGTGGCCTCGCTCAGCTCCGGCTTGCGCCAGTACCCCTGGGCCACGCTCGCGCCCGACACCCAGATTTCACCCACCTGCCCGGGGGCTCGCGGGACAAGCGACTCCGGCTCCACCACCAACACCCGCTGCTCCGCCAGCGTCGTCCCGCAGCCGATGTGCGCGCGACGCGTCCGGGAAGCTGCGCCTGCTCACCGGCAACGAGGTGGGCGTGCTCCTGGGCCACTACGTGCTTACGCAGGGGACGAAGCACGGGCGCGCGCACGTCGTCACCACCATCGTGTCGT
>NZ_RAVZ01000457.1:2500-5000 GCF_003611635.1 Corallococcus terminator | reverse complement strand
AAGGTTCACGGGGTCTTTCCGTCTTGCTGCGGGTAAACTGCATCGGCACAGCTATTTCAATTTCGCTGAGTCCCTCTCCGAGACAGTGCGGAAGTCGTTACTCCATTCGTGCAGGTCGGAACTTACCCGACAAGGAATTTCGCTACCTTAGGACCGTTATAGTTACGGCCGCCGTTTACTGGGGCTTCGGATCATCGCTTCGCCTTGCGGCTGACGAATCCCCTTAACCTTCCAGCACCGGGCAGGAGTCAGACCCTATACGTCGGCTTGTCGCCTTCGCAGAGTCCTGTGTTTTTGGTAAACAGTCGCTACCGCCATTTCTCTGCAACCTCTCTCGGCTTCGGCTGTACGCCTACACCTACCAGAGGCCCACCTTCTTCCGAAGTTACGGTGGAAATTTGCCTAGTTCCTTGGAGGAGAGTTCTCTCAAGCGCCTTAGGATTTTCTCCTCACCCACCTGTGTCGGTTTGCGGTACGGACACCCTGCAGACTCCCTGCGGGACTTTTCTTGGAAGCAGAGCATCAGCGACTTACCCCTTGCGGGGCGCCATGGGATCTCGGGGATAGCTGCCGCGCCTTTATTCGTACGCGACACCCCTACGTCTTTAGACTGACACAACCACCGGTCAGCTCGCCTAGCTTTCTCCGTCCTCCCTCAGTTCAACGTCTGCAAGATGGCGCAGGAATATTAACCTGCTTGCCATCACCTACGCCTTTCGGCCTCGGCTTAGGACCCGGCTAACCCTGGGAAGATTAACTTGACCCAGGAAACCTTGGGTTTACGGCGAGGGGGTTTCTCACCCCCTTTATCGCTACTCATTTCGGCATCAGCACTCCCAGTCGCTCCAGCAGCCCTTTCGGTCTACCTTCGCTGCAACTGGGACGCTCCCCTACCGCCACACACGCTTGACGTGCATGACCCGAAGCTTCGGCACTAGTCTTGAGCCCCGTTACATTTTCGGCGCGGCCTGTCTTGACCAGTGAGCTATTACGCTTTCTTTAAAGGATGGCTGCTTCTAAGCCAACCTCCTGGTTGTCAATGACCTGCCACATCCTTTCTAGTGTTCACTTAGACTAGATTTGGGGGCCTTAGCTGTCGGTCTGGGTTATTCCCCTCTTGCCAATGGACGTTATCACCCACTGACTGCGTCCCGGGATAACAATTGCCGGCATTCGGAGTTTGGTACGGTTTGGTAATCTGGTGAGACCCCTAGCCGTTCCAGTGCTCTACCTCCGGCATTGAATTGCCCGAGCCGATACCTAAATATCTTTCGGGGAGAACCAGCTATCACGGAGTTTGATTGGCCTTTCACCCCTACACACAGCTCATCCCAGAAATTTTCAACTTTCATGAGTTCGGTCCTCCATGCGGTGTTACCCGCACTTCAACCTGGCCATGTGTAGATCACCCCGCTTCGGGTTATAATACACGCAACTCGACGCCCTGTTCGGACTCGCTTTCGCTCCGGCTCCACCTATCGGCTTAGCCTCGCTACGTATATTAAGTCGCCGAATCATGATGCAAAAGGTACGCTCTCGCACTGGCTTGCGCCGTAGTGCTCGAACTGCTTGTAGACATGCGGTTTCAGGTTCTTTTGACTCCCCTCACCGGGGTTCTTTTCACCTTTCCCTCGCGGTACTTGTTCACTATCGGTCGCCAAGGAGTATTTAGGCTTACCGGATGGTCCCGGCAGATTCAGACAGGATTGCACGTGTCCCGTCTTACTTGGGTAACCCGCTCAGCTCCAACTGGCTTTCGTGTACGCGACTATCACGCTCTTTGGTGCGTCTTTCCAGGACGCTTCCACTAGCCTGTCAAAGTCCTACCGCGGACCCGCTACCCCACCGCCATTTGCATGACGTTGGTTTGGCCTCTTCCCATTTCGCTCGCCACTACTTTGGGAATCACTCGTTGTTTTCTCTTCCTCAGGGTACTGAGATGTTTCACTTCCCCTGGTTCGCTCTTCAGCCCTATGGATTCAGACTGAAGTAACGCAGCTATTCGCCGCGCTGGGTTTCCCCATTCGGACATCTCCGGATCAACGCTTGGTTGGCAACTCCCCGAAGCTTTTCGCAGCCACCCACGTCCTTCATCGCCTCTTGGCACCTAGGCATCCACCGCACGCCCTTAGTAGCTTACTTGCCCTGATCTCTTGTCGTCACGCCCGCCTCCCGGCGGGATTGTCGAAACTCGAGGCCAAGGCCCAGGCCCCTGCTCTTCGCAGCAGACCCGGAAGACTCTTTATTGCTTGATTCTCACTGCTTCTTCTTAAAGTGGGAGACTTCATTTTCACCCCCAACCCGCCTCGCGGCGCCTGGTGGCTACTTCATGAAGTCGGCACTTCTGTTGAGAACTTCACTCAGCAGAAATTGCAACTTACCCTTCGTATGCACTTGTCAAAGAACGTCCCTGCTTCACTGCCGCAGGTAAACTTGTGGAGCTGATCGGGTTCGAACCGACGACATCCAGCTTGCAAAGCTGGCGCTCTCCCAGCTGAGC
>NZ_RAVZ01000456.1 GCF_003611635.1 Corallococcus terminator | reverse complement strand
GCCCACCCCTGGACGTCCACCCCAACCGGCGAACAGGTGCAGTTCAAAGCCCGGACGCACCAACACCACTGCCGTCCCGTCCAGGTGGGCCAACGTGACGTCGGGCGAAGTCCCCTCCCCCTTGCCTCCGTCGTGAACAGCGGACACCGCGAGCGTGTAACGTCCGGTTTGCCTCGGCTGGCCGAAGAGGACGTGTTCCAGGTCTACCTCTGCCTCCGCACCCAGCAAGCGTGCGCCAAGGACATCCGAGGCGAAGGCTTCCACGTAGAGCGGTCCAAGCGTTCCCGTGAGGAAGCCACCAGCCGGGTGGTAATCCGGATTGCTCCGGTTGGAGTAGCGCCGCACCAGGTGCGCGGACAGAAGGCTGTAGCTGTCCAGGGCCCCCACCCACACACCCCATGGGGCCTCGTCCGACCCCCACTTGAAGGCGCGCACTACCTGTCCCCAGTCCGAAAGACTGTCCCAATCCTCCTTCCGGATGAGTCCCGCGTCATTCCCGCCTCCCCACAGTCGCAACCGCACGGGAGCGCCCAGGTTGACGCCAAACTCCGCCCCACCGTCCACCACCACGGTGGGAACCACTTGCGCGAAGCCTTCGTGCTCCGCGGCGCCATTTCGATGCAGGGCCAGCGTCGTCCCTTCGAGCCGCGTCAGGTAATGCCAGTCATCCCCTGAATCCAGCGGAGTCTCTGCCTTCGCCGCCCAAACCATTCCAGGCCATGCCAACAACCATGACACCGCGACCCAGCATCCCCACATGGACGTCCCTGTCTCCCGTGACAGCCTTCACACAGCTACGGAAGACAAGGACCAACAGAGCGGTCTGACCTGACGGCTGATTCGCCACACGCCCTACGGCGTGTCCTGCCCCATCCGATACACGAACTCCGTGCGCATGAAGAGGTAGAGCACTTCATCGTTGCCCATCCTCACCACGAAGAAGCATGCTCCCAGGAAATCTTCGTCCGTGAGTCCCCTGAAGATGCGGCGGGCGGCCAATGCCGTAAGGCGGGCTGCTGGCTCACTCCTTCCGGAGGGATGCGATCGTCTTCAAGACGTTCCAGAGTCCGAAGAACGCGGGTCCAGCTTCGACCTCGAACTCGATGTCCTCGGCGTCGCGGCGCTGGAGCCGGAGCCGACTCAGGGACAGCTTGCCGCCGACTCCGGATGAGAACGCGGCATGGACATGCGCAGTGTCCGTCGTGGCGTTCTCCAGGTCGGACCAGGGCATGGACTGAAGCCCTGACTCCCGTCCCATCACGATGCGGTCCGTGGTGATGAGCATCCAGTGAGCAGGACCTCCGAAGTGCGCGATGACGGGCAGTTCGTCCGCGTTCAACGCCGCGCGCTCCAGCAGGTGCGCCCGTGAATCCACGGGAAGATTGTCGAACGCGCGTGTCCGCGGTCCCTCTCCGCCAGTCTGGGCGAAGACAATGAGGAGCCGTCGGAGTCTGGATTCAGCGCTGAGTTTCATGCTGTCGCCCACTGGCTTCGAGTGACTGGGTTACAGCGCCGCCCCCGTCCACAGCTTCGCGGCGTGGCCCAGGGCTCCCAGCCCCGCCACCAGCACGCTGTACTCCACCAGCGTGCGCGTATCGCCCTCCTCCGGTGCGGGCGAAGCAAAGGCCCGGTACGCCGCCGCCGCGCCGATGAGCAACAGCAGGCTCTCCCCGGTGAGGAACCACGTGGCGCCCAGCACCGCCACCGCCATCCACCGCTGCTTGCGCGCCAGCGCCCGGAACCCGCGCCCACCGTCCAACTGCCACACCGGCAACAGGTTGAACAGATTGAGCCACGCCGCCGCGTGCGCGATGGCGCCCAATCCCTTCCATCCCGTGACGAGCGCCGCGACCATCGCCGCCACCGCCGCCGCGCTGCCCCAGATGGGCCCCGCCAATCCCACGCGCGCGTCCTCACGCCCATCCACCGGCGACTGCTTCAGGCGCACGAACGCGCCCAACCCCGGGATGAACATGGGCGCGCTCGCCTGCATGCCGAAGTTCCGCAGCGCCGCCACGTGCCCCATCTCATGCACGTAGATGCACGCCACCAGCCCCAGCGCGAACGGCCAGCCCCACGCCGTCCAATACACACCCGCCGCCAGCGCCATGGAGAACACCGTGCTCGCCTTCGTCAGCCCGAGCAGCAGCAACTTCCCCTTGCCCAAGAACAGCACCAGCACGAACTTGAACTTCCACAGCAGCAGCCCCAGCGCGCCCATGCTGGCGAGCACCTTGGGCATCCCTGAACGACGTCGCCCCGCTTCCGCCAGGGGCACCTTCAGGCCCAGCGCATCCACCTGCTGGCTCAAGCCCTCCACCCGCGCCAGCACCTGCGCGTGCTGCGCCGTTCCTTGCGGCAACAGGTCCAACGCCTGACGCCACAGCGACAGCGCCTCCGTCGGCGCACCCCGGTCCGCCGCGGCCTGCGCGTCCGCCGCGAGCTGCTTCAACGTCTGCCCATGCACCAGCTTCCGGCACGACGGACACGTGAGCAGCCGGGGTGCGAGCTCCGAACCACACCCCTCGCAGCGCTGCGTGACAGGGATTGCGAGCGCTTCAGCCAACGGACTGCTCCTGCCGCTCGGGCGCCGCTTCCTCAGATGCCGGGGCGGCTTCGGCCAGCCGGAACGGGCCGGCGATGTTCAGCTCGGCGCGCTTGTTGCGGCGCCAGGCCTCGTACAGCGCGAACCCGTAGATGAGCCCGGACAGGGGGCTGTTGATGCCCACGAGCACGGGCGCCGCCACGGTGATGAATCCCGCGACGATGACGTTGCCCGACGAAGACAGCGCCTCCTCGTCCGAGGGGGCCTCGCCAGTCGCCGCCTCCACGCTTTGCGTGGTGAGTTCCTTGTAGATATCCGGCGCGAGCGAGCCCGCCACCGACAGGTACGTCAGCAGGATCGCGAGCACCTGGTAGCCAGCGCCACCGCGCCCCGCGGAGCCCTTGAACACGGCGGTGCCCACCATCCACCCCACCAGCACCGCGATGAGGCCGATGTTGTAGCCCGTCAGGCTCACGCCGTAATACACCGCCGCCCCGGCGATGCCGGCACCAATGCCAAACACCGTCGCCGTCAGGAAGCGCTTCGACTTCGAGCCTCCCACCATCGACGCCGCCACCGTGTCCCGGCACTCCGGGCACAGCAGGTGGCTGTTCACCTCGAAGTAGGTGCGGGTGATGGCACGCTGACAGGCGGTGCACCGGGGCGCGGGAGGCGGCTCGGTGAACTCGGCACGGTCGAACTGCAAAGGCGCATCGGTGGAGGCCGGCGGAGAAACAGGCTGGGTCATGGGCGCGCCCAAGCTATCACCCGGGGCCAACGTCTGTCTTTTCAGCCCTGTCGCAAGGCCGCGTGTCTGGCCGCCTGCACCAACGCGAGCAGGTCTCCCGCCGTCCCCACGCCCAACGCGGCCGGCGTCGCGCGCTCGGGTGAGAACAACCGCGCGGGCGTACTCGTCCGGCCCCGCAGCAGCACGAAGAGGCGCAGCGCGTCCCGCAGGGCCTCCACCTCCGGCCCCTCCTCACTCCGAGCCCGGTGCGCCGCCCGCTCCAGCCGCGCCCACGCCGTCTCCTCGCTCCACGCTCCCGACGGACGCGCTCGCGACAGATCCGCCAGCGCCGCCGCCGCCTCCAGGACTCCCGCGCGCCCTTCCGAGAAGGCGTCCCCGGACTCCAGCCGCAGCTCCGGCCTCGCGGTGCGCTCCGCTCGCCACGACAGCAGCCCGGGCAGCTCCGACTCGCGCGGCACCACCGGCGTCAGCTCCGCCTCCAGCACCGCGCGCACCCGCACCCTCGCCACGTCGTGCCAGAAGGCCGCGTGCAACAGCAGCTCCGGTCCGCTGCGCGGCACCCGCATGGGGGCTCGGCGCATCCTTCGCTGGAGGAAGTCCCGGATGCCGCCCCGCGTGTCGTAGCGCTCCAGCCGCTCCCACAGCGCCACCAGCGAGGCGGCGCCCAGCGGCAGCGCCCGGGCCAGTTCGCGCGCTTCATCCTCGGTAAACGACTGCGCGCCCTCCGACACGGGACGCTTGAAGACCCGCTCGAACACCTCGCCCGCGGCGCACGCGGCCCGCAGCTCTGGAAGGTTTCGCGGCAGCAGCTCCACCGCCTGGGCCCACACGCGGCCCCCGAGCAGCGGGCCCGCGTCCAGCACCTCGTTCTCCAGGAGCAGCAGCGCTTCACCCAGCGTGTCAGGCCCGCCGTCCTTCGCCGACAACCTGCGCCGGGCCGCGCGGTCCACCGCTTCGCGCAGGCGGAACACGTCCAGCATCAACTTCACGGGCCCCGTGTCGCGCGGCCAGCCTTCCGCCTCCGAGCGCCGCTTCACCGCCTGGAGCGCCGCGTCCACCTCCGGCTGCACCGCGGCCACCTCCCGCAGCAGCTCGAAGTGGTTGCGCAGCCGGTCCTTCCAGAAGAAGGACTCCAGGATGCCCTTCAGCGCACGGTAGCGGAGGCGCGTGGCCTCCAGGAGGTCCGCTCGGTCCTCCAGCCGCGCTCTCAGGTCATCCGGACGGGTCGCCACGCCCCCATCATAAGGAGACCCCACGCCGGGCGCAGGCCGTTCCATGGCGCGGAGCGTCGGACGTGGAACGGTGCGGTGGAGGCGACGTGGGAAGGTGGACGCCGGCCCTGCTCAAACGCGCATGGGCATGACCACGGCCGTGAAGCTGCGGTCGCCGGGACCGTGCAGCACGCCTGGGCTGTGCTCGTCGCCCAGCTCGAAGCTGACCTCGTCCGTGTCGGTGACGCCCAGCACGTCCATCAGGTAGCGCGCGTTGAAGCCGATGGTGATGTCGTTGCCCTGGTAGTCCACGTCCAGCGCGTCGCGCGCCTCGCCCAGGTCCGGGTTGCTGGCGGTGATGAGCAGCTTGCCCTTCTCCAGCCCGATGCGGATCGCGTTGCTCTTGTCCGCCGACAACAGCGCGATGCGCTTGAGGCCTTCCAAGAGGCGCGTCTTCGGCACGAGGACGACCTTCTCGCCCTCCTTCGGGATGACGCGCTGGTACTCCGGGAACTGCCCGTCGATGAGGCGCATCACCATGGTGAGGCCCGGCTTCTTGAACAGCGCCGAGTTCTCCGCGAAGCCCAGGTGGCACTCGGCGTCCGGCGCCTCATCCAGCAGGCGCTTGAGCTCCATCAGGCCCTTGCGCGGGATGATGACGCCGCTCTTGAGCTTGAAGTCGCCCTTCATCTCGCGCTCGATGAGCGACAGGCGGTGACCGTCGGTGGCCACCATGCGCACCTTGCCGCTCGCCTGGGGCTCGAAGAAGACGCCGTTGAGGATGTAGCGCGTCTCGTCGCTGGAGATGGCGAACTGGGTCTTCTTGATCATCTCCAGGAGGACGTTGCCGGAGATCTGCACCAGCGGCGCGTTCTCCTCCTTGGGCAGCTTCGGGTACTCCTCGGCCGCCATGCCGACGATCTTGAAGTGCGCGGAGCCGGAGCTGATGTCGACGTAGTTGTTGGCCAGCTTCTTGAGCGTCACCTCCGCGTCCGGGAGGTTCTGCACGATGTCGAAGACGTACTTCGCGCTCAGCGTGACGGCGCCCGGCTTGGACACGTCCGCCGAGTGCTCCGACACCACGCCGATGTCCAGGTCGAAGGCCGTGACGGTGACGCTGCCCTTGTTCGCCGTGAGCAGCACGTTGGCGAGGATGGGCATCGTCGTCTTGCGCTCCACGATGCCCTGGGCGCGATAGAGGGCCTTCTTCAGCTCGTCGGAGGCGATGCGGAATTCCATCGTGGGCGTCCTTACAGGTCACGGCCCGGAAGGCCGATTGCGCGGGGCGGGTGTACAACGAACGCCATAGGGCTTCCACCGTCTTGGAAGCCCCGGTGTCCGGGCCCCGGCGACTGCCCGGATGTCCAGGTGGGATACACCGGGAATACCCGCGCCACCCTGGTCGGCGGGCGCCCGGCCGGGCAGAGTGGACCTGACCGCGTCTCCCGGACGTTGAAAGGCGGTAGGCAGGGCCTTCAGGGCCCCGTCACCGTATCGATGTCCTGGAATGCGGCCCGGCGGCGAAGGACACTGCCGCCCTCTTGAACGGAGTCGTCATGAACGTCCGCTCCCTGCTGCTCTCCGCCGTGCTCGTGCTCGGCCCCGTGGCATGCAGCAAGCCGCCCTTCACGCCGAAGACGGGCCCCAGGGACGGCTCGCGCAGGGCCGCCACCGCCTTGCGTCCCCGCTGGCGCAGGCCCATGGCGAGCGCCACCGACATCGTCGTCTTGCCCTCGCCAGGAGGC
>NZ_RAVZ01000455.1 GCF_003611635.1 Corallococcus terminator | reverse complement strand
ATAAGAGACAGCGCCCCAGCCTCCGGAGCCGGACGAGGACGACCGCTTCGTGGAAGCGAAGCTCGCCCAGGCGAAGCAACTGATGGACCAGTACCTGAACCTGCGCAAGTAGGGGCGGGCAAACAGGGGCGCCCCATGGTACAGGGGCGCACATGCCCAAAATCCGCAAAGTGCTCGTCGCCAACCGCGGCGAGATCGCCATCCGGGTAATGCGCACCTGCAAGGAACTCGGCATCGCCACGGTGGCCGTGTACTCCGAGGCAGATCGCTCCGCGCTCCATGTGCGCACCGCCGACCAGGCCTTCCTCGTCGGTCCCCCGCCCTCGCGTGAAAGCTATCTGGTCCAGGAGAAGATCCTGGAGGTCGCGAAGCTGTCCGGCGCGGACGCCATCCACCCCGGCTACGGCTTCCTCTCCGAGAACGCGACCTTCGTGCGCGCCTGTGAGAAGGCCGGCATCACCTTCATCGGGCCGCCCGCCGCCGCCATGGACGCCATGGGTGAGAAGACCCGCGCGCGCCAACATGATCAAGGCCGGCGTGCCCGTCGTCCCGGGCTCCACCGAACCCATCCAGACGCCCGAGGAAGCGCGCGAGTACGCGCAGAAGATCGGCTTCCCCATCATGCTCAAGGCCGCCGGTGGCGGCGGTGGCAAGGGCATGCGCCGGGTGGAGGGCCTGCACGACTTCGACTCGGCGTGGCGCTCCGCCAAGAGCGAGGCGATGAGCTCGTTCGGCAACGACTCGGTCTACATCGAGAAGTACCTGGAGAAGCCCCACCACGTGGAGATCCAGGTCTTCGCCGACCAGTACGGCAACACCATCCACCTGAACGAGCGCGAGTGCTCCGCGCAGCGCCGTCACCAGAAGGTGGTGGAGGAGACGCCCAGCCCCATCCTCACGCCGGAATTGCGCGCGAAGATGGGCGAGGTCGCGGTGAAGGCGGCCAAGGCCGTCAACTACGTGGGCGCCGGGACGGTGGAGTTCCTCGTCGACGTGCACCGCAACTTCTACTTCCTGGAGATGAACACCCGCCTCCAGGTGGAGCACCCGGTGACGGAGTGGGTGACGGGCCTGGACCTGGTCGCCATGCAGATCCGCGCCGCGGAAGGGGAGAAGCTGCCCCTGTTCGAAGCACCGGAGCCGCGCGGCCACGCGATTGAAGTGCGCGTGTACGCGGAGGACCCCGCGCGCAACTTCATGCCCAGCCCCGGCAAGATCACCTCCCTGCGCGTGCCGGGCGGACCGAACGTGCGGGATGACTCGGGCGTGTTCGCGGGCTTCACGGTGCCCAACTTCTACGACCCGATGATCTCCAAGCTGTCCGTGTGGGGACCCACGCGGGAAGTGGCCATCGCCCGGGCGAAGCGCGCGCTGTCCGAGTACGTGGTGAAGGGCATCACCACCAACATCCGCTACCTGCACGGCATCCTGTCGCATCCGGAGTTCGTGGGCGGCGACTACGACACCAGCTTCCTCACGCGCGAGCACACGGCGCTGCTGGGCAGCGAGGACACCGGCTTGAGCGAGGTGGCATTGCTCGCCAGCACGCTCCACGCCTTCCAGCGCGACCAGAAGCGCGCGAAGACGCTGCCCGCGGGCGCGGGCGGTGGCAACGGCCGCATCAGCCCGTGGCGTCTGGCGTTGAAGAGCCGCCGCCGCTGAAGCCGTCTTCCTTGCGCAAGCCTTTCGGAAGGACCTTTTCCCCATGCGTTACTTCACGAAGCAGCAGGGCCAGAAGGAAGCGGTGGCGGTGGACCTGGAGTCCCTGGGCCAGGACCGCTACCAGCTTACGTTGAACGGCAAGACGTTCCAGGTGGACGCGCTGTCCGTGGAGCACGGCACGCTGTCGCTGCTGGTGGACGGCCAGTCGTACAACGTCGAGTTCGAGGAGAACGGCGACGAGATTGGCACCCTGGTGCGCGGGCAGGTGAACCGCGTGGACGTGGCGGACGAGCGCAAGCTGCGGATGCGCGCTGCCGCCGGCAGCTTCTCCGTCGAAGGCAAGCAGACCATCCTGGCGCCCATGCCCGGCAAGGTCGTGAAGGTGCTGGTCAAGGTCGGTGATGAAGTCACCGAAGGCCAGGGGCTCGTGGTCGTGGAGGCCATGAAGATGGAGAACGAGCTCAAGAGCCCCAAGGCCGGCAAGGTGACGGAGGTGTTCGCCAGGGAAGGCACCGCCGTGGAGAACAACGCGAAGCTCGTCGTGGTGGAGTAGCCCACCCGTTTCCCTTCGCTTCGCGCAGCCCCCGAGGTTCAAGCCCCATGGACATGCTCTGCACGCTGCGCAGCGCCACCGAGACGCAGCTCCAGGCCCTGCGCAAGGCCCCCACCCGGCTGGAGTCCTTCCTGGAGGATGAGGAGGACTTCGGCGACGCGAAGGGCGCGGCGTTCCTGGAGCTGGACATCGGCGAGGCGTGGCACGGCCTCCAGTTCCTGCTCACCGGCACCGCCTGGGAAGGCACCCCGCCGCTGGACTTCCTGGTGCGCGGCGGCGAGGACGTGGGCGACATCCCGTCCGACGAAGGCACCGCGCGCGTGTTCGACGCGGCCAGCGTGAAGGCCCTGGCGGAGGCGCTGAAGACGGTGTCCGAGGACACGCTGCGCCAGCGCTTCGACCCGGCGCGGCTCCAGGCGGAGGACATCTACCCCGGCACCTGGGAGGAAGAGGAGCCGGCGGAGGACGTGGATCCGCTGGAGGAGCTCGTCTCCTACTTCGTGGAGCTGCGGAAGTTCACCGCCGCGGTGGCGAAGCGCGGCCACGCGCTGCTCGTGCACATCGGCTGAAGGTCGTGCCTGGAAGCGGCCCTCAGGCCGCCGTCCAGTTGCCCCACACGTCGTGCCCCAGCTTGAGCACCAGCGCGGCCACCACGCCCAGCACGACGATGCGCACCAGCTTGTCGCCGCCCTTCACCGCCACGTGCGCGCCCAACCACGCGCCGGTGAACTGGGCGGCGGCCATGGGCAGCGCCACCTTCCACAGCACCACGCCCTTGAGCGCGAAGAGCGCCATCGACGCCAGGTTGGAGGCGAAGTTCACCACCTTCGCGTCCGCGGACGCCCTCGCCAGCCCGTGGCCCAGCAGCGACGAGAAGGCCACGATGAGGAACGTGCCGGTGCCCGGACCGAAGAAGCCGTCGTAGGTCCCGATGACCAGCGCGATGAGCGCGCCAATGGCCTGCGCGCGCGGCCGGGGTGAGGGCTCGACACCCTCGCGCTTTGGCGGCGTGCGGCGGAAGGCCAGGAACACCGCCACCGCGATGAGCAGCACCAGCACCAGCGGCTTGAGCACCTCCGGACGCAGGAGCAGCACCAGCGCCGCGCCGCCGAACGCACCCATCAGGCCAAAGGGAAACGCCACCTTCGCGAGCTGCTTGTCCACGAGCCCCGCGCGAGCGAAGCGCACCAGCGCCGCGCCCGAACCGAACACGGACTGCCCCTTGTTGGTGCCCAGCGCGAGGTGCGCGGGAAAGCCCGCCGTCAGCAGCGCCGGCAGCGTGATGAGCCCGCCGCCTCCCGCGATGGCGTCCACGAAGCCCGCGCTCAACGCGGCCAGACAGAGCAGCAGGAGCTTCAACGCGCCGACATCCAGGTCCACGTGAGGCCCGCCTCCCAGCGGGTGGCGCCCGCTTATCACCCTCGCGACAGGCCGTCCTGGCCGGTTGCTTGCGTCACGCCGAAGCTTGGGGGTCAATGCGGTCATGCTCGCGACCTTGATGACCGTGCTGGCACTGACGCTGGCCGCGCCACCCTCCCCTCCGGACGCGTCCACCGCCACGTGCCGCTCCATCGACGGCCATGTGTCCTGTGGCTACGCGTGCAAGTCGGATGGACAGCGCGTGCGGTGCGCCCAGACGCTCCAGGGGCGCTGTACGGTCATCGACGGGCAGGCGTCCTGTTTCGACCCACCCGCCTACGTGGTGAAGGCGTACGGCGCCGCGCTGCCGGAGTCGGAGTGCAAGACCATCGACGGGGTGGTGGGCTGCGGCTATTCGTGCGTCACCGACTTCGGCAAGGTGAAGTGCGCCCGGACGCCCGCCGGCGTGTGCAAGGCCCAGAGCGGCAACGTGACGTGCTTCGACCCGCCCGCCGCCGTGTTCGCGGTGTACGGCAAGCAGGTGCCGCGTGCGCAGTGCGTCAGCAACGGACTTCAGATGGCGTGCGGCTTCAACTGCGTGAACGCCTCCGAGGGCGTGCGCTGCGCGAAGACGCCCGTGGGCGTGTGCAAGGCCCAGAACGGCAGCATCACCTGCTTCGACCCGACGCCCGCCGCGCTCTGCGCGTGGGGCCGCACCCTGCCCACACCCCAGTGCAAGCTGGGCGAGACGGGCCCGGTGTGCGGCTTCAACTGCACCACGGCGTACGGCAAGGTGGCGTGCTCGGGCACCCCGGCGGGCATGTGCAAGGTGTTCGACAGCGAGGTGTACTGCTTCGACCCGCCCGCCGAGCAGCAGGCGGACGCGGCGTGTCTTGCCAGCGTGGGCCTGGCCGCGATGGACGGCGCCGCGCCTTGATTCGACGCCCGCCGGTCTCCCCCCGGTGGTCGAGTGCTTGGACCTTCGGGGAGGCGGCGGTAAAATTGCGCCATCCCGGCACTGGCGGGATTGGGAGCAGGACGGCACATGGCGGAGGGTGAGGTCCGGCAGTACTGGGTTCGCAACGATCGAGGCACCACGTGGGGGCCGCTGACGGGGCCCACCATCGAGCTGCTCATCGACAGTGGCGCCATCCAGGGCAGGATCCAGGTCTCCAACGACGGCCTCCAGTTCGCCTTTCCGTGGCGCTTCCCGGAGGTGCGTGACGTCTTCCCCCGGGAGCTGTGGGGGGACGGCGCGCCCGCGTCGCTCTTGCAATCCGCGCCCGTCGCCCCGCCCCCACCCGGTCCCGTCTCCCAGCAGCCCGTGGCGGGTCCGGTGGCCGCGCCCATGGCGGGTCCCGGGGCCATCAGCGCGCCGCGCGCGGGTCCCGGTCCCACGGCCGGACCTGGCGCGATGCGGGGACCAGCACCGGCGGTCCGCGCGGGCGTGGATGCCTCCGGGCGCCCCATCGCCACGGCGGTCGCGGGCCCCGGCGCGCCTCCCCGTCCGGGAGCCCCCGTCGTCGGAGCTCCGGCCGCCCGTCCGGTGGCGCCGCCTCCGCAGCCGCCGACTCCGCAGGATGACGGCACCACCACGGTGCCGCCCCAGGGCCAGCTCCAGCAGGCCTCGCCCGTGCAGCTCTACGGCCGCATCGCGGCGGGCGAACACACGGGCCTGCTGACGCTGACCCTCGCGGACCGCACGCTGTGGATCCACTTCCGCAAGGGCAACCCGGAGTTCGTGGACTCGTCGCACGCGGAGGACGTGCTCGGCGCGTCGCTGCTGGCGGCGCGGCTGCTGACGGCCGAACAGCTCCAGCAGGCGGAGGGCTCGAAGGAACGCTTCGGAGGGGACCTGCTCGGGGCTCTCTTCGGGCTGGGCATCCTCCAGCCGGCCACGGCCTTCACCCAGCTTGCGCAGCGAGGCCTGGGCATCCTGGGCAAGGCGTTGCGCGCGGAGACCGGCACCTTCACCTTCGAGGCGCGCGACCTGCCTTCGGCGAAGGCGATGCCGCTGGGCAACCGCTGGGCCGTGCTCAGCGACCAGGTGCGCCGCATCCCGACGGCGGACCTCAAGCGCCGGCTCAGCTACGTCCTCCCGATGCCCATCATGAAGTCCGGGGGACGGGTGGCGGCCAGTGAGCTGCGCCTGACGCCGCATGAGGTGCGCGCGCTCGCGTTCATCGACGGGGTGCGCTCGCTGGGGCAGCTCCTCCAGGACGTTCCCCAGGACGCGGAGCACCTGCTGCGCATCGCCTTCCTGCTCAAGGAGCTGAACGCGGTGTCGTTCGCGGCCACGCGCACGCAGACGGCGACCCCGCCTCCGCCCGCTGGCCCTGTTCCGCCGCAAGGCGTGGCCCCCGCTGGAGCGCCCACCCCCGCGAGGCCCTCCGGCTCGATTCCGTCGGTGGGTGCGCCCTCCGGTGGAGCCCCCTCCGCCGCGCAGTCCGGGACGCCCGCGCGCCCTGGCGTGCCCGTCGCGGGCCCCGGTGCACCGGTCGCCAGTCCCGGCGCACCTGCCTCCGGGCCTGGCGCCGCGCCCCGTCCTCCGGGTGCTCCCGCTGGCGCCGCCCCCACGGCGGGTCCCGGAGCCGCGCCCCGTCCTCCAGGTGCTCCCGCCGGTGTCGCACCCGCCGCGGGCCCGGGTGCACCGGTCGCCGGTCCTGGCGCGGTGCCCCGTCCCCCAGGGG
>NZ_RAVZ01000454.1 GCF_003611635.1 Corallococcus terminator | reverse complement strand
GCGCCGGGGTGGGCGGGGGGCGCGCCGGCGACGGTGGCGGAGCAGCAGGTGGTGAGCGCGTGCCTGGCGGCGCACGCGAACAAGTACGGCGTGCACGTGGACATCTCCGTGCTGGGGCGTGACTCGGTGGGTGGGACGGTGCCGTATTCGACGGATGAGCTGAACACCTACGCCGAGCGCGAGGCGTGCTTCTTCGGCAACCTCTTCACGGGGGAGGGCACGTTCGCGGCGAATGACGGCGCCTACCTGGAGTACGACGAGAGCACGGTGCGCACCTGCGGCCTGTCGTCCTGGAGCGAGACGACGGCGTGCACGCCCATGGCCCACGTGGGCGCGTGCCGGTACTACTGCACGCTGGACACCACGCGGACCTACTACACGCGCTGCACGTACAACGGCGTGACGTACCGGCCCATCACCACGCGCATGCAGCCCCAGGACATCTACCGGTGCGGCGACAACGTCTGCCAGCTCACGGAGAAGTGCGGCACCAGCAACACGCCGGACAGTTGCGCGGCGGACTGCGGGCCCTGCAAGTAATCGCGGGGAGTGTCTGTCTATGCGGGGAGGGGCCGCGCGGCGTGAAGCCGGAAGCGCGTGACGAGGTCCCCCCACCAACGGCCGATCATCCCGACGGTGGCCGGGCCATCCAGGCCATGGCGGACGGGGTGATCCGGGCGGATGGAATCCCAACCCCGGTGTTCGAGCACGACGCGGGTGCCTCCGAAAGAGGGCTCGAAGCGGACCTCCACCTCCGTGGTTTCGTCGGGGGCGAAGTTGCTCGCGCGCCATTGGAAGACGAGCCGCGCTCCGGGTTCCCAGACGAGCACGCGGCCAATCTCAAACACTTCCGTCTCGGACGTTTCGAGCAGGCGGCCGCCGGGGCCGGGAGGCTCGAAGCGCAGGGTGCCGTTGGATGCGTGAAGGGCCCGGTGGCGCGGTCCCTTGCCCCACCACAGGTCGGTCTCCTGGGTGAAGACCTCGAAGGCATCCAGAGGTGACACGGCGACGAAGGTGGTGACGCGGGCACGGTCCGCGGACAGCGTCATGACTTGCGACCTCCGGGCGGTTTCGTGCCCCGGGTGCGCTCCGCGTGGGCCTTGAAGGCACCCAGTTGGTCTTCCCAGAAGGACTCCACCTCGTCGAGCCAGCCGCGCAGGGCGGCGAAGGGCTCCGGGCGCAGGCGGTAGACGCGCACGCGGGCGTCGTCCGCGTCGATGTTCTCCTCCACGAGTCCCGTCTGGCGCAGCACGCGCAGGTGGCGCGACATGGCGGGAGGACTCATGTCGAAGGCGGCGGCCAGCTCCCCGGCGGGGTGGGGCCGCTGGCGCAGGCGGTCCACGACGCCCCGGCGCGTGGGGTCGGCGAGGGCGGAGAGGGTGCGGTCCAACGCGGACGGGGTGGCCATGGTTGGGATTACACCGGCGAGCCGACGCGCTGGGTGAACCACCAGTGGTGGCCTTCGGGGTCGGTGACGCCGTAGGAGCGGTTGGTGCCCCAGTCGTCGCCGTAGTTCTTCGTCTCGGGCTCCTGGAGGATGGTGGCCCCGGCGGCGCGGGCGTGCGCGCAGTGGGCGTCCACGTCGTCCACGTAGACCATCAGGTTCTGGGTGTTGATGCCCCCGTGCGGCTTGGGGCTCGCGTAGGTGAAGCGCTTGTGGGTGGAGCCCACCATGATGACGCCGTCTCCGTAGACGAGCTCCGAGTGCACGATGGTGTTGTCCGCGCCTTCGACCTTGAGGCGCGTCTGGAAGCCGAAGACGCGCTCCAGCCAGTCGATGGCGGCGGACGCGTCCTCGTAGAAGATGCTGGAAGAGATGCGAGGCCAGCCTTCGGGGAGCGGTTTCATGGTGGGCACTCCGGTGGGAGAGTCGTTAACGAATGGGTGAATGATTAACCCCGTCGTTAACGGTCGTCAATCCCGGTTCAGGGGTGCCAGCGCCAGTTTTCCGGGGTCCAGGTCGCGATGGGGATCTTCCCCAGGACAGGGTCGAGGAAGTCCTTGGCGGCCCGGGTCACCTGTTCGAGCGTGGGCCATGCGAGCCTGTTGTCGCGGGCGATTTCCGCGTAGGGCGCTTCCCAGGAGGTGGCGGGGGCGGGGAGTTCGCTCGGCAGTGCGTGGGTGTCGCGAAAGGTGAAGGTCTGTTCGAGCGCACGCCGCAGTCGCGTGGCGTCCAGCGTCCTCGTGCTCGCCAGCAGTGCCAGGTCTGGCAGGTCCTTCACCCGGGAGTTCGGACGCAGGCGCGGCAGTGTGTACGCGTGCAGCTTTTCCGCGACATGGGTTTCGACGGGATAGAGGCGCAGGCGGGGCGGCGCGATGCCTGCGAAGCCGAGCACGTCCGGTGCCGTGACTTCATCCGGGTCACCCAACATGGGTTCACCGAAGGCGACGTCCACGTCGAAAGGGCGCCCATAGATTTTCTGTGCGAGTCGACACTCCGCCCGGAAGCGCAGCCCTTCGTATTGCATGCCCTCATTCAGGAGCTTCGGGTGCTCGGCATTCGAGCGGACTTCGAACGAGAGGAAGTCATTGAGTTCAACGGCTGCGGCTTCCTGCAGACGCAACAGCAGGTTGCCGGGTGCGCCTTGAACGCGGAGGTCGATGTCTTTCGTGGCGCGGGCCTGCTCGATGCGAAGCTCCAGGACCAGGCCGCCCTTGAGGGTGACCGCCGAGCCCAGCTTCGCGCCAATCCGGGCGAGGAATCGGTGGAAGATGAGCAGCTCGCGTTGGCGTTCGAGCGGCACGCCCCGCTTCGATGCCGCTGCGTGAAGACGATCTTCCAGGGCGCGCTTGAAGGCCTGAGGCGAGGCGTAGGTGCGGCTCGTCACGTGCCGAGTCCCCCAAAGGGTTTCAGTGCTTCCTCCACCAGCGGGAGGCTTCCCGTGACGATGCCGCGATGCATGGCCTGTTGGGTGGCCTGACGCAGCAGATCCGGAGACAGTGCGGCCTGGGCGCAGTCGTTGAGGGTCCGCGTCGGTGAGGTGACTCGCACGGCGCCAGCCCATCGGCATTCGGCTTCGAGCAGGTCCGCGTAGTGAAGCACCACCACGTTGGGTGCCCGCAGGCGTCGGTGGCGCCACGAGTCGGGAAGCGTCAGGTGGATCCGCGACGGGAGGACATCGGAGAGGTCATAGAGCGCGAGCGCGGTCTGGTGCGAGAAGGTGCCTGCCTGCTCCGACCAGAGCCAGATGGCGACGAGATCCTCGTGCTCACCCGCGGGGAAGTGCACGAGCCGGTAGATGCCACGTCGGATCCGGCGGACCCGCCCGATGCGCACGTAATGCTGGAGGAGCTGTGGCGAGTAGCCGGCCTCCGCGCCCTGCCGGGTCGTGAAGAGCCCTTCCTGACTGGCCGCGAACTCATAAAGCCGGTCCCAGTCTGGCCCTGTTGGGGACTCACGCTCCATGCACGAAGATTAAAGCTGGCTTTATCTTTGTGCAACAGAAGGTCGATGCTTTAGGGCGCGGACTCCCTCCTGAACAGCGAGGCCCGCCCCACCCGTGAAGGGTGAAGCGGGCCCCGTGTGAAGACTGGAAGCGACTGGCCTAGCGCACCTGGACCTGCACCTTGTCCAGGCCCCACGTCTCGTTGGTGATGCCGGGCAGGCCATCCGCGAAGAACTGGAGCGCCAGGGTCGGCGTGGTGTGATCGAACGTGACGGTCACGTGGTAGATGGAGTCACCGTCCGGGTAGAAGAGCGTGTTGCGCTCCGTGGCGCCGCTGCCCGCGGGGCTGGCCACGCCGCCGACCTGGCCCGGGTAGAACTGCGCGCTGGACGTGTTGGAGAAGGTGGTGCGGAACACCTCGCCCACGCCGCCGACCGTCAGGCCCCAGTGGTTCGGACCGAACGGACCGTTGCCATCCCACGACTGGAGGATGAACAGGTCGAAGCTCACCGTGACGGTGCTGTGCGCGGGCAGCGAAGCCAGCGACAGTTGGACGGTCTCGTTGCTGAACTCGCCCAGGAAGAAGCGGTCGCCGGAGGGGCTCAGGCTGACGGCCTGGTTGCTCCACTCGGCGCCGGCCTCGGCGTCGAAGCGGCCCAGGTACACCTGGCTGGCGATGGGCTGCTGCGCCTGCGCCTGCGCCGCGCCCGTGGCGAGCACGGGGTCGTTCGTCATGGCGACGTCCAGGATGCAGCCGTCCAACTGCACGGGGTCGAGGACGCCCGCGGACTGGCAGGTCGCCTGGGCGGCCTGACGCTGCGTCGTCGTGAGCTGCGTGGTGGTGGCGGTGGACGCCGGCAGGCTCAGGTTGGTGAGCGAGGCGGTGCTCTCCCCGGAGCCGTAGTCGAACAGCGACTCCGTCTGGCTGATGCGCCAACTGTCCGCGAAGTTGGACGTGTTCTTGTAGAGCTGGTTGAAGCTGAGCGGCGCGGTGAGCTGCGTGCCGTCGCGCAGGGCGAAGTCATCCGCGCGCACGTTGTTGAAGTTGCCCAGCAGGCCGCGCACCAGGCCCGCGCGCGAAGGCGCCAGCGTGAGCGTGATGTTCAGGTAGGACGTGAAGTTGTCCACGATGAGCTGGTCACCCTGGGGCGACGTGACGAGGTAGCGCGTGGAGGTGGGCCGGAAGACGCGGGTGCCGTCGGACAGGGGCCGCACGTCGCCAATCGTCAGCGCGACCGCCGCGCCGTTCACCATCAGCGGGTTGGTGGAGCGCGCGTAGACGCCGACGCGGTCCGTGCCGAAGCGGGCAGCGACGCCGCTGTAGAGCGCCACGCGGTTGCCGCTGGCCTTCTGGCGCGACTGCACCACGAAGGGATTGGCGGCGAGGGGCGTGGACTCCGTCAGGATGAACTCGCCCACCGACTGGAAGTCGTAGTTGAAGCGGTCGGACGTCACGAGGTGCGGGTCACCCCAGCCATTGCCGCTGCGGCACGAGGCCACGAGGGCCGGGTCCACGGAGCAGCCGTCCGCGTAGCGCATCGCGAAGAGGTCGAAGCCGCCCTGGTTCGTCCCGGCGCCGATGTTGCCCGTGGAGTAGCCCACCACGTAGACGCCCGTGTCGTTGTCCGCGGCGACGCCCGCGGCCGTCTCATTCTCGAAGCCGGGATCGTCGTGGGTGGAGCCGTACTGGTGGACGGACAAGAGGTTGAGCCGCACGTCGTACTTGGCGAGGAAGATGTCCACGCTGCCGACATCGAAGCCCGGGTCGTTCTTCAGGTCGTAGCTGGTCGTGCCGACGACGTAGAGGTTGGCGCCACCGTCGGAGGTGATGGCGGTGACCGCGTCCCGGCCCTGGGTGCCCAGCAGGGTGGCCCGCTGCTTCACGCCCGCGGTGCTGTACTGGAAGATGGCCGCGTCGTAGTCGCCCGCGTTGGCCAGGGTGCCCCCGCCCAGCGTGCCGGCGGTGATGGCGGCGCCATAGACATGGCCCACCACGTAGATCTCCGTCGCCCCCGTCGCATTGCGGGAGGCCGTCACCGCGTACGCGTAGTCCGCGGTCGACGTTCCCTCCTGGCGCACCCAGTTCTGGGTGGCGAGGTCCGCGGAGTACTTCATCACGAAGATGTCATTGCCACCCAGTGAGACCAGGGGGGCGAACGCGCCGTTCGTGTAACCGGCGACGTAGACGTTGCCGTCACGGTCCACCGTGATGCCCCGGGCGATGTCCGTCCGGTTGGCGGTCGTGCCAATCTGGACGGCGGTGGACGCGGTGCCGTTGGCCAGATAGCGGGCGATGATGATGTCGTTGCTGCTGGCGGTGACGCCGGGGACGAAGGTCCCCAGGGTGTAGCCGGTGAGGTAGACGTCGCCCGTCGTGTCGTTGGCGGCGATGCCATAGGCCAGGTCGTCCCGGGTGGAGCCGCGCTGGCGGCTCCACTGCAGCGCCTTGTTGGCGTTGTACTTGCGGACGAAGACGTCGGACATGCCCTGGTTCGTGCCGGTGTGGAGCGCGCCGCCCGGCAGGGTGCCCTTGGTGTAGCCCGTCACGTAGATGGAGGGATTGCCGGTGGCGCAGCCCTGGATGGCGACGCCGGTGCCGAAGTCGTCCGCGACGGAGCCGAACTGCTCCGCCCAGACGAGGACGCCGTCCCGCGTGCGGTGCTTGAGCAGGAAGACATCCATGCCGCCCGCGTGGGGCTGGGCCAGCACGGAGCTGTTCGCCGTGCCCACCGTGTAGAGGAACCCGCCGCACGTCGCGGTCGCCATGGCCTGCTCCGTCGCGGAGGAGCCGTTCTCCAGCGTCCACGTGGGGAGGGGCGTCGTCGTCAGGCCCATGACGGGCGGGGCGGGCGCGCGGCGCTGGGAGCGAACGCTCCGGGGGCCACCCGTGAAATCCACGGGGTAGAAGGCGTCAGGAGACACGGGGGCCTCCTGCT
>NZ_RAVZ01000453.1 GCF_003611635.1 Corallococcus terminator | reverse complement strand
CGGCCGCCCCCACCGTCCTCGCCGTCAGCGGACGCGCCAGCTTCGAGATCGTCCAGAAGGCCGCCCGGGCCCGCATCCCCGTCGTCGTCAGCGTCTCCGCCGCCAGCTCGCTCGCCATCGACCTGGCCCTGCGTTCTGGGATAACGCTCGCTGCGTTCTCAAGGAACGGCCGCTGCAACGTCTACACCGGTGCGGAACGACTGGGACCTACACCGCCAAAGCCTTGGAACCCTTGATGACTTCCGCCACGTCACGCACCGGACAGGGCCCCTGCATCCACCTGTCAGACCGGCATCGTACATGCAGTCAGCCCCAGGTCCGGGTGCTCTGGGCTCAAAGGACGATCCACTGTCCTGACCGGGCTTCACTGACCCAGTTACAAGGTCGCTTTCCCTCGTAGGATGAGGGCGTCCCAGGAATCACCTGTTGTCACGTCTTTCTTGCTGTGCAGTGGTTGCGCCGCGCCGCACAATTTGGCAGTCTTTCATTTCCTCCTGGTTAAACTTTTCTAGCCATGACGGTATCCTCTGCGAAACCCGAACGTTCGAAGCAGAGGGGGGTGGACACGATGAGCAGTGCGACTGCAGGCGCCGAGGTCAAGGCATCCCCGTCGACAGCCCCGCTGACGGGAAGCGCGGCCTTGGAAGAGGCCACGGATCCTCCGCGGCTGGCCCCCGGCTTCGCCGCGAAGCTGAACCTCACCGTGGATGTGGTGCTGCTGGTGAGCGTGCTGCTGGGCACCGCGTGGATGCGGGGCGGGCAGACGCTGCCGCTGGGCTGGGAGCTGCCCAGCATGGTGCTCACCGCCGTGCTCGTCTGGCTCATCACCGGCACCGCGCTGTGTCTGTACGATTCGCGCTTCGCCGAGCGCAGCAAGCTGGACCATGTGGCGCTGGTGTCCGTCACCACGCTGGCCGTCGTGACGGTGCAGGCGGTGCTGGAATTGGCCATGCCCGTCGCCACGCACGTGGGCGTCGCGCCGCTGCTGGTCATCTTCTGGCCGGTGGCGCTGCTGCTCCGGCTGGGCGTCTTCCGCCAGGTGGCCTCGCAGGAGGCCCCCACCGACGAGGTCCTCATCGTCGGCACCGGCGCCATGGGCCGCTACACCGGCGAGGACCTGTCCGGCCGCGGCCGCCGCAAGATCCTGGGCTACGTGCGCTTCCCGGAGGATCACGCCTCCGGCGACAGCCTGCCCGCCCAGGTGCTGGGGCCCGCGGATGAGCTGGAGCGCCTCTTGCGCACCCTGCCGGTGAGCGAGGTCTACATCGCCGGCAACACCCTCAAGCAGGGCGAATCCATGCAGGCCGCCATCAAGCTGGCCGAGCGCTTCGGCGTGCCGTTCGCGCTGCCCGCGCACTCGTTCCGCCTGGACCGCGCCCGCCCGGTGGAGTCCCGCGCGGTGGCGGACGGCTACCTGCACTTCGCCGCGGTGGCGCCCAAGCCGCACCAGATGGCCATGAAGCGCCTGTTCGACATCGCGGTGTCGTCGGTGGCGCTGTGGATGCTGCTGCCGCTCTTCCTGGTGGTCGCCGCCTGCATCAAGCTCACCTCGCGCGGCCCCATCTTCTTCAAGCAGCTTCGCACCGGGCAGCACGGCAAGCCGTTCTACATGCTGAAGTTCCGCTCCATGGTGGTGAACGCGGAGGAGCTCAAGGAGCGGCTGGCCGCGCAGAACGAGCAGACCGGCCCCGTCTTCAAGATGAAGAACGACCCGCGCATCACCGGCATCGGTCGTTTCATCCGCAAGTTCTCCATCGACGAGCTGCCCCAGTTCCTCAACGTGCTGCGCGGCGAGATGAGCGTCGTGGGCCCGCGTCCGCCGGTGCCCAGCGAGGTCGCCAAGTACGAGACGTGGCAGCGCCGCCGCCTGTCCGTGCGCCCGGGTCTGACCTGCATCTGGCAGGTGTCCGGACGGAACCAGATCTCCTTCGAGCAGTGGATGTACCTGGACATGCAGTACATCGACCACTGGAGCCTCACCGGCGACCTTCGCCTGCTGCTCCAAACGGTTCCGGTTGTCATCACGGGCCGCGGGGCAAGCTAGCGACCTGTAGTGAATCTCCGGGCCCGACGTTGACGCGTCGGGCCCGTTTGTCTTTCCATGGGGCGGGCCTTCCTCCCCTTGTGTACGCATCACCCCCGAAGGCCCGCGTCATCCATGACCGTGAACAGTCAGAACCCCTCCTCCGCTGAAGTCGAAGACGGCACCCGCGCGAATGAAGTCCGCGGCGCCGTGCGCAGCACCCTGCAACTGGGCGGCTCGCTGATGGTGACGTACGCCATCGCGCTGGGCATCCGGGCGCTGATGCCGCGCTACCTGGGACCGGAGGCGTTCGGCTACTTCAACTGGTCGGAGGCCTTCGCCGCCACGTTCTTCGTGGCCACCAACCTCGGCCTGGAGACGTACATCCGCAAGGAGGTGCCGGTCCGCCCGGAGCACGCGAGCGACTTCTTCGGCACCACCATGCTGCTGCGTCTGGCCATGACGCTGATCCTCATGGTCGCGCTGGCGCTGGTGCTCCACCACACCGGCGAGCCCCCGGAGGTGCAGCACCTGGTGCAGTGGTTCGCGCTGGCCCAGTCGCTCATCGTCGTCAACGCGTCCATGGCGGCGCTGCTGCACTCCAAGGGCAAGGTCGCGGGCCTGTCCGTCTCCAACGTCATCACCAAGATTGTGTGGGGCGGGGGCCTGGCGCTGATGGCCGCGCTGGGCGTGGGCATCCAGTGGTTGGCCGTGCCCATGGTGGCGTCCGAAGCGGTGAAGCTCGTCATCAGTTGGCGCCTGGCGAAGGTGCACCTGGGGCTGAAGTTCCGCATCGACATCACCGCGACGAAGAAGGTGATGAAGGCGTGCCTGCCGTTCTTCCTCACCGCAGCGGCGCTCGCGTGCAACGGCCGCACGGACATGTCGCTCCTGGGCAAGCTCGCGTCCAAGGAAGAGGTGGGCTGGTACGGCGGCGCGTTCAGCATCGCGGGCCTCACCTTCCTCATCAGCCCCATCTTCGGCTGGGTGCTGATGCCCATGATGTCGCGCGCGGCGTCGCGCTCTCCGCAGGAACTGTCGCACCTGACGCGCCGGTCGCTGGAGGGCGTGCTCGCCTTCACCGTGCCGGTGATGATGGCCATGGTGCTGGGCGCGGACCTCTGGGTGCGCCTGATGTGCGGCCCCGGCTTCGAACCCGCGGCGCTGCCCCTGCGCGTGCTGTCGCCCATCTTCGTGATGGCCTACGTCACCATGGTCAGCAGCATCTGGCTCACCATGTCCAACAAGGAGTGGTGGGTGACGCTGGCGGCGACCATGGGCGCGGTGGTGAACCCGCTGCTCAACCTGGCGCTCATCCCGTTCTTCTACGGCCGCATCGGTCCGTCCGGCGGCGCCACCGCCACGGCGCTGTCCATGTTCTTCACGGAGGTCATCGTCACGGTGCTGTTCCTGAGCCGCATGGGAAGGAACTCCTTCGACCGGCGTTCGCTCGTCATGGTGGCGAAGACGGCGGTGGTGTGCGTCGTGTGCGTGGCCCTGGACCGCTTCCTGGCGGGCAGCGTGGCCGCATGGCCCCGGCTGGGGCTGACGGCCAGCACCTATGTCGTGGGCGTGCTCGTCACCGGCGCCATTCGCCCCGCGGAGCTGCTCCAGGTGGTACGCATGGCGCGACAGCGGGGCAATCCGGCCCCCTCCGAGGTGGTCGTCACGGCCACCCCCACCGTGTGAGGAGCCTGAGCGCCATGCCGTCCCGTCCCTCCCGATTCCGCGGTCCCGGCGCCCTGTCGCGCGCGCTCGCGTGCGCCGGCCTGCTGCTGCTCGCGCCCGCGTGCAGCGGTCTGGGCAAGTACACCTGGGTGAACGAGTACCAGGAGAAGCCGACCGAATCCGACGCGGCCTATCAAATCGTTCCCGGCGACGTGCTCAACGTGCGGGTGTGGGGCCAGGAGGCGATGACGACGCGCGCGAAGGTGCGCGAGGACGGCCGCATCAGCCTGACCTTCCTGGACGACGTGGAGGCCTCCGGCCACTCGCCAGCCCTGCTGGCGCAGCAGATCCAGACGCGGCTCAAGGACTTCATCAACCACCCCGTCGTCACGGTGTCGCTGGAGGAAGCGCGCCCCATGTCGGTGACGATGCTGGGGGAGGTGGCCAACGTGGGCGCGCACGTGCTGGACCCGGGCGCGACGCTGCTCCAGGCGCTGGGCGCCGCAGGCAGCTTCACCGACTACGCGCACCGCGACCGCATCTTCGTGCTCCGGCGCGACGATCCGAAGGCGGACGAACCCACGCGGATCCGCGTGAAGTACGAAGACATCATCCGTGGCGAGGGACGCGCGGCGGCCTTCCGCCTGCGCCCTGGCGACGTGGTGGTGGTGGAGTAACCCGTGCTGGACGCTGTCCTGACGAGCCTGTGGCTGGAGGTGGCGTCCGCCAACGTGTCCTATGCCGTCCAGGCGCGCGTGGACACCCGCATGCGCTCCATGGAGGCACAGGCCACCGGCGAGTCCGTGCCTCCCGTGGCGGGGGACATGGACCTGGTGCCCACGCTGGGCCTGAAGTTCGACGACGGCAACGCGGTGGGCAGCCTGGAATACGCGCCGCGCATCTCCTTCCGCGAGGCCACCACCAACCCGCGCACGGAGGTGCAGCACGTGGGGCGTCTGCTGGGCGACTGGCGGCCGTCGCGCGGCCTCACCCTGCACGGCACCCAGGAGTTCGTGCTGGGCCAGGTGAACCTCTTCACCAACCTGCCCCTGGGCGGCAGCGTGGATGACCCGCTGGGCGACCCCATCCCGGGCGACGTCGTGGTGGATGTCCCCATCCAGCCGCTGCCGGAGGGCGTGGACAGCGTGTTCTTCCTCTCGTCGCTGACGACGCTCGCGGCGGAGTCGGTGTGGCTGGGCCGGGGCCTGTCGCTGTCGGGCAGCGCGGGCTTCTCCGCCAGCGGCGGCCTGGACGCCACGGCGCAGGAGGCGGTGCCCTTCCAGTACGGTCCGCGCGGACAGGCGGCGCTCGGCTGGTCCCCCGCGCCCCGGCACACCCTGGCCGCCACGGTGGGCGTCACGGATTCGCGCTTCTCCACCGGGGCGCGCGCCACGGTGAGCACCCTCACCGGCGCCTGGACGCACCGGGTGGATCGCCGCTCGTCGGTGGAGGTGGGCGTGGGCGTGGGCGTGGCCTACTCCATGCGGGCGACGGAGGAGGAGGCTCCGGACGAGACACTTCCCGGAGTCACCCCAGCAGGTGGGAGACGGCTTGCGACCTTTCAGGTCGGGGTGACGCCGCCGGAGGAGGAGCCGCTGGCGCGCCTGGACCTCTTGCCGGACCTGACGCTGGCGTGGACCTACCGGGTGCCGTCGCGGGTGGCGGACTTCAACAGCCGGGTGGCGGCGCGGGTGACGCCCTTCGTGGACCGCCTGACAGGTCTGGTGTACCCGAGGGCCGACGTGACCCTGAACGGCACGTGGGCGTTGGGGCCTAGAGTGCGGCTGTCGGCGACGGGGGGTGGCGCGTCCGCGGTGGGTGGCGCGGTGGGAGACCGTCAGGTGGTGGGCGGAGTGGGCGCGAGCTGGACGGTGTCACGGTGGGTGTCACTGGAGGCGGACACGCGGACCGCGTGGACTCGCTCGCCCGACGTGGAGGCGGCCCGCATGGTGTGGTCCGCGACGCTGGGACTGTCGGTACGGCAAACTGGTATCCTCTGAAGCTCCCCCATGGCGAAGCTCATCCTCTTGTCCGTTCTCATCGCCACCGTCGCGCTGCCCGGTGCGGCGGCGCGTGACGCGAATCCGTGGAAGGGGATGAAGAAAGCCATCCTGTGGGTGGCCCTCTTCAATGTGGCGTACGCATACGGCGTGCTCGTCCTCGTGCCCAGGTACGGGTTCGGGTGAGGGAAGGAAAGGCGTTCGACGTGATGGAGCTCCAACAGCTCACCGTCCTCCTCGTGGAGGACTCTCCGATGTTCCGCGTCATGCTGCGTGACATGCTCCAGGAAATGGGCGTGAAGAACGTGGTGGAGAAGCCCAACGGGAAGTCCGCCATGGAGTATCTCCAGGGCGAGGAGAAGCCCGACCTCGTGTGCCTGGACCTGACGTTGCCGGACGTGTCCGGCTACGACGTGTGCGAGCACATCCGCCGCACACCCGCCATCTCGCACGTGCCGGTGCTGATGGTGAGCGCGCGCAACCTGCCGGAGGACAAGGCCTACGCGGAAGAGGCCGGCGCCAACGGCTACCTGGGCAAGCCCTTCACGCCGGAGGAGCTGGAGAAGCGCGTGCGCCAGGTCCTGAAGGCCGCGGTGCCCCGGAGCTCCATCTCGTGACGTCGCCCGCCCCCCGCACGCC
>NZ_RAVZ01000452.1 GCF_003611635.1 Corallococcus terminator | reverse complement strand
AGGTGTGGCGGGGGACGCCCCTTGCGCGAACACCGGCCCGGAAAGGCCAGCGCTCAGGAGCGCGAGGAGACGGAAGGTGGCGGATGCGACGCGCACGGTACGACCTCGGAAGGCGGCTTAACCCGACGGCACGAGGTCATACCATCCTTTGACGGGGGCTGCCCGGAGGCGAGCCGCCCGCCGGGCAGGGAAGCAGGCTGCGATCAACCGCCCTTGCGCAACTCGGTGAGGACGAGCTTCGCCACGGCCTTGAGCGTGTCGAAGACGCCGACGCCCGTCGGAGCCACGGCCTGGTACTCCGGCATGTTCCGGGGGTTGAGCGTCTTGTGCATCTCTTCGGCGGTGACGGCGTTGGGCAAATCCCGCTTGTTGTACTGCATGACCGCGGGGATCTTGTTCAGGTCGTAGCCCTGCTCGGCCAGGTTGATGCGCAGGTTCTCGAACGATTCCATGTTCGCCTCCATGCGCTCGATCTGGCTGTCGGCGACGAACACCACGCCGTCCACGCCCTTCAAGATGAGCTTGCGGCTGGCGTCGTAGAACACCTGACCGGGCACCGTGTAGAGGTGGAAGCGCGTCTTGAAGCCGCGGATCTCACCGAGCGACAGCGGCAGGAAGTCGAAGAAGAGCGTGCGGTCCGTCTCCGTGGAGAGCGAGATGAGCTTGCCCTTCGTGTCGGCCGCCGTCTTGTTGTAGATGTACTGGAGGTTCGTGGTCTTCCCGCAGAGCCCCGGCCCGTAATAGACAATCTTGCAGTTGATTTCGCGGGATGAGTAATTGATGAAGGACATGGCTTCCCGGGTTACTCGCTGAAGAGGTTGTCGATATCGTCGTCGGAGATCTCGGCGAACGGCGAACCGGCTCCGGGGCTGTCGGTCTTCTTCACGAGGCTTTCGAAGATCTTCGTCAGCTCGTCGCTGGCCTTCTTGATGCGCAGGCGCACCAGGCCGAGGCTCGTGCGGTTGTCGAAGATGACGACCAGCACCACCCGGCTGCCGACGATGGTCATGTAGAGGCTGTCCTTCGCCCCTTCATGGAACTGGTTGGGGAACTCGTTCTCCCCGATGAGCTTCGCCAGTCCACCCATGGCCGCCACGTTGCCCGCCGTCAGCGACGCCAACGACGTGGTGTCGATGTTCTGCGTCTGGCCCGCCGAGGAGATGAGCTGGCCGTTCTTGTCGACGAGGAAGACCACCTTCGCGTTCGCGTCCTTCGTGAGCCGGTCGCAAACGGCGTTGATCTTGGTGAACTCCTCTTCGTACATCACCAGTTGCGTGCCCATGGGCGTATGCGCTCCTCAGCGTTCGCTCGCCCCGCTCACGGCGGCGCTCCGATGTTTCTGGAGTGAATCCCGGAGGTTAGACGAGGCGCTACCGACCGTCGTCATGCTTAGCAAAGCAGTTCCACTCCAGCAAGAAGCCAGCCGTGATCCGCGCCGCTTCTTGAAGGAATGACGGCATCGCGGGTTGGGACACCTGCCCTCCTTCTCTATACTCCGCCGGGCCTTGCGCCGCCCGATCCCCCTCACCGACATCCTTCCGCGCCTGCTCTTTCTCCTCCTGGCGCTGCTCTGCCACCGGGCCGCCAGGGCCGAGTCCCCGGAGCCGGAGCGCGCCTCGCTGCGGCTGCGCTACGGCCTGTCCGTGCGCCAGGGTGAGCAGGTGGATGTAGGGCCCGGGCTCACCTACAAGGGTGTGACGCCCAACGATGGGGCGCTGACCTTGACGGGCTGGGGGACGGGACCGGTGGGCCGCTACCTGGGCGGTCAACTGGATCTCCAGCGCGAAGCGTTCGAACTGAAGGACGCGTCGGTGCGGGTGACGGGGGGTAGCCTCGCGCGCGGTTCGGTGGGGCCGCGCGGGCGCCTGTTGCTGGGGCCGGTGCGGCTGGACCTGGGCGCGGGCTACGGCTTCGCGCAGCTTCCGCTGTTCGGTGGGTACGCCTCCGCGCCGGTGTTGCAGCGGGGCGTGCGGCACGCGGCGCTGGTGTCGGGCCGGGTGCTGGTGACGCTGCCGGAGGACTTCCAGTTGGAGGCGCGGGGCGAAGTGCCGCTGACGCTCTCCGCGCACGCCGCGGGAGGGTTGGAGGCATCCTCCAAGGGCTACGTCGTCGGGGCGGCGCTGATGCACCCGGTGATGCAGCAGGGGAAGTGGACCGGGACGCTGCTGTTGGATGTGCAGCAGGCGCACGACACGATGACCCTGGAGGCGAACGGCCTGCGCTCCGAGCAGCGGCTGCGGCGGATTGGCCTGGCGCTGGAGCTGGCGTGGCGGGACGACGCGCGCGGCTCTCGTCCGGTGGAGGGGCCGACGCAGGGCTTCGTCCCGATGCGGGTGGTGGACGCGGAGACGGGCGCGCCGCTGGCGGGGGCCCGGGTGCGGGTACCTTCTCTAAGGACTCCCGGCACGAGCGAGGAACTGGTGACGGACGCGCAGGGCCAGGTGCGGGCCCTGCTGCCCTCCGGCGCGCAGTCCGCCCAGGTGAGCGTGGAGGGCTATGAGGAGGTGACGGAGCAGGCCACCGTCAGTGGCTCCTCGGAGAACGCCCCGGTGCAGATCCGCCTGCGCAAGAAGGCGCCGCCCACCGGGTCCCTCAAGGTGAAGGTGGTGCAGGGCAAGGGCAGCGTGCCGCTTCCGGGGGTTCGCATCACCGCGGGCACCACCGAGATGCGCACGGACATGAAGGGGGAGGCCCTGCTGGAGGGGCTTGCTCCCGGACCGGTGGCCGTCCGGGTGGCGGCGCAGGGCTTCCGCGCGGCGGAGGAGGCCGCGGTGGTGGTGGCCGGGCAGTCGTCGGAGCTGGTGGTGGTGCTGTCCCAGGAGCGCAAGGGCGAGCTGGCCACGCTCCTGGGACAGGTGCGCAGCGCCCGGAACGGGCAGCCGCTGGTGGCGACGGTGTCCATCCCGCAGGCGAAGGTGAGAGCGCGCACGGACAAGGCCGGAAGCTTCACGGCGCGCGTCCGGGGCGGTACGTACCGCATCACCCTGTCCGCGACGGGGTACCGGCCGCAGACCAAGACCGTCACGGTGCGCGACGGCGAGCAGGCCATCTTCAACGTCGATTTGTTCCCGAGGGCCCGGTAAGTCGGCGGGGTCTCCTTCCCTGCGTGACGCCCGTCCGTTGCCGAGGTTTCAGTGAGTCCTGTCCGCATCCTGGCGCTGTCGCTGCTCGTCCTCCTCTCCGGCTGCGCGGGGTGTGAGCGCGAGGAAGCTCCGAAGCCCGCGCCGGTGGCGGAAGTGGACGCGGGGGCCGCGCCAGCGACGCTCGCCCAGTTGGAAGGGCTGACTGGCGATGTGCGCCTGGAGCGCGGAGGCAAGGTGGGCCCGGCCGTGCCCGGACCGTTGCTCGCGGGCGACGCGGTGGAGACGGGCGACCAGGGCTCCGCGGTGGTGCGCTTCCCGGGAGGCCGCACGGTGGAGGTGGGCCGCGAGGGCCGGTTCGCGCTGGGTTCGGATTCGACGGGCGTGGTGATGAAGGTGGAGCGCGGCATCGTGCTGTCGCGCGTGCCGGCGGGAGGGAGCGCGGCCGGTGCGGGCTCCAAGGTGACCCTGAACATCCTCACGCCCTTCGGCCTCACGCGCGTGGGTTCGGAGCCGTCCGAGGTGAAGGTCGCCGTGGCGGAGGACTCCGCTCGGGTGGAGGTGATGCTGGGCGCCATCGAGCTGGTCTCCAAGGATGGGCGCACGCTGAAGGCAGGGCAGGGTGACGCGGTGGACCTGACGCGCGAGCGCGCGGAGGTGGTGCCATCCGCCCCGCGCATCGTGGAGCTGGCGCCCATCGCGGTGACGGTGCGAGCGCCGTCGGGAGGCTCCGCGGAGGTGAAGTCGAAGGCCACCGGCCGCTGGCGCAAGGTGCGCCGCGAGGGCGAGGTGCTCACCTTCGGCGACGGCGTGCGGGCGAAGGGCGGCGACGCGGTGCTGTCCCTCAAGGACAGTGGCTCGCTGCTGACGCTGTCCCCCGGCGCGGAGGCGGTGCTGGAGAGCGCGGGGCAGGAGGGCGTCACCGACGAGGCGCGCGTCAACCTGCTGCAGGGCATGCTGGCCGTGCAGCTTGCCACGGGGCGCACCAGTCGCGTGGTGCTGCCGGAGATGACGCTGGAGGGCGGCGGCGCGGCGAAGCTCGAAATCCGGCGCACCGGCTCCGGCTTCCTTGTGGCGGCGCACACGGGCGACGTGACGCTGCGGCGAGGCGACACGCGGCAGGCGCTGCGCGCGGGCGAGCGCGCCACGGTGGAGAAGGACGGCACGGCGAAGGTGGAGCCGCTGGAGGCGGCGGCGGTCGCGGTGGGGCCGGGCGAGGGCGCGGAGGTGTACCACCGGGGCCTCTCCGAGGTGGCGCTCACCTGGGAAGGCGAGGGCGACGCGGTGGTGGAGGCGGCGCTGGACGCAGGCTTCACGCGGCGGGTGCTGTGGGGCCGGGTGCACCGGGCTTCCGTCAACGTGTCGGCGCCGGCGCGCGGCACGCTCTATTGGCGGGTGAAGAAGGAGGACGGCACCCCGGTGGCTTCGGGCAGTGCCCACTTCGCGCCTGAGTCGCGCACGAAGTCGCTCGCGCGGGTGCGCAACGTGGTGCCCGAGGGCCCGGAGAAGACGACCATCTTCTACCAGGACAAGCCTCCGGCGGTGACGTTCACCTACGGGGCGGAGCCGCAGGCCAGCAGTTACCGGGTGGCGGTGTACAAGGCGGGCGCGCTGACGACGCCCGTGGCCCAGCGCACGGTGGCGGAGACGCGCGCGGCGCTGGAGGCGGGGGCATTGGGCGAGGGCAGCTACCTGTGGTCCGTCACGCCGCTGTCCCAGGCGGGGGCCGCGCTCAAGGGCGGGCGGATGAACAAGCTGGAGCTCGTCTACGACAACTCGGTGGAGGGGCTCGTCGTCGACAGTCCGCGTCAGGGGACAGCGTCGGCGGAAAAGGTGCGTGCGGCGGGAGTCGCGCCCGTGAATGCCCGCCTGTCCATCAACGGACGGGCCGTGCCCTTGGACGGCAAGCACCGCTTCGATACGTGGGTGTCCCCCATGGGAACGCCCCCCCTTCTGGTGTTTAAGATGACGCGTCCCGGTGCCCCGGACGTACTCACGGTGCGCACCCTGAAAACGCGAGGGCCTTGAGGCAATGGCACCCCCCCAGCCCACCGTTCCCATCCCGGACCCCGCCGGGGCCTCGTCCGCGCCGCTGTTGCAGCCCTACGGTCAGTACGTTCTCGTGCGCAAGCTGGCCGAGGGAGGCATGGCGGAGATCTTCCTCGCCAAGCTGCTGGGCGCGGACGGCTTCGAGCGCAACGTCGTGCTCAAGCGGATGCTGCCGGCGCTGTCGGCCATCCCTGACTTCGTGGAGATGTTCCGCGACGAGGCGCGGCTCGCGGCGAAGCTGTCGCACCCGCACATCATCCAGATCCACGAGCTGGGCTTCATCGAGGGCTGCTACTACATCTGCATGGAGTACCTCGCGGGCGAGGACTTCTCCACGACGCTGCGGCTGGCGGGCCGCCGACGTCAGTACGTGCCCATCCCGGCGGTGTTGCGGGTGCTCATCGACGCGGCGCGGGGCCTGCACTACGCGCACACCTTCACCAACGAGCAGGGCCAGCCGCTGCACGTGGTGCACCGGGACGTGTCACCCTCCAACCTGTACGTGACGTACCAGGGCCAGGTGAAGGTGCTGGATTTCGGCATCGCCAAGGCCGAGTCGCGCCTGGTGCAGACGCGCACGGGCGTGGTGAAGGGCAAGTACATCTACATGGCGCCGGAGCAGGCGCAGGGCAAGGAGGTCGACCACCGCGCGGACGTGTTCTCGCTGGGGGTCAGCCTCTACGAGGCCGTCACGCACGTGCGGCCCTTCTCGCGAGAGAACGACCTGGCGGTGCTCAACGCGCTGTTGCAGTGCGAGTTCGAGAAGCCGCGCGCCCTGCGGCCGGACCTCCCGGAGGGCCTGGAGGCCATCATCCTGAAGGCGATGGCCTTCAAGCCGGAGGACCGGTACGCGACCGCGGACGACTTCGCGGACGCGCTGGAGGCCTTCGCGGTGGAGTCGCAGGGTGGGGCGGCCGGTGCACCGGCGCTCGGGGCGTTCCTGCGAAGCCACTTCGGGGAGGAGCGCTACACGGAGAAGATGCGCATCCCCACGCTGGCCACGCTGTCGGCCGCGCGTCCGACGGACCCCGAGTTCGCGGCGGTGGCGGCGCCCGCCACGGGGGCGGGCCCTGGGGCCTACGGTTCGGCCGCGCGCGTGAGTCGGACGGGCATGAGCCCCGTCACCGTGCACGGCAGGACGGGTGGGTCCTCTCCCGCCGCGGCCCTCCCCGCGCCCGAGGTGATGCCGAGCGCTCCGGTTGTCGCGCGTCCGGCGTCCCGTCGCTGGCTGGTGGGGCTCGTG
>NZ_RAVZ01000451.1 GCF_003611635.1 Corallococcus terminator | reverse complement strand
GCCGGACAGCCCCGGCCTTGAACTCTTCCGTGTAGCTGCGCCGGGGACGGCGCTCCTTCTTCACTTCCACCATGTCGGACACCGTATCCGCCTCTTCGTTGGTGTCCACTCAAGCGGATCATGCCCAAGCATGGACTTCCAGATGAAGAGCTGGAACGGGCTGCCCCCGCCTGCATCATGTCCATGTTGGCCCTCGTGATTGAGCGCATCGGGCAGCTTCGGCGCGTGGTCCGCAACGAGGAGGACCCGGCCCACCTCTGGGCTCCTCACAACGCCGTGGAGGATCCAGCTACAAGCGGCGAGTCTGCCGAGGACATCGTCCTGTTCTTCTGGAACTCCCTCCCCGTGCCCGTGGTGACGTGGAATCCACATCCGCAGGAGGAGGCCCCGAGGGAGCCGAAGGGGCGCAAGAACCGGGGCCAGCAGCCGAAGGAAGCAACCTCCGAGTCCCTCAGCGCGTCCGGGGAAAAGGAGCCTGGGCCGTCCACTTCCGAGTCCCGCTAAAGGGGAGGCAGGGGCGAGGCGGGCACCGCCTGCGGTACGGCGGCTTCTCCCTCCCCGCCTCCAGCGCCCTTGGAGGGCTCTGGCGGTGCGCGACCGGGTAAGCGCATGGAGCTGCCCTCCCCAGAGTGGTCTCCACGCGCTCCAGAGCCAGCCTGCCCTGCTGGTCGATGCGCCGGGGCTCGTCTTCAGCCCGCCGGCTGCCAGGGCGGATTCGAGGCTCTCCAGGCTCAGGCCGTGCTCACGGACCCGCTCGATGGTGTTGGGCTGCTGGTCGTGGCTCGAACCCCGGAGAGGTCCTCCTCCTGGAGGCAGCGGGCCACGTGCGACCTGAGGCCCTTCAGGACGCCCCAGACCGGGCTCTGCTCGGAGGAGGTCTGCCGCAGGCGGGTACGGAGAGCTGCCAGCAGCTCGCGGTCATCCATGACCAGGAGGATCTCCACTGACCGGCCGTGCCCCAGGCGGGTCACCGCCGCCCCGCGTCCAAAGAAGCCGTCGATAGAGCGAGCTGTGTAGCGGCCACCAGGCGTCGGGTTGGCCGCGCCACCTGAACTGACGCCCCGCGCTCGACCAGTCATCGAAGACCCCGTGGATCAGATCGAGAGCTTCCTTGAACGAGCCAATTGTGGTTTTCCAGGGCGACCAGAAGTCCTCGCCGTTCATTTCCTATCCTGCTCGCTCGCACTCGCCTCCGGCGGGGAACGGCGCGATGCGCGCGAGCGATCGGGTTCTCGTTGTGGCAAGCGGATGGTCTACCTAGTGCCGCTGACCGTGGACAAGCTCGATCAGCCTACGGAAGTTCGACTTGAGCTGGATCGGCTCGGGGTGAAGGTCATCTTCCTCCAGGAGGGCTGGCTGGACACCACCGTGCCCGTGCGGTCCCTCCTGGTGGCGGTCTTCGGCTGGGTTGCCGAGCAGGAACGGCACCGCCTCATCGAGCGCACCAAGGCCGGCCTGGATCGGGCCCGTGCCCAAGGCAAGCGCCTGGGGAGGCCACTGGCCTCGCCGGTCCGGACCGTGGTCTGGGCAACCGCCCCTGGCTCCCTGGGCCCTACCGGGTGCTAGCGGTTTCCCGTCACCCGCCCCCAAAACCAGGGTTGACTCTCCTCACCGCGGGGCGAGCGTAGGACGGCCAAGTCTGGCCGAACGCCTCAAGCTCGCGCGCCGAACACACGACCGTGAGCCAGCTGCCTTCCGTGTGGCGCTTGAGGCGCGTCAGCCCGGCGTAGACCAAGGCGAGGGCCTTCGGGTCGGCGGCGGCGTCGACGTAGATGACGAGCAGCCGCGTCTCCCAGCCCTTGAAGCTGTGCAGCGTCGTGGCCTTTACGCGGGCGTCGCCCATGAAGAAACCCATCTTCTGGCGTCGCTGCTCGATGTTGTCGGCGGAGAAGGTGTTGAGCGTGCGAATCCTGAATCGGTCTTCCAGCAATTGAGACACTTTAGCCCCGACGCTCGTGGCCTCGCTCAGCAGCGTGATGTCGGCATTGGCCAGGCCGTTGCGGCCCGTCAGCCTCATCAGCGCGAGGAATTCGTCGGCGCAGACGCTGGTGGCATCGGCCTTGTCGCACTGCACCCATCGCAGGGTGCAAGGGTACAGATTGAGGTCGCCCTGCTCGGACTCGGGCAGCTGCGCGGTTTCCGCCGGCAGGAATCGCTGCGCGAATTCGCGTGCCATCTTCAGCGCCGCGGGCGGCAGCCGATAGCTGACATCGAGCTGTGCCCACCCGCCTCGGAACCCTGCGCCCTGCATGACCTCGTCGGTCCAGGCCTTGGCCGTACCGTAGACGTCCTGCGTTGCGTCGGCCACCAGCATCATTTCGCCGCCGGGCACGAGCGCCTTGCGCAGCGCGCTCCACCAGTGCGGGTGGAAGTCCTGACCCTCGTCGACGAGGATCGCGTCGTACTTCGTGGCCCCGGGCTGCTCGACGGCTTCACTGGCTAGCGCCGGGATCTCGTCGTCGAGCAGGACCTGCCGCTGCCCGGGGACGATTCGACCGCCCCCCCGCACGAGATGGTGGTAGCGGGCATCCCACCCGGCCTCGTAGCACACGTGTTTGCACCAATAGTGGAAATGCATGAGGCAAACGTTGTTCATGCGCTGCGGCGAGTCGATGCCGCGGACCATCAGGTCGCGCAGGTAGTGCCACAACGTGATGTTGAAGGTGACCACGAGCACCTGCTTGCCTTCGTTCATCAGCCGTGCGGCCCGGGCGGCGAGCACCAGCGACTTGCCCGAGCCGGCGGGCCCTTTGATGCGTCGGTAGCCAGTCTCGGTGCGCGTTTCCGCCAGCGAGCGCTGACGGCGATCAAGCATCAACGGCTCGCGCTGCGTCGACGAGAAGTCCGGCTCTACAAGCCAGCCGCGCAAGTCATCGGCCAAGGCGTTGGTCATCAACCGAGAGTGCGCGCGCTGTGATTCGGGGAAGATACGCCGCAGGTCGGCGGCGGCGACCGCTTCCGTCCCACTGATAGGCGCGTAGCGCGCGTAGTCTTCCTCGTCGCGCTTGGGCAGGAAGGGCGCAAGCAGTGGCTCGACGCGCGAGCCTGCGGCAAACGGGAATATGACGCCTGCGGTGATCGCCCCCCAGCCGTCGCACCGGCCCGGGCGCGAGTTGTAGCCGAGCCGAGGGCAGTACAGCTCGTAGATCTCCTGCCGGTATAGTCGGACCTTTGGAATCGGGTTGTCCGCCTGGATACAGAACGCCTTGCCATCGCGCTCGGCCCACAGCGTCTCGACCCCGTTGCGATCCTTCGTCCAAAAATAGCGCATCGCGTCGAGGTTCCAGTCCTTGACCTCGAAAACAGCAATGCCCACCTGCGGGTTGAGCAGCACGAAGTCCGGGCGCAACCCGTTGAGATGGGGCTGGATGTAAATCTCCCACCCCGGAGACAGGCATTGGTCGAAGATCGAGAGCACGGCCTGCTCGCCCGCAGTCAGCGGCTGGCGAAGCCGGTTATGCGCATCAAGCGGCGGATGGATAATCCTCTTCATGCTGAGAGTTATTCATATCACGTAATCCCCCGCACTCCTTGTGCTGGCCGGGTGGTTTTCGGCTGATGGACGCCTACGCGGCCACCAGCATCAAGGCTGGCTCGAGGTCCTCCCGCAGCAAACCGTGCTCCCGAACATGCTCGCGGATCCGCTCGACGGCCTTTGCCTACTGCTCGTGGATGGTACTGGTCCCGGCCCTGCCAGCGCCGAGCTGTGCGAGCGTCATTCCCTTGACTCGCTGGCCTACGACCCAGGTCAGCTCGGACCCAAGGCTCTGCCGGAGCTGGTTGGCGTGGTGGCCGGCGTCGGCGCGTTCCAGCACCAGGTTCCCGTGGCCGCCGTCCTCCTGCCCGTGCGCATGGTCCCTGATGTCCTCGTGGCGACCCTCGAAGTAGATCGATCACAAGCGACCGGCTACGGCCCTGGGCTCACGGGCGGGAGCATCGGCCTTGGCGAGGACCTGGGCCACGGCCTGGCGGACCAGCTTGGAGCACAGGCGGTCCCCGCCGTGAGGGGCCACCGGCAGCTCCTCCGCAGGGGGCAGCTCGCCCTGGAGCGAGGCCCGGACGTGGGCCCGCAGGCTCTTCACGGCCTTTGACTTCGATCCGAACTGCCGCGCGCGCACCTGGACTATGCGCCGTCGGATAGCCCGAACTACGGCCCGGTCTTCGAGCAGGAGGAGTTGATCGGCGCTACCGGCCTAGCCATGGCGTTCGAGCAGGTCCAGGAGCATGTCGGCCACCAGGTCCTGGACGAAATCGAGATCAGCCGACCCGAGCACCTGCCGGGCGAGCGTGTACAGCACCCGGGGGATGTCCGGGCCGTGGGAGCGCCGCTCGGCGACGGCCGCGAGGAAGCTGCGAAGACCCACCGTGGCGGCGCTCATCGGGAGCCCTCCCCCACGTGGGAGGCCACGAGGTCATCCCCTGGTACGCGGAACCGAAGCCAGCGGTGCCGCTCCTGTCGCCAGGTGGACCGTCCCAGGAGCCGGGGCCGGAACACGTGCCGGCAACAAAGACCATACCTGAGTTTCGGCTGCCCGTGCCTACGAGAGCGGCAGTTGCCCCCCCAGGCAGAACGCCCGGCGAAGCGCCAGAGGTTGACCTCGCAGATGCAGTCATTGTTCTGGATGTCGCCACCGTGGACCACTCGGAGGTGTAGCCGCTGGCGACGGGCTCCAATACGGAGCGTCTGGTCACGACGGATTTCGCGCTGGGACACCTGTGCCTCACACCGCACGGCGGGGGCCACCAGTTGCCCTGTCCCCAGGGAATGTTGGCCGCGCGCTCATACGGGCCGTGTCCCTGGCGCGCATCTTGGTGGTGGGCTCAGAGATCAAATCCGGCTGCCACGCACAAGGCGCACCGCGCTGCGGGTGTCGCCGCCCTCGCAGGATGGCGGCGACACTTTAGCCGTTGTGGTGAGTGGTGGTCCTCGTGGTCAGTCCCAAGAGAACTTCGTGGAGATCGGCTCGTCCTTGGTGGCGCGCTCCTCGATGCCGAGCGGCAGACCAGCGGCAGCCACCTGTAGAAACGCGCCCGCGACGGCAGCCTCCATCAGATCTGCCGATGAGGCTGCCGGCGGCAGGTCTTCGTGGCTGGCGCCAACGCGCCGACCTGGCACGGGAGCGGCAGCCTCGCAAGCGAGCTGGTCCAGCGCCGCCTGAAGACGGGCTTCCAGGGTCCGCACCTGGTCGAGCGCATCGGCCAGGAGGGCCCGGGCCCGTACAGGAGCACCACCGACTGCGCCAAAGCGAGCGATCCACGACCGCAAGGTCCTCGGTGACAGAGGGTGCCCCGTCCGTGCCTCGAAAGCCGCACAGAAATCTTCCTGCGTGGTGGTCCCGCTCAGGTACTCGGTCACCGCTGCTGCTCGCAGATGGTCAGTAGGCTTCGGCATCAACCAGAAGATTGCCGCTGCCGAAGATACTCCTCGGCCGTGCCTGGCGGCAGGTCTCGCGAGCGGGTGGTCTCCACGCCGGGTCGAGCCGCTCAGGCCGGGAGGTGCCGGGTTTACGCGTTCTATGTCTCTATGTTCTGAGGGCGCCTTGGCTAGGATTCGCTCGACGGAGTAGCCTTTCGCCATGGCGGACGCAGCCGAGTTCGAAGCTTCCCGGCGTTTCCTCGAACACGAATCGTGCCGAAGCGAGCAGATCGCCGACCACGAGGCTTGGCGACGCTTCAAGGCTGAGAGCAAGGTGCGGGAGTGGATCTACCTTTGTCGCTTCTCCGAAGGCATCTACGCGTGGGGGACCTGCAGCAACACGAACGACCGCGTCCGTAAGTCCTCACTGTTCAAGCCGAAGCTCACCGGAAAATACGACCGCCGCGTCGACTACCTGATGCTGAAGCTCATCCACGGCGCTCCGAGGCTCTGGGCCTTCGAGGCGACGGGAGCCACCAGGACTGAGCGTCGGCTCATGAAGAGTTTCGGGCAGAGGCACTGCTATCGTGGGCTCCCTGGATCGGACCGCGACGAGATCTCGCGTGGCATCGTCGAGCGCTTCCGCTGCACGCCGCATTACGAGCGCCTCGGCCCGACGACGCGAGCTGGGTTCGAGCGCTACCTGAGCGAAGTTTTCTTCGCGCGGCGGCGGCACCCGACCAATCCAAAGCGGAAGTTCAACTGGGGCGATAGCCTTGAGCCGGGATTCCTCCGACTCATCGGGCTCGGCGAGCTTGAGGGGCCCGTCGAGGAGGCTTTCCTGGTCCGGTTCTGAGCCTCCAGATCGTGATACCCAGTCTCGCCCAGGACGAGTTGAACGACAAGGCGACCTCCCCCTAGTACTACTTGATCAGATGCGTGACGGCCCGAGAGGAGGAGCGCGGGGATTGAGGTGACGCAGGCAGAGGGGACAGTGGCCGATGCGGCTGAGCAGCAAGTGCTGAAGGCGACGCCGCACCATGGGCAGCGTCCATTGCACTCGCTTCCGGGGGAAAAAGCGCTCGACGCAGCGCGAGGAAGCCGTGGGCCACCATGCAGAGGGTGGCGTG
>NZ_RAVZ01000450.1 GCF_003611635.1 Corallococcus terminator | reverse complement strand
GGTCGGGGCAGCAAAGGCAGTGGGGGTTGAAGCAAGGCAGCAAGCAGGACGCTGTACGGGGCTGTGCGACGGGATGGGGCAGTGCGCAGGTTGGGGGAGTTCGGCAATGCGGTCGCGGTCCGCCGGACGGGAGTGAAGGGCAGTGATGCACGCAGGGCATGTCGGTGCGGGGCCGTCGTGATCGAGCCTGTTGGCAGCTCACGGGAACGCGACCGCCGGCACACGACAGGGATCAAAGGCGGGAGTGGAGTGGCGGGTCGGGGGGAAGCAAGAGACGTCGGGTTCCGTGGATGGGTTGCTCCCGGGAGCCGGCGCGCCTCGCAAATCTCATCGCGGGTAGCCGCGGTGTCTGGAACGGGGAGAAGCCTCATGGGAGCGGTGTCCACCATCACCGCGGCATTCGTGGTCCTGGCGGCGCACACCGCCATCGCCCAGACGCAGGAGCTGCGGCGCCGCACGAGTGATCCGGAACGCCTGGCACCCTTCGGACTGATGCTCGACGCGGGCATGCCCGAAGGCGCGGGACTCTCCGCGGTCTTCCGGCCTTCGCCTCACGTCCGCCTGCACATCGGCGGTGCGCACAACGGATTGCGCGGTGCCGCGCGCGTGGGACTCACGCTGCTGCCGCTGCGCGGAACCTTCTCTCCCTCGCTGTCCCTGGAACTCGGCCACGCGCAGGCCGCGAGCACCGAGACGCTCAACCGGAGACTCGCGGACCGGACGCTGTTGCCCGCGTCCTCCATGGAGCGCGTGGGCTACTCGTACGCCAGTGCCCACCTGGGCCTGGAATTCAACGCCACGCGGCGGCTCAGCTTCTTCGTGCGCGGCGGCATGAGCGTCATGGAGATGGCGGTCCCCAGCCTCCAGAAACTCGACGAACCCTTCCGCGACGCGCTGACGCCCGTGGAGACGCGCTCCTGGGGCATGCGCGCCCTGCAGCCGTCCGCGAAGCTCGGCTTCGCCCTCTTCTTCGGCTGACCTCTCGCGGCCAGGCGCGCGCTACGTCGCCGCCAGCCGCTGCGCGAGCACCTGTTCGAAGAACACCAGCGCCTGGTTCTCGGCCCAGAAGGACGGTCGGAGCAGGCTGCCTCCGACGAAGCCCACGTGGCCACCGTGCTCGGTCAACACCACGTGGATGAACGGGTTGTCCGGCGCCGTCCGTGGAATCACCGGCGTCACCAGCATCGGATCATCCGCGGAGCTCAACAGCAGCGTGGGCCGGCGGATGTCTCCCAACCGGGGACCCGAGGACGCCTCCCGGTAGTAGTGTTCCGCGCCCTGGAAGCCGTGCAGCGGTCCGGTGACGACGTCGTCGAACGCCCGGATGGTGTGCGCCGCCTGCATCGTCTTCAAATCGAACGCGCCCGGAAACCGCCGGAGCTTCGCGCGGGACTTGCTCTTGAGCGTGCGCAGGAACCGCTTGCGGTAGAACCAGAGGAAGCCGTCACCGCTGTCCAGCTTCCGGCAGCACGCGTCCAGATCATACGGCGCGCTGATGGACACCGCGGCGGCCACCGGGGCCGCGTCGCCCGTCTCCTCCAGGAGCCGGCACAGCACGTTGGCCCCCAGCGAGAACCCCACCGCGAGCATCGGGCCGGTGACGCGCGAGCGCACGTCCGCCATCACGAGCAGCGTGTCGCTCGTGTCCCCGGAGTGGTACGCCCGCGCCAGCCGGTTCGGCTCCCCGCTGCACGAGCGGAAGTTGATCGCCGTGGCGCCCCAGCCGCGCTTCGCCGCGCCCCGCAGGACCTCGGTGACGTAGCCCGCCTGGGACGACCCCTCCAGGCCATGCAGCACCACCACGTGTGGAGCGCCCGTCGGACCGTCGAAGCTGTCCAGGTCGACGAAGTCCCCGTCCGGCAGCTCCTTGCGCTCCCGCCGCAGGGGCGGCGAACGGGTGGGCCGCGCGAGCGAGGCGAAGATGGTCTGCGCATTCGCGCCGCGAATCCCCGGCGCGGGGATGAAGGGTTCAGTCGGTTGGAACTTCACGTCACGTCTCCCAGCACCCGAGTCCGTCCCGACAGGCCCGCCACCGTCCGGGCCGCTCGCATGGAGGCGCAGCCGGACACCCGCACGGCCTCCGCTTCGCCCGTGAGCTGGAACAGCGCCAGGTAGTTGTGCACGCGCTCCTCCAACGTCGGCGCTTCGATGCGGCGGCACACCTCATCCGCCGCGTAGTCCCGGCACACCTGGGGCCTCCGCTCGTAGACGGTGCACAGGTTGTCCGCGCCCAGGTGCGGGCAGCGGAGCCCCAGGGGCTTGTCCAACGCGGCGATGTCCGGCGCCACGCAGCAGGCGCCACAGCAGGTGCACTCCATGCAACTCCTTCAGCGGCGGATGGCCTTCTCGACCTTGCCCAGGTTCGTCACGGTGAGCGTGACGCCCTGGCCCTTCTTCCACCCGAGGAACTCGTCCTCGCGCGTGGGCTCCACCACGTGTTCCTTCACGCCGTCGTCGTCATAGCGCACGTTGACGCGGTAGGACTCCTCGCGTCGCACGCGCTCGTTCGTTCCGGCCGTCAGCTCCGGCCAGCGCGGCGCATCCTCCGTGCCCTTCAGCTCCCGCTGATCCACCTGCTTCCACGCGTACGTGTCGTAGGTGCACTGCTGCGAATAGACGGGCTCGTTGCGGTAGCGCGTCTCCGTCTGGCAGTCCTCGTAGGACTCGTTGCAGTACTTCGTCTCGTCGTGGCAGACCTCCTCGACGAAGCCGTTGCCCTTGTCACGGCGCCGGCACTTCTCCTCGGTGCCACACGCCACCTTGCGGGTCTTCGAGCGACACACGCGCTCGGTGCCATCCGCGACCCTGCGGGTGCCGCGCTGGCGGGACACGCAGCCGCGGATGTTCGTCACGCCCGGCACTTCGCCCGCGCCGTTCACCGGCATGCGCGGAGCAGTGGAACTCAGCTCATCCCTCCAGCCCGTGCGCGCCTCCGGGAGGAAGCGCTCCTGCACCACGGCGCGACGCCAGCTCGTGGCGGTGACCTCTCCCTTGAAGTCGTGCGTCATGTTGCCCCACGCACCTATCGCGCAGGTACCGAAGCAGCACGAGCCCAGGATGGCCATGACGATGAGCGCGATCTTCTTCCCGTTGCCTGGCTTGGGCGCGGGCTTCGGCGGCGGCTTGGGAGACAGGTCCGCGATGCGCGCGGCCTTCGCATCCGAGCCGCGCTCGGCGGAGCACTGCCGGCACCGCTTGGCGTCGCCCCGGTTGGAGGCGCCGCAGTAGGCGCAGAACCAGTCCTCGCCCGCGCCGGCCAGGTCCAGGGCCTGTTCGTCGGTGACGCCTTCGCGGACCGACTTGCCGGAGGCCGCGTCCACGTCACCGAAGTCGAACTCCGACTCCTTGCCCGTGAGCTCGCGCGGGTTGTTGCAGGAGGGGCAGTTCTTGTGGCGCGCGGGGATGTTCTTCGCGCCGCAGGAAGTGCAGTTCCAGGTGCCCTCGATGATGCGCCTTCGTTCAGCCATGGGCGCGCATCCTAGGGGACCTGTTGCCCCCTGACACATCCGGGTTAAGGTCGCCGCTCATTCCCACCGGGCCGGAGGTGGGGAGCCAGGCCGGTTTCCAGGACGGAAACGCGGAGGTTCCCATGTCTCGTCGGACGCTGGATGTGATTCCGAAGCACCGGATGCTGCGCCGCACCCTCTACAGCCTGCTGTTGGCCGCGCCCCTGATGCCCCTGGGGCTGGGGTGTGGAAACGGGGAGGATTGCGGCTACGGCCCCACCTCCCTCAGTGGTGGACTCGTCGCGCTCAACGCGGATGGAAGCCTCCCGAGTCGTCCGTCCTGCGACAGCTGCCCCGACCAGGGCGACGACGGTGCCCGGAGCACCGGCTGCTACGCGACGGCCTCCACGGTCGCCGGCAAGGCGGAGGTGATGTGCAACTATGTCACTTGCTCCAACGATGGTCGTCGGCCGGAGGGGTTGCGGGAGGCGCTCGTGCCGGAGTCCGGCGGGGCGATGGGAGCGCTCTTCGCGCACGCGGCCTGGCTGGAGGCGGCGTCGGTGCCGGCGTTCCTGCGGCTCGCGGACGAACTCAAGGCGCATGGGGCGCCGGACGCCCTGGTGAAGGCCGCGCGCCGCTCCGCGGGAGACGAGGTCCGCCACACCCGTGCGATGCAGGCGCTCGCCGAACGCCACGGCGCGACCCTGCCCGACGTGGACCTGCCGCCCTTCCAGGCCCGCTCGCTGGAGGAGATGCTCCTGGAGAACGCCGTCGAGGGCTGCGTGCGGGAGACCTTCGGGGCCTTCGTGGCGGGCTGGCAGTCGCGCACCGCGCGGGACCCCGAGGTGCGCGATACGCTGCGCGCCATCGCGAGGGATGAAGTGCGCCACGCGGAGCTGGCGTGGGCCGTGGATGCGTGGGCCCAGGAGCGACTGACGTCGACGCAGCGGGAGAGGTTGCTCCAGGCGCGGCGGGATGCGCTGCGCGTCCTGGGAGAAGAAGTGGAGGGGCACCGGCCGCCGGAGCAGCTCATCCGCGATGCGGGGATGCCGTCCCGAGAGCAGGCCCTGACCCTGTTCCAGGGCCTCGCGGGACTGGTGGCGTAGTCACCGGAAACGTTCCGTCGCCCGCGCCTCGTTCACGGCGCTGGCGGCGGAAACGCCCGCCGCGAAGTCACCTCCGGCCCGGGGCTGATAGCTCGGGCTGCCCGAGGCGGGGATGTGCTCGACCCACGCTTCATCCCGGGCGCTGTCGGAAGAAGTGCCCACCGCGAAGTCACCTCCAGCCCGGGGCTGACGACACAGGCCGACAAGATCGAGGCATCGCTCCGCACGCAGCGGCTGCTGACGGCGACGCTGTGGCCGTGACGTCACACCCAGAGGGCGCGAGGGAAGGGGACCTCTGGAGCGGCAGGCAGGCCCGCGCGCAGGGGGCGCAGCATGGGCAGCGACCCATCCCGCGGCACCCGCACGGCCCCGGGCACGCCCGCGAGCAGCGGCGCCGTCGCGGCCTCCTCCCACCACACCACGCGCTTGAGTCCCGCCTGGTGCGCCACGCGACGCGCCTCCGCGAGCAGGGCCTGCGCGTCCGAAGCATCCCGCGCATCCAGCATCAGCACCACCAGTTCGCCGTAGCGGGCCATCATCGTCCACAGCGCCGTGGAAGCACCCACCACCGCGCCGCACGTCCGGGGCCGGGGCCTTTCCAGTAGCTCCGCGTAGATGCGCTCCCGCTCCAGGTGCCAGTCCACCTGCGAGGCCGTCGGCCAGAGATGGAAGGGCACCTGGGGCCGGCGCATCCGCTCCAACGCCCGGGCCACGTCCGTCTCCTGGAGTCCGCCGTCCACCGCGCGTCCCCCCACCTCTTGCGATGCGTCCAGGTGCCAGTCCCACGCCGGGACCTCCACGTACCCCGAGCGGCGATACAGCGGCGCCCCGACATCGGAGAACAGGACGACGGAATGCGGACGCGGCGCCACGCGCTCAAGTTCCAGGGCGACCGCGTCCATCAACCGCGTGGCGTACCCCCGGCCGCGCAGGTGGTCCTCCGTGAAGACGCTGGCGATGGCATAGCTGTCGCCCTGCGCGAACCGTCCGTCTACGCCGCGCAGGAAGCTATCGGTGCGGAAGGTCTCGCACGAGGCCTGCACCGCGCCGTCGTCCCCCAGCCACAGCCACGTGCTCATGGCCTCGCGGCTCCACGGGTGGGCCCGCAGCCGCGCCTCGCGCTCCTGGTACTGCGGCACGCTCAGTGGGGAACCCCACGCGGCGTGGGTGACGGCGTCGCGTGCGCTCTTCTGCGCGTCGGTGGCGAGGACGAGGGACATGGTGCCGCGCAGGCTAGACGCGAGGCGCGCCCTGGCGCGAGCGCTACAGCCGCGTGCTGTACGGGAAGCGGAAGTGGAACTGCAGGTACGCCTGTCCCACGTGGAAGATGCCGTTGCCCAGCTTGTCCGGCAGGCCCAGTCCGCCCAGCTCCTGCGGCACGTAGAAGGTGGACTCCCAGCCCACGCTGATGAGGAAGCTCTTCGCGAGCTGGAACTCCAGGTCCGCGCCCACCTCCGCGCCGGGCCTCAGGAAGTGCGTGTCCGGCAGCGTGTCGGAGAACATGTACGCGTACGACAACACCAGCCCCGCGCCCACGGTGAAGCGCACCGGACTGGAGGACAGCGGCAGCCCCAGGCCCAGTGGCTTGAACGTGATGCCGTACATCCCCGTGTCCCGGTACTTCGGCGAGATGATGAACGAGTCCGGGATGAAGATGGACGGCGAGATGCGGATCTCCTCCACCTTCGTGGCCTGCTTGCGGTAGCGGGCCGGGATGACGCGCTGGTTCTTGCGCAGCCACTCCTTGTCCAGCACCGCGTCCACCGACAGCTTCAGCCCCGTGTGGATGGGCTGATCCTCGAAGACAGGCCCGAAGAACATGAACACCGCCGGGCCCACGCCCACGTCCACCGGCACGGTGACCTTCTGGGCCGCCGGAGCGAGGGCGGGCCATAGCAGCAGGGTGCTCAGCAGCAGGGGCAGGGCGGGTTTCAAGGGCGGGTCCTCGCGTACCGGGCCCCATGGGGA
>NZ_RAVZ01000044.1 GCF_003611635.1 Corallococcus terminator | reverse complement strand
TCCCCGTGGAGCTCATCGTCGCCAAGCAGCGAAACGGCCCCATTGGCTCCGTGGACATGGTGTTCCTGTCGGAGTTCACCCGCTTCGAAAGTCGCGCCCGGGGCGACTGACGCCCTGACGGTTCCGGGGCCGGCCGTCAGTCGCGGCCGGTGCGCAGGTAGCGCGTGACGTGCTCACGCGCGGCCCGGACCGCGGCCTCCGGCCCCGTGCCCCGGCCCAACTCCGCCGCCAGCGCGGAGGCCAGCCGGCAGCCCGTGCCCCGGCGCTCCGGGGGCCGCTTGAGCCGGCGCCCCCGCATCACCAGCGTGCGGCCGGAGAACGCCAGCACGTCCGCCAGCCCCTGCCCTTGCGGCAGGTGCCCGCCCTTCACCAGCACCACACCGAAGCCCAGGCGGCAGAGGCCTTCCGCGGCCTCCTGCGCTTCTTCCACCGTGCCGGGCGCGGGCCGGCCCAGGAGCCACCCCGCTTCGTCCAGGTTGGGCGTCACCACCACGCGCGGGCCCGCCAGCGCCAGGTAGTGCCGGGGCGACAGGCGCGACAGCACCTGCCCTCGCGACGAGCGCACCACCGGATCCACCACCCACCATGCATCGGTGCCCTTGAGCGCGGCCCTCGCCGTGGCGAGCTGCGACGGGCCGGGCACCACGCCCCACTTCACCGCGTGCAGCACGCCCCACTCGCGCGCGGCGGCCACCTGCGCCGTCAGCATGCGGGGCGCCGCCGGCACCACGGCGAAGGTGTGCGTCCCCTGCGCCGTCTGGGCCGTGGGCACCGCCACCGCGTCGCCGCCGCGCGCTCGCACCGCGGCGACGTCCGCCAACAGCCCCGCCCTGCCCGTGGGCTCCAGGCCCGCCAGCAGCAGGACGCGCGGTCTCACCGGCGGTGCTCGCGCGCCTTCTGCACCAGCGACTTGTAGACGCCCAGGTGCACCGGGATGGTGCTCAACATCAGCTCCGGGTGCCACTGCACGCCCAGCGCGAAGGCGTGCGCGGTGGACTCAATCGCCTCCACCACGCCGTCCGGCGACAGCGCGCTCACCGCCACGTCCGTGCCCGGCTTGTTCACCGCCTGGTGGTGCGTGGAGTTCACCATCAACTGCCCGTGGCCCACGGCTTCCGCCAGCAGCGTGCCGTTCTTCACCTCCACCGGGTGCTGCGGCTGGGTCCGGTCATGCTTCTGCTCGTGGTCGCGCGCCCCGGGCACCTCCCGCAGGATGTCCTGAAACAGCGTGCCGCCCAGCACCACGCACAAGAGCTGCATGCCGCCGCACACGCCCAGCACCGGCAGGTTGCGCTTGAGCGCGCCCCGGATGAGCTGGGCCTCGAAGGCCGTGCGACCCTCCTTCAGCGGCCCCATGCCCTCGCGGACCTCCTCGCCGTACGCGGACGGAGGGATGTCGAAGGCGCCGCCCGTCACCACGATGCCCGACACGCGCTCCAGGTACGCGTCCACGCAGGAAGCGTCGTCCGTGTACGGCAGCACGAAAGGCAGGCCCCCAGCGCGTAGCACCGCCTCCGCGTAGGGCACCTTCAGCTCGTAGCGGGGGAAGGCGGAGTCGGCCGGCTGGGCCCAGTCCGGGCTGAGGCCGATGTTGGGACGACGCGGGGTCGGCCCGTGGTGACGCGGAGGCGGATGGTTCATGATGGGAGGTACTACCCTGTTTCGAGGCTAGTCCCCCGGGCGCCCCTGTCAAACGCCTCCGCCAGCAGCCGCACCCGCTCGGCGATGTCCTGGGCAAGCAGGGCGTCGGACACCACCGCCGCGCCGTGCGCCCCCGTCGCCGCCAGGGCCGCCAGGGCCCCTTCCGTGCCCCGCGCCGTGACGCCCACGAGCCGCCCGGGCCCCAACAGCTCCCGCGCCGCCTCCGGGGGCAGGTCCTCGTCGCCCACATGCACCCCGTGCGCGTCCGCCAGGAGCGCCAGGTCCACCCGGTCGTTGAGCAGGCACAGCGCGCCCGCCTGCCGGCAACGGGCCACCACCGCCCGGGCCGCGGCCAGGGCCTCCCGGGGCGGGGTGTGCTTCATGCGAAGCTGCAGCACCCGCGCGCCCCCGGCCAGCAGGCGCTCGGCCTTCTCCACCAGGGACAGCTCCGGGCGGAGGCTGTCATCGCACAGCAGGTACGGGCCACGGGGAAGCGCGGGACGGGGCGGGACGTTCATCGGTTCCAGGTGCCAGGGACAGCGGCGTTGACAGGCGCCCTTCCTGCTATAAGGTGGCGCGCTGTTTTCCAAGCAATTCCGAGGATTTGAATCATGGCGGATGGCATCAACCCGAAGCACACCGACAAGCGCACCACGGAGCGCTACCAGCGTGGCGACCTGGCACTCGAGGAGGCGTACAAGAAGCACCTCGAGGAGCTGCCGGACGTGGCCGACAAGGGCGTCCCCATCGAGACGCTGATGGGTGACGAAGTCGACGACCTGGACGACGACGAGGACGAGGACGACGACCTGGACGAGGAGGATGACGCGGACGACGAGGCGGACGACGCCGACGACGCCGCGGAAGGCTCCAGCGAAGAGGACAAGGCCGCCGAATGAGCCCTTCGGAGAAGCGGGGTGAGACCTTCGTGATGACGGGGGAAGCGAGCCCCGCCTCCGAGGAGTCGTTGTCGTTCAGCACGTTCGTCGTCGGCCTGGGTTCCGCCGTCCTCATCCACCTGGGGGGCGCGCCGAACCCGGAGACGAACCGCGTGGAGAAGGACCTGCCGTCGGCCCGGCAGAACCTGGACCTGCTGGCGATGCTCCGCGAGAAGACGCGCGGCAACCTCACCGCCGACGAGGAGAAGCTGGTGGACGGCCTGCTGTCCGACCTGCGCCTGCGCTACGTGGAGGCAAGCCGGAAGTGAAGCCTCCTGAAGTCAGCCGCCCGGGGTCGCTTCCTCGGGGCCTGCGGTGGGCCGCGTCCATCTGCCTGGTGCTCTCCGCCCTGACGGGGATGCTCTCCTGCAACGAAGCCTCCGTCCTGATGGAATTCGAGAAGCACCGCACGCTCCAGTTGGAGCGGGTGCCCTCGCTGGGCCTGTTGGGCAAGGACCCCGCCTTCAGCCAGCGCATCGTGGAGGCGCAACTGTCCGCCATGGAGCACGTGCGCGAGCCGCGCGTGGTGGTCCTCACCGGGCTCACCCTGGTGTGCACCCTGCTCTTCTTCGCCTCCAGCCGCATGCTGCGCGCGCCGGACGGCATGCCCCGCGAAAGCTTCCGGCAATTGATTGGCACCGCGGGCATCCTCGCCGCCGTGCTGCGCACCATCGACGGGGCCCAGTGGACCGTGGTGGCCCAGCGCACCAGCGTCGTCATGGTGGAGGGCTTCAAGAAGCTGCCCGAGTTCCAGGACCCGATGACCGCGGACCTGCTCCCCGTGGTGCCCTACCTGCTGATGGCCACCTCCGTGCTGCCCACCCTCCTGGTGGCCGGCGGCTTCGCCCTGCTCGCCCAGTACTTCCGCAGCGAGGGCGTGCGCGACGTCATCGTCACGCTCGACGGCCCCACCGAAGACCCCTGAGGGTCCGCCGCGCGGTTCCGGTAGGAGCTCCGGGGACTGACACGGCAGGCCAACGCGGCGCGGCGTAAAACCACGCGCCAGCGGTCAGCCGGCGTCCGTCACCGCGCGGGGAGGCTGGGCGGGGCCCAGGAGCAGGGCTTCCAGGGCCGTCATCGCTTCCGCCTCGGCGCTGGCGTCCGTGCCCTCCAGCGGCAGCACGCGGGCCAGCGGGGCCTTGGGGATGCGCAGCAGCTCATCCCGCGTCAGGCCGAACACGTACGCCAGGTGGCCCATGGGCCAGCGCGACTGGAGCCGGGTGAAGACCTCGTCGTCCAGCTCGTCCAGGGGGCAGGGCAGCTCCGCCTCCTCGTACACCACCCGCTCTCCTCCCACCCGCCGGCCGTTTCCGTAGGCGATGACCTCCTCGCCCTCGTCCGCGTCGTACACGTAGGCGTGCACGGTGGCGTTGGCGGCGGCGGACAGCAGCCGGGCCAGCGCATGGTGGGCCGCGTACCAGTGGGCGCCCTGGCGTCCCTGGGAGAAGGGCCCCAGGAAGGACAGGCGCACCACCTTGCGGCGGCGGTTGATGGTGACGCGCAGCGCCGTGGCTCCCGGGGCGCTGTCCATCGACAGGGCCTCCCGGGCCAGACGCACCAGCGCCAGCCCGGAGAAGGTGTCGAGTCGAACGAGATAGCCGCCGTGCGCGTCCAGTGAAGCCCCCAGTGATGGGCGCCGCCTATAACCGACCCCCCCACCCCCTGGCAACTTCGGCACCACGAAAAGCCGGCTGCTTCCAGCGGCTCAAAGTATTCCGGGGAAATCGGAAGCCACACGGCGAGTGTCGTCTTGCCAAGGGGGATGCGGCTCTTACGTTCAAGGCATGCGACTCGACAAATACACGGTGAAGGCACAGGAGGCGATCCAGGAGGGTCAGTCCCTCGCCCGCCGGGCCGACAATCCCCACTATGAGCCGGAGCACCTGGCCACGGCGCTGCTGGGTCAGAAGGACGGCCTCGTCGAACCCCTTCTGCGCAAGATTGGCGTGGACGTGAAGCTGTTCGCGGGCCGCCTGGGCGACGCGCTCCAGAAGCTGCCGCGCATGCAGGGCGGCGAGAGCGCCATGCTCAGCCAGCGCCTGATGAAGCTCTTCGACAAGGCCGAGGACGAGGCCAAGGCGCTGAAGGACGAGTTCACCTCCTCCGAACACCTGCTCCTGGCGCTCACCCAGGACAAGGGCGCCGTCGGCGAGGCGATGAAGTCCTCGGGCGTCACGCGCGAGCGCGTCCAGGCGGGCCTCAAGGAGGTCCGGGGTTCGGGCCGCGTGACGAGCGCGGACGCGGAGTCCACCTACCAGGCGCTGGAGAAGTACGGCCGCGACCTCACGGAAGCCGCCCGCTCCGGGAAGTTGGATCCGGTCATCGGCCGTGACGAGGAGATCCGCCGCTGCATCCAGGTGCTCAGCCGCCGCACGAAGAACAACCCCGTCCTCATCGGTGAGCCCGGCGTGGGCAAGACGGCCATCGCGGAGGGTCTTGCGCGCCGCATCGTGGACGGCGACGTGCCGGAGGGTCTGAAGAACAAGCGCCTCATCACCCTGGACCTGGGGGCGATGGTGGCCGGCGCGAAGTACCGCGGCGAATTCGAGGAGCGCCTCAAGGCCGTCCTCAAGGAAGTGTCCGACGCGGCCGGGGAGATCATCCTCTTCATCGACGAGATGCACACGCTCGTGGGCGCCGGGAAGGCCGAAGGCGCCATGGACGCGGGCAACATGCTCAAGCCGGCGCTCGCGCGCGGCGAGCTGCACTGCATTGGCGCGACGACGCTGGACGAGTACCGCAAGCACATTGAAAAGGACGCCGCGCTGGAGCGCCGCTTCCAGCCGGTGTTCGTGGGCGAGCCGTCCGTGCACGACACCATCAGCATCCTGCGTGGCCTCAAGGAGCGCTACGAGGTGCACCACGGCGTGCGCATCCAGGACACCGCGCTCGTCGCGGCGGCCACGCTCAGCCACCGCTACATCGCGGACCGCTTCCTGCCGGACAAGGCCATCGACCTCGTGGACGAGGCCTCCAGCCGCCTGCGCATCGAAATCGACTCCATGCCCACGGAGATCGACGACATCCGCCGCAAGGTGACGCAGCTCGAAATCGAGCGCGAGGGCCTGCGCAAGGAGACCGACCCGCACTCGCGTGAGCGCCTGGCCCACATCGAGAAGGAGCTGGCGAACCTCAACGAGAAGTTCAACACGTTGAAGGCGCACTGGGACGAGGAGAAGAAGTCCATCGCCGCGCTGCGCACGCTCAAGGAGAAGCAGGAGAAGGCGCGCAACGACCAGGCCGCCGCGGAACGTCAGGGCGACCTGAACCGCGCCGCGGAGCTGAAGTTCGGCGTCATCCCCTCCCTGGAGAAGGACGTCGCGGCGCAGAACGCGAAGCTGGCGGAGCTACAGAAGCACCAGAAGTTCCTCAAGGAGGAAGTGGACTCCGAGGACATCGCCTCCGTGGTGGCCAAGTGGACGGGCATCCCCGTCTCCAAGCTGCTCGAAGGCGAGATGCAGAAGCTGGTGCACATGGAGGACCGGCTCGCGCAGCGCGTGATTGGCCAGCGCAGCGCGATTGAAGCCGTGTCCAATGCCGTGCGCCGCGCGCGCAGCGGGTTGCAGGATCCGAACCGGCCCATCGGCTCGTTCATCTTCCTGGGCCCCACGGGCGTGGGCAAGACGGAGACGGCGAAGGCGCTGGCGGAGTTCCTCTTCGACGACGACACGGCGATGGTCCGCATCGACATGTCCGAGTACATGGAGAAGCACGCGGTGTCGCGGCTCGTCGGCGCGCCCCCGGGCTACGTGGGCTACGAGGAGGGCGGCCAGCTCACGGAGGCCGTGCGCCGCAGGCCGTACACGGTGGTGCTCTTCGATGAAATCGAGAAGGCGCACCACGACGTGTTCAACATCCTGCTGCAGATCCTCGACGAGGGCCGGGTGACGGACAGCCAGGGCCGCACGGTGGACTTCCGCAACACGGTGCTCATCCTCACGTCGAACATCGGCTCGCAGGCCATCCAGGACGGCATGGCGGGCACGGAGGTGCTCAACGAGAAGACGCGCGGCGAGGTGATGGACGCGCTGCGCGGACACTTCCGCCCGGAGTTCCTCAACCGCGTGGACGAGGTCGTCGTCTTCGAACCGCTGCGGCGCAAGGACATCTACCGCATCGTCGACATCCAGTTGGCGAAGCTCCAGAAGCTGCTCCAGGGCAAGCGCCTGGCGTTGGAGCTCACCGACGGCGCCCGGGAGCTGCTGGCGGAGCGCGGGTACGACCCCACGTACGGCGCCCGGCCGCTGAAGCGGGCCGTGCAGAAGTACCTGTTGGATCCGCTCGCGCTCAAGGTCCTGAGCGGCGAGTACGCACCGGGTGAGACCATCCAGGCGGACGCGGGCCCCGACGGGCTCACCTTCGCCAAGGTGCTGATGGACAACTCCAAGGGCGTGAAGCCCGCGGACGGATAGGCGCCCCACGCGTCGCTGACAGTACGGGACGGGCCGCCTTCCACTGGGGGGCGGCCCGTTTTCGTTTCACGGCATTCAGGTGCGGCGGTGCTTGTCGTAGAGCGCGTCGCGCCAGGCGATGAGGTCGGGGAAGCGGGCGGCGAGCCCCTCGTGGGTCCACACCGCGCGCGTGCCAGGGCCCAGGGGCAGGTGACGATCCGCCACGGGGCCCGCGAGCACGAGCATCACCGAGGCGGTGATGTCCGCGTAGGTGAAGGTGCCTTCCAGGTACGGCCGTCCACCCAGCGCCGCGCGCAGCTTTTCAAGGGCGGGGACGACGGTGGCCTCGATGGCCTCCTCGGTGCTGACGGGGACCTGGTGCTTGCGCATGACGAAGCGCATGCCCATGCGGGCGGTGGGCGCGAACACGCCGCGCAGCCAGCCCGGTACGAACTTCGGCAGCGCTTCGGCCTGGGCACGGTTGCTGGCGAGCATGCGCGGCATCGCGTAGGTGCGCGCCACGTCCAGCACCTGCTCACTGGTGTCGTTCCAGCGGGTGATGGCCGCCAGGTGCTCCGAGGGGAAGAGCGGACTGCCCTGCCCCAGCTCCTCGGCGCGCTTCGCGATGGCGAGCGACCCCTGGACCGCGGCGCCGGGCGGATCGATGAGCAGCGGCACCGACCCCTTCACGCCGGGGGCCACCTGCTTGCGCAGCCAGCGCTCCTGGATGAGGGGGACGTAGTCGTGGAAACGGTAGGCGACGCGGTGGTGATCCAGGGCCCACCGGGCCTTCTCCGTCCACCCCGAAGAGGTCAATCCGACGAGGGTTCGCATAGGGGGCGCGACCCTAGCAGTCCTCGGCGTCTGGCTTCAGCGCTCGCGCAGGAAGGCCTCCAGTTCGGTCATCCGCAGCAGCCGGGGCTCGGCGGTGGGGAGCACGGCGTCACGGGCGGCCGTCACCAGGGCCCGGGCCCGCTCCGGCTCGCGGTGGGCCTTGCGCAGGGCGCGCGCCAGGGAGAAGCGCACCACGGCCAGCTCCAGCGGAGGGGCATCCGTCTTCTCCCACGCCGCCAGGGACTCGCCCAGCCGCTGACAGGCCCCCGCGGCGTCGCCTCGCGCCAGGAGCCACTCCCCCAGCACCTGGGAGAGGTCGGGCGGAGGTGGGGCGTCCGCGCCCGCGAGCCGCCGGTGCAGGGCCAGGGCCTCTTCGCCCGTGCGCCGTGCCTCCGCGTGCTGCCCGTCCTGCGTGAGCACTCCCATCAGCGCCGTCAGTGCGGAGAGCAATTCGCCCTCCGCCCCCAGCTCCCGCAGGAGCGCCACCGCACGCGTCGCCGACGCGACCGCGTGCTCCGTCCGGCCCAGTCGCAGGTGGGCCTCCGTCGCGTTCATCAGCGTCATGGCGAACACCGGATCCTCGCGGCCGTCCGCGGTCGCCACCTCTCGCTCCGCCTCCATCTCGTGAAGCAGCGTCAGCGCCTCCTGGGGCCGGCCCTGGTTGATGAGCACCAGCGCCAGGTTGTTGCCCGTGCGGACGCGGGAGGTCGAACCCGCGGGAAAGTGCTCGCGGTACATCGCCAGGGCATCTCGTTGGATCCGCTCGGACTCGTCGTAGAGGCCCATGCTGAAGGTCACCGCGCCAATGTTCGCGCGCAGGCCCAGGGCGTAGCGCAGCGGCTGGCCGGGGCCGTACATCCGTTCGAAGCGGGCCAGGCTCTCCAGGAAGCACACCCGGGCTTCCTGATAGCGGCGCAGCTCCATCAGCGTGCTGCCCCGGTTGTTGATCAGCATCGCGACCTTCGGGTGGTCGGGCCCGTAGGCGGCCTCGAGCAGGGTCTGCGTGCGTTGGCTGTAGGAAAGGGCCTCCTCTGCCCGCCCCAGCTTGCGCAGGGCCGTGGACAGGAGGTTGAGCGCCCGCGCGAGCCGGGGGGAGTCCTTCCCATGGTGTCGCTCCTGGAGGGCCAGGGCCTGCTGGATGAGCGGCAGGGCTTCCTCGGGGCGGGACTGCTGCACGAGCGAGCTTCCCTGGAACACCAGCAACTGGGCCTCCAGTTCCGGGTTGCCTCCGGCGCGCTCCAGGAGGGCCCGGGCCTGCTCGGCGTGGAGCTGCGCCTGTTCCGGCCGCTGGGCGAGCTCTCCGTCGATGTAGACCTGATGCACCACGGCCTCGGTGGCGTGGAGGTCATCGCGGCCCGCGAGCGATGCCAGCATCGCGCGGCGCAGCGTCGTGGTGGCGGCCTCCTCGCGAAGGAAGGCGCGCGCTTCGCCCTCGACGAGCAGGGCCTCGCCCAGCAGCGGCTTGTAGCCGATGGCTTCCGCCTCGGTGACGATGGGGCCCACACGGTCCACCGCCTCCTGCCACCGGTCCGCGCTCAACCGGGCGCGCGCTTCGTCGAGCTTCGCGTAGGCGGCCTTCACGCGGGCGGCGACCTCGGGACGCTCGGGTGGGGGCACCGGCTGTGACAGCGCCTCCACATCCGCGCAGCGCGAGAGCGGGCTCAGGGCCTGCGCCGTCTCCGGGGCGCTCGCGACGCTGTCGCGGTCCGCGGTGAGCAGCACGTCCGTGAGCGCGCCCAGTTCGCGGCGCCTGCGCTCCAGGCAGTTCATGCGCAGGTCCATCACCGCCTCGGACTGGTTGCCGCGTCCCCGGGTGGCCTCGCACGCCTGACGGCGGCTGTCGTGCCAGGAAGCAGCGTAGGCATCCAGCGCGCGCGCCACGGCCTGGTGCGCGGGCAGCGCGCCCGGCGCCCCCGTGGCCTGGAAGGCCTTGAGCAGCGCGGCCTTCCGGTCCGCGTCCCAGACGCCCACGAGTCGCAGCGGATCCTCCGCGCAGGGCGGCGTGCTCATCACCACGAACACGGTGGCCGCGACCGCGAGCAGCCCCGCCCCCACGCCCGCGACCGCCACCTTCTTGCTGAAGACAGGGAAGGCGGCCCGCTCCAGCGCGTCGAGCAGGGCCGGCATCGACGCATGACGCGCTCCCGGCTCCGGTGACAGGCCGCGCACGAGCAGCGCGTGCACGGCGCGCGGCACGGAGCCCCGGTTCGTCGGGCCGCCCTGCTCCGGCGGCGGTGGCTTCTGGCCCTGCAGCCCTTCGTAGAGCGACACGCAGAAGGCGTATTGATCCGAGCGTGCGTCGGAGGGAGCGCCCGCGAGCACCTCTGGCGCGATGTACCCGGGCGTGCCCGCGACGGCGGTGGCCGCGTTCGCGAGGCTCGGGGAACCGCTGTCGCCCGTGCCCGTGCCGATGCGGGGCATGCCACCCGACGCAACCGGCGTGGACGTCGCGGACTCCACACGCGCCAGTCCGAAGTCCGTCACGCGGGCGCGGCCTTCCTTGTCCACGAGGACGTTGTCCGGCTTGAAGTCGCGGTGCACGACGCCCGCCGCGTGTGCCGCCGCGAGCCCCCTGCCCGCCTGGAGGTACAGCCGCACCACGTCGCGCCACGGCCGGGGAGAGGCCCGCAGGTGCTGTCGCAGGGTGCCGCCGTCCACCAGCTCCATCGCGATGAAGACCACGTTTCCGAACGTGCCCACGTCGTGCACGGTGACGACGTGCGGATGGCGCGTGCGCGCGGCGGCCTGGGCCTCGCGCAGCAGCCGCTCCGTCATGCTCCCCGTGCCGTCCGCTTCGGGCAGCGTGCGCAACAGCTTCAGGCCAATCCGCCGGTCGAGGCTCGGATCATAGGCCGCGTGGACGACGCCCATCCCCCCCGCGCCCAGCCGCTCCAGCACCACGTAGCGGCCCAGCAACGTGCCCTGCGCGATGAGCGGCATTCCCGAACCGGACAGGCGCGCGCCCGGAGACTCCGACACGAGCAGCACCGTGCGCGCGTTGTGCACGTCGGGCGCGGGGGCGGCGCGGATGCGCATGAAGTCGGCCAGGGCTTCGCGGCAGGACGCGCATGCATCCAGGTGCGCTTCGGCGCGCTCGCGCAGGGCCTGCGACGGGACGCCGTCCGCGAGGTCGAGCAGTTCGACCTCCTCCAGGTGGGACGCGGAATCGGACATGGACGACCTTCAGCCTTCCTTCAGGAGGGACGCGAGGCTGACATCCAGGCTGCCGTCCAGGACGCGCAACAGGCTGTCGAGCTGCGAGGTGTTCAACGCGAGCCGCCGGGCCAGGCCCTCGCGGGTGGACTCCAGCAGCGCGTCGCGGGCCTTCGCCATCCACCGCGACACGGTGGAGGCATGCACCTGGTGCATCGCGCCCAGCGACTCCACGCCCAGGCCCTGCACGAGCCCCAGGCGCAGCAGGTTGCGGTCGCGCGGGGACAGGGCCGCCAGGGCCTCCGCGAAGGCGGCGCGGAAGGCAGGACGGGAGCGGTGGCGGATGAGCTCCAGCTCCGGATCATGCGTCCCCAGCTCCGCGGCGATCACCGCGTCGTCCAGGGGACTGGTTCGCTCCGGCCGGCGCTTGAGCGACAGCGCCACGCCCAGCGCCACGGCTTCCGTCCACCGGCGCAGCGGCCCCCGGCCCGCGTACGCCTTGAGACGGGGCGCGTGCGTGGTGCCCTCTTCCACCAGGAGCCGCAGGCGCGTGAGCTGGAGCACCTCATCCACGAATGCGTTCGAGTCCTCCACCCGGCGCACCGCGCGTCCGGCGGGCACCAGCGCGGTGGAATCCAACGCCTCCAGTGCGGCCCGGTGTCCCTCCACCGCCGCCAGCGCCAGGTACAGGTCCTCGCAGCACAGCGCGGCCAGGGCTTCCCCCAGGGGTTCACCCACGGGCGTGTGCAGGCCCAGGTGCGCGGCGAAGTCACCGGGCGTGAGCCACGCGCCGGACCACGCCTGCTCGCAGCGCGCGACGATGTCCCTCAACATGGGCGCGAGCCCGGCCTCCTCGTCGGAAGTGAAGCGCTGCGTGGCCCCCCCACGGAAGGCCGCGACCAGCTCTGATGAAAGATTCGACATGGCGGCGCGGCCGGCCCCCAAAGACCGTCCGCGCGAGAATGTTATCGAAGGAGTCCGTCACGGCGGAAGCCCCTGCCCTGCCCCACTGCGGACACTGTCTGTTCGGTGTCACGCCCGCGACATCAGCCCCCGGCGCACGATGATGGGTGTGACCCACCTCGCAGGTAGGTCAGGGCGTGGGCCCATGAAAGCCCGTCATCCCCAGGTGTCCCCTACCCCTTTCGGGGAATGGTGCTGTCGGATGGGGGGACCCGAGGATTCCGACCATGCACCGCACACCCGTCGCTTCGGGCAACATCCTCTCCATCGGTTACGACCCCGCGAGTCAGACGCTGGAGGTCGAGTTCACCAACCGTCACGTCTACCAGTATCTGGGGGTGCCCGCGGCGCAGCACCGCGCGCTCATGCAGGCGGCCTCCCACGGTGAATACCTCGCGGCATTCATCAAGGGCCACTTCCGCTATCAACAGGTGGGCTGAGCCGTTCACTCCAGCGTACGGCCGCTCCTCCTCTGCCAATTGAAGATCCTCACTCCGGAAGAGGACGGAGGCGGCCCGTTGCACCCTGTGGCGAAGCCCCTCGACGAGAAGCGTGGCCTGTCCACGTTCCGACATCGCCTTCCTCCGCTGAATGCATGGCGGCAGGGCGGTGCGAGGACTATCTGGGGTGGCACCCCGGGCCCGCGCACGCAAACCGGTGGAGGTCACCGGTGCGCCCACCCGCAGATTGCTTCGCTCCCCTGGAAGGAACCGACACATGAAGATTGGAATCATCGGCGCCGGCTACATTGGTGGAACCCTCGCCCGGCACTGGGTCAAGCTGGGGCATGAGGTGGTGATCGCGAACTCGCGCGGGCCGGAGACGCTGAAGGAGGTCGCGGCGGAGACGGGCGCGAAGGCTGTCACCCCCGCCGACGCCGTGAAGGGCGCGGAGGTCGTCGTCGTCACCATCCCCCAGAAGGCGGTCCGCGACCTGCCCAAGGACCTCTTCGCGAACGTGCCGAAGGAGGTCATCGTCATCGACACGGGCAACTACTACCCCATTCGGGATGGCGCCCTTTCGGAGATCGACAAAGGCATGGTCGAGAGCGAATGGGTCGCGAAGCTGCTCGGCCGGCCGGTCATCAAGGTCTTCAACAACATCTACTCCAAGAGCCTCCTGGAGAAGGGCGTTCCCAAGGGGACGCCGGGCCGGATAGCGCTGCCCGTCGCGGGGGACTCTCCCGAGGCGAAGGCCAAGGTGCTCCAGCTCGTGGAGGCGCTCGGCTTCGACGCCATCGACGCTGGTGGCATCGCGGACTCCTGGCGCCAGCAGCCCGGGACGCCCGTCTACACCCAGGACTTCGATGCGGCGCACGTGAAGAAGGCCCTCGCCGAAGCGGACCGCGCTCAAATCCCGAGCTACCGAGAGAAGGCCAATGAGGGGTTGAAGCAGTACTTCGCGTCGCAGTCCAAGAGCTGATCCCGTCGGACTTCGGCGAGGACACCCAGGAGCCGCTTCATGTCCTCGGCCGCCGAAGCCCCACTGCTCGTCACCGCGGAGCTGGATCCAGAGGCCTTCGCACGGCTGGATGGCCTGCGAAGGCGTTACTTCCCATCCGAGCGAAACCTCATCCCCGCGCACGTCTCGCTCTTCCACCACCTGCCGCCCCGCGAACACACGAGCGTGGAGGCCGCGCTCGAAGCCATCGCCGAGCGCTCGGCCCCCACGCTCTACTTCGGCAGACTGCGCAGGCTGGGCCGGGGCATGGCGGTGGATGTGGAAGCCCCGGGCCTGGGCGCCATCCACCGCGAACTGTCGCGCGCCTTCGCGGAGTGGCTCACGCCGCAGGACCGGCAGCCCTTCCGGCCCCACGTCACGCTGATGAACAAGGCCACGCCCGAGGACGCCACGGCCGCCTTCGCGGAGCTCTCCGCGGGCTGGGCCTCCTTCGAAGGACACGCGCCGGCCCTGCTCCTGTGGCGCTACCTGGCAGGCCCGTGGGAACTCGTGCGCCGCGTTCCCTTCACGGACCGCGCTGGATGAGCTGCTCCACCGCGGTGCGCACCGCCTGGAGCAGCGACGGATCCCTCACCGCGATGAAGATGGTGTCGTCTCCCGCCACCGTGCCCGCGAGCCCCGCCACCTCCTCGCGGTCCAGCGCCACCCCGAAGATCTGCGCGTAGCCGGGCGCCGTCTTCAGCACCAGCATGTTGGGCGGCGCCTCGATGATGGACACGCGCGGCGCGATGGCCGCCACCACCGGCGGCGTCTCCGTGCGCTGATAGCGCCCGTTCACCTTCTGCACGCTCAGCTTCTTGAGCCGCCGCGACAGCGTGGACTGGCTGGGCGCGTGACCCGCCTCCTCCAACTGCTCCTGCAGCACGGCCTGATCGGTGATCTCCTGCCGGGAGATGAGCTGAAGGATGGCCTCGTCCAGGTTCATTCACCCTCACCTTGCATGCGCATGAATACGCGCGCAAGACGCATGAAAATCCCCAAGAATGTTCTTGCGCGCTGCGCCGTTCTGCATAATATCCGCGCCTCCTTGCTGAATATGCACGCATTTTTGTGCATATTCAGTGATCCCACCCATCCGGCGCGGCCGGGGGAGCACGAAGCCCATGAAGCATGTCACCCGCATCCAGGACCTGGGGCCGGAAGGCGTCGAGGCGGTCCTCTCGCAGGCGGCCGCGTGGAAGCAGAAGGACCCCGGGGCGCTGTTCCCCGGGAAGATCCTGGGCATGGTGTTCTTCAATCCGTCGCTGCGCACGCGCACCTCCTTCGAGGCGGTGATGCTGCGCGCGGGTGGGCACGCCATCGTGCTCGACGTGGGCTCCGGCGTGTGGAAGCTGGAGGACCGCCCGGGCGCCGTGATGAACACGGACCGTGCGGAGCACATCAAGGAAGCCTCGCCGGTGCTGTCGCGCTTCGTGGACATGCTGGGCATCCGCACCTTCTCGCAGGGTGGCGGTGACGAAGAGGACGAGGCCGACCCCGTCATCAACGCGTTCCGCAAGTGGGCCACCGTCCCGGTAGTGAGCATGGAGTCCGCGCGCGAGCACCCGTGCCAGGGCCTGGCGGACGCGCTCACGCTGCGCGAGACGTTCGGTTCCACGAAGAAGCTCCCGGTGACGCTCACCTGGGCGCCGCACATCAAGCCGCTGCCCAAGGCGGTGCCCAACTCGTTCCTGCTGTCCGCGGCGGCCGCGGGCTGCGAGGTGCGCGTGGCGCATCCTCCGGGGTTCGATCTGCACCCCGCGGTGCGCGCGGAGGCGGAGGCGTACGCGAAGGCGACGGGCGGCAGCATCACCTACACGCACGACCAGGACGAGGCGCTGGTCGGCAGCCGCGCGGTGTACGCGAAGTCCTGGGGTCCCACCGCGGCGACGGTGAACTCGCCCGCGGACGTGGCGGCGCTGCTCGCGTCGTACTCGGGGTGGATGCCCACGCGGCGGCACATGGCGAAGGCCACCAAGGACGCGGCGTTCCTTCACTGTTTGCCAGTTCGGCGCAATGTGGAGGTCGCTGACGAGGTACTGGACCACGCGAGCAGCCGCGTCGTGGACGAGGCGGGCAACCGCTACCACGTGCAGCGCGCCCTCCTGGCCTGGATGCGCGGCGGCTGAAGTCCCACGCCGACCGCCCTTCCCTTCCACTCCCTTCTGACTTTCTAGAGGTCCCCCGTGCCCCTGTCTCCCGACCCGTACGCCGCACTTCGCAATGCCGCGAAGTACGTGAAGCAGTTCCGCAGCAAGACCTTCGTGGTGAAGCTGGGCGGCGCCGTGCTGAGCGACCCGCGCACCCGCAAGACGGCGTGCGAGCAGATCGCCCTGCTGTGGGCCTTCTCCATCCGCCCCGTCGTGGTGCACGGCGGCGGGCCGGAGTTGGACGCGCTCTGCGACGCGCTGCACCTGCCCATCGAGAAGGTGGCCGGCCGCCGCATCACCTCCGCGCCCGTGCTGGACGCGGCGAAGATGGTGCTCGCGGGCAAGCTGCACACGGACCTGCTGGCGGACCTCCAGGCTGCGGGCGTGCCCGCCGTGGGCCTGTCCGGCGTGGACGCGGGCCTCATCAAGGCGCGCCGCCGCCCGCCCGTCATGGTCACCGAGCCCGGTGAGACGCAGGGGCGCATGGTGGACTACGGCCTCGTGGGCGACATCGAGTCGGTGGACACGCGCGTCGTGGAGCACCTGCGCTCCGCGGACTACGTGCCCGTCATCGCCCCGCTGTCGGGAGGCCAGGACGGCGCCGTCTACAACACCAACGCGGACACCGTGGCGGCGGCCATCGCGGCGGCGCTGCACGCCGAAAAGCTCTTCTTCATGGTGGAGGTGCCGGGCCTCTTGAAGGACGTCTCCGACCCGTCGTCCATCATCTCGCTCGCCACGCTGGCGGACCTGGCGTCGCTGGAGGCCGAAGGCCGGCTCACGGGCGGCATGCGTCCCAAGGCGCACGCCATGCGCCACGCGCTCGTGGGCGGCGTGGGCAGCGTGCACCTGGTCAGCGGCAAGCAGTCCGACGCGCTCCTGGAGGAGGTCTTCACCAACGAGGGCAGCGGGACCATGGTCGTGCGCGAGCACCCGGTGAAGCACGGTGAGGCCAAGGGTTGAACCCCACCGAGCTGCTCACCGCGCTGGTCGCGACGCCCAGCGTCTCCGGTGACGAGGCCCGCATCGCGGACTTCGTCGCCGGCCAGGCCGAGTCCTGGGGTGCCCGCGTGCACCGCCAGGGCCACAACGTCTGGTTCAGCGTGGGCAGCGGCTCGAAGCGCCTGCTCGTCAACTCGCACCTGGACACGGTGAAGCCGTGCGCCGGGTGGACCACCGAGCCGCACGAGGCCGTGTGGAAGGACGACACCCTCTACGGCCTGGGCGCCAACGACGCCAAGGGCTGCGTCACCGCCATGCTCCTCACCGCGAAGGCGCTCCTGAAGGAAGGCGCGCCCCAGGGTGTCGAGCACGTCTTCGCGCTCACCGCCGAGGAGGAGACGGGCGGCAAGGGCCTGGGGCCCCTGCTCTCCACGCTGGGGCCGCTGGACGCAGCCATCGTGGGAGAGCCCACGTCGCTCAAGCCCTGCACCGCGCAGCGGGGCATGCTGCTGCTGCGCTGCATCGCGCACGGGAAGTCCGGCCATGTCGCGCACGCGCACACGGGTGGATTGGACAACGCGATTCTCAAGGCGGCCCGGGACATCCAGGCCGTGTCCGCGCTGCGCTTTCCCGCGCACCCGCTGCTGGGTGAGGCGCGGGCGCAGGTGACGCAGGTGTCGGGGGGCCTGGCGCGCAACCAGGTGCCGGACCGGTGCGAGTTCTTCGTGGACCTGCGCACCACGCCGGGCATGGACCACGCGAAGGTGGCCGAAGACGTGGGCGCGGCGCTGGAGAGCGAAGTGGTGGTGCACTCGGCGCGCTACCTGCCCAAGGGCACGGACGCGGGGCACCCGCTGGTGCGCGCGGCGGTGGCGGCGGCGGGACAGGGCACGGTGGGCTCCAGCACCACGTCCGACTGGGCGTTCCTGGGCGACGTGCCGGCGGTGAAGGTGGGGCCGGGCGACACGCTGCGCAGCCACCAGGCGAACGAGTACCTCACGCGCGCGGAGCTGGAGGCGGGGCTCGCGTTCTATCGACGACTGCTGCACGGCTATTCCGAGGAGGTGGCGCGTGGCTGAGACTTTGTGGGGCAAGGGCCAGCCGCTGGATTCGGCCATCCACGCCTTCACCGTGGGCGACGACCCCGTGGTGGACCTGTCGCTCGTGCCGCACGACGCGCTGGGCAGCGCCGCGCACGCGCGCATGCTCGCGCACGTGGGCCTGCTGGCGCCGGAGGCCGCCACTGCGCTCGTCGCCGCCCTGAAAGAACTGCACGCCGAAGCGCGCGCGGGCCGCTTCGTCATCCGCCCGGAGCAGGAGGACGGCCACACCGCGCTGGAGGCCGCGCTCGTGGAGCGCACGGGTGAGGCGGGCAAGCGCATCCACCTGGCGCGCTCTCGCAACGACCAGGTGCTGCTCGCCCTGCGCCTGTACCTGCGCGAGGAGCTGCTCGCCCTGGGCGCGCGCACGGCGGAGCTGGCCGGGACGTTCCTCGACTTCGCGCAGACGCACGCGGACCTGCCCCTGCCCGGCTACACGCACCTGCGTCGCGCGATGCCGTCCACCTTCGGGCTGTGGGGCATGGCGTTCGCGGAAGGGCTGCTGGAGGAGTTGGAGGCGCTCAAGGGCGTGTGGGGCCGGATTGATCGCTGTCCGCTGGGCGCCGCGGCGGGCTTCGGCGTGCCGCTTCCCATCGACCGTGAATATGTCGCGCGGTTGCTCGGTTTCAGTCGGGTTCAACGCAGCCCCATCGACGCGCAGGACAGTCGGGGGCGGCATGAGGCGGCGCTGCTCACCTGGGCGTGCTCGGTGGCGGGCACTCTGGAGAAGTGGCTGTGGGACGTGCAGCTCTACAGCATGGACGAGTTCGGCTTCCTGGCCCTGCCGGATGCCTTCACCACGGGCTCGTCCATCATGCCCCAGAAGAAGAACCCGGACGTCGTGGAGCTGGCCCGGGGTCGCTGCCGCGAGCTCCGGGGCCTCGCGCACCAGGTGGAGGCGGTGGCGGGCGGTCTGCCGTCCAGCTACCACCGTGACTTCCAGCTCCTGAAGCGCCCCACCTTCCAGGCGCTCGCCAGCACGAAGGCGCTCCTGGAGGTGCTGGCGCGGCTGGTGCCCGCGCTGAAGGTGAACGCGGACAAGGCCCGCGCGGCGTGCGACGACTCGCTCTACGCCGCGCACCACGCCTACGCCCTGGTGGCCAAGGGCCTGCCCTTCCGCGACGCGTACCGGGAGGTGGGCCGTCAGTTGAACGACGGCACCTTCCAGCCGGACCGCGGCGCGCTGACGGCCACCCACCTGGGTGGCGCCGGCAACCTGGGCCTCGCCACCGCGCGCGAGGAACTGGCGGACGCGCGCGAGTGGCTCACGCGCACCCACGCGCAGCAGACCCAGGCCGCCGAGCGCGTCTGGGCCGCCTGAGTTTCCCCATCCCTTTTTGAAGAAGAGGAGTCCTGAGCATGAGCAAGAAGTCCGTGGTGCTGGCGTTCTCCGGTGGCCTCGATACCGCCTTCTGCACGGTGTACCTGCGCGAGCAGGGTTGGGACGTCACCACCGTCACCGTGGACACGGGCGGCTTTCCGCCCGAGCAGTTGGAGCGCATCCAGGCCCTGGCGCTGAAGCTGGGCGCGGTGGCGCACCACACGGTGGACGCGCGCGACACCCTCTTCCAGGGCTACCTGCGCTTCCTCATCGCCGGCAACGTGCTGCGCGGCCAGGTCTACCCGCTGAGCGTCTCCGCCGAACGCGCCTGCCAGGCCGTGGAGGCCGTGCGCATGGCGGAGAAGCTGGGCGTGCAGGCCGTGGCCCACGGCAGCACCGGCGCGGGCAATGATCAGGTCCGCTTCGACGTGGCCTTCCGCACGCTCGCGCCCAACCTCCAGCTCATCACCCCCATCCGGGACCTGGGGCTGTCGCGCAAGCAGGAGCTGGACTTCCTCGCCGAGCGCGGCGTGCACCTGCCCGCGAAGCTGGGCGCGTACTCGGTCAACGAGGGCATGTGGGGCACGTCCGTGGGCGGCAGCGAGACGCTCGACTCGTGGAGCACCCTGCCCGAGGCGGCCTTCCCCGGTGGCGTCATCCCCACCGACCTGAAGCCCCTGCCGCTGGTGGTGTCGTACGCGAAGGGCGTGCCGGTGGCGCTGGACGGCCAGGCGATGTCCGCGGTGGCCATCGTGGAGAAGCTCAACGCGCTGGGGCGCACGTACGGCATCGGCCGGGGCGTGCACCTGGGCGACACCATCCTGGGCATCAAGGGCCGCGTCGGCTTCGAAGCGCCTGCGGCGCACCTGCTCATCGCGGCGCACCGCGAGCTGGAGAAGCTGGTGCTGTCGGGCAAGCAGCTCTTCTGGAAGGAGACGCTGGGCAACCTGTACGGGTCGCTGCTCCACGAGGGGCACTTCTTCGACCCGCTGGTGAAGGACCTGGAGGCGTTCCTCGCCTCCTCGCAGGAGCGTGTGACGGGCGAGGTGAAACTGGTGCTCACCCCGCGCATCCACGTCGTGGAAGGCGTGCGTTCGCCGCACTCGCTGATGGACGCGAAGGTGGCGACGTACGGTGAGGCCAACGTGTTGTGGACGGGGACGGAAGCGGCGGGGTTCGCCAAACTCTACGGCGTGGCGCAGATGCTCTCGCAGAAAGCCAAGTGACATGAAGATCCAGGTCGACAAGGTGGGCAGTGTCACTCGCAACCTCCAGGTGGGCCGCACGGTCCACCTCGCGGACGAGGTGAAGTGCGAGGAGGGCGCGGTCATAGCGGTCCGCATCCACGGGGAGAAGACCGTCTACAACCAGTTGGAGGACGTGAACGGCCGGCTCGTCACGCTGCACGCGGGCGACATCGTCGTGGGCGCGCTGGGCCACCGCAACGCCCTGCACGGCTACGAGGGCGTGGTGCCCACGTCCGTCACGGTGGGCGACCGGCTCCACATCCTCAACATGGGCGGCGTCATCGGGAAGTGCACGTCGCACAACCCCGGCGTGGGCGCGCCCTTCGAAGCGGAAGTGCTGGGCCAGGTGCTGACGTTCCCGGAGTTCCAGTCCCGAGCGGGCGTGCACGCGCACGTCTCCGCGGGCGCGCTCAAGGGCACGTCGAAGGCGGTGACGTGCCCCGTGGTCTACGTGGTGGGCACGTGCATGAACGCGGGCAAGACGTACGCGGCCAGCGTCGTGGTGCGAAAGCTCTCCCAGGCGGGCTACCGCGTGGGCGGCGCGAAGCTCACCGGCGTGTCGCTGATGCGCGACACCCTGGCCATGCAGGACAGCGGCGCGGACGTGGTGATGGACTTCACGGACGCGGGCATCGTCTGCACCGGCGCGCGCACGGCCTCCAAGGTCGCGCGCATCGTGTTCTCGGAGATGGCGGCCCAGGACGTGGACGTCATCGTCGCGGAGACGGGCGACGGCATCATGGGTGAGTACGGCGTGCAGGCCATCCTGGCGGACCCGGAGCTCAAGGCGCTGGGCAGCGCGTTCATCCTCTGCGCCAACGACCCTGTCGGCGCGGCCGGTGGCGTGCGGCACCTGCGCGAGGTGTACGGCATCGAGATGGACATGGTCGCCGGGCCCGCGACGGACAACGCGGTGGGCGTGCGCTTCGTGGAGCAGGTGGTGGGATTGCCGGCCCGCAACGCGCGCGCGGATCCGAACGCCCTGGGAAATCTCATCGTGGAAAAGCTCGCGCCCCGGCTGGGCGCGGGGAGGAAGTCATGACGACGCCTGCGCACATCTACATCCTGGGAGCTTCCGGTTTCGGCGGAGGCGAGCTGTTGCGACTCCTGTCCGGACATCCCGGCGTGGCCGGCATCCGCGTGGTGTCCCGGCACCACGCCGGTTCGCCCATCCACAAGGTGCATCCGCACCTGCGCGGACTGGTGGACGGCAAGTTCGAGGCGGAGCCGGACTGGCGCTGGCTCGCGGATTCGCCGAGCCCGGTGGTGTTCAGCGCGCTGGGCCACGGGGAGCTGGCGTCGCAGTTCGCGGGGCTGGAGAAGCAGTGGGCGGACGCCGGCCTCACGGACCGGATGCTGCTCGTGGACCTGTCGTCCGACTTCCGCCTGGACCACCCGGGGCGCTACGCGGGCGCCTACGGCCGGCCGCACCCCGCGCCGGAGCTGTTGGGCACGTTCACCTACGGGCTCACCGAGTGGAAGCGCGAGCAGGTGAAGAAGGCGAAGCGCATCGCCAACCCGGGCTGCTTCGCCACGGCGGTGCAGTTGGCGCTCCTGCCCATCGCGGCCACGCCGGGCCTGGGCCTGCTGGCCGTGTCGGGCGTGACGGGCTCCTCCGGCTCCGGTTCGCTGCCGGGTGAGGGCACGCACCACCCGACGCGCGCGCACGACTTCCGCGCGTACAAGCCGCTGGAGCACCAGCACGAGGCGGAGGTGGAGGTGATGTTGGTGGCGCACGGGGCATCCCGGCACCGGCTGGCCTTCGTGCCGCACTCGGCGCCCATGGTGCGCGGCATCTTCGCCACCGTTCAGTTCGAGTGGCCGGAGCACGGCGGCGCGGTGGTGACGCAGTCGCTGACGGACAAGTACCGCCGCTATTACGAGGGCTCGAAGTTCGTGCGCATCGTGGAGGGCACGCCGCGCGTCGCGGCCGTCACCGGCAGCAACTTCTGCGACATCTCCGTCGCGACCAAGGGCCGCTCCGTGGCGGTGATGGCCGCGCTGGACAACCTGGTGAAGGGCATGGCCGGGCAGGCGTTGCAGAACTTCAACGTCGCGCTCGGCTTCGAGGAAGACACCGGCCTGCGCCAGGCGGCCTGCTACCCGTAGTCCCCGCGGTGTCGCCCGCGGCCTTCGGGCCGCAGGCGTCCCCGGTGCTTCGCTCGGGGCGCTCTGGAGTCCTCGGGATCGCCGTGGCCCTCAGGCCGCTGGCGTCTTCGGCGCTTCGCCCTGCGGGGAGTCCTGCCCCTCGGGCGTGACTGGGGACGTGGAGGGCGCGGCAGCGGCGGGTGCGGCAGCAGCAGCGGCGGCCTGGTCGCGCTGCTCCATGCGCGCGCCGTCGGCCTCCGCGGCCTTGAGGAACTCGTCGTACTCCGACTGACGCGCCTCGGCCTTCACCTGGGCGACGGAGGAGCCCCGTTCAGCGGCGGTCCGTCCCACGCGGATGGCCTGGGCGCTGAGCAGGGCGCCGCCCACGAAGCTCATGAGACGCAGCGCCGACGCGAGCCCCCACCCTTCCGTCAGGATTTCGCCGCCATCGCTCACCAGACTGAGCGCGACGACGAAGAATCCGCCAGTCGCCGCGGCACCCAGGGCCGTGCTCCACGGCCGCAGCGGCACGATGCGAGAGCCGACGTAGCAGAGGGCCGGCAACACGGCGAGCACCCACAGGTCCTGCAGCAGCACCGTCGCGACGAGCCGGAGGAAGTCGAAGGGCAGCGCGCCCACCACCTCCTTCAGGCGGATCATCAGCGACACGCTGAGCATCGCGCCCAGCACGAGCGACAGGAACCCCAGTCCGACGATGAACTGGAAGCGACGGATGCGGACGCGTAACGGCTCGAGGACACCGGGTTTGGAGCTCACGGCGCGAAAGCCTAGCGCACTCTCACCCTTCGTCCTCTTCCAGGACGGCCGTGTCCCCCGCCGAGCGAGGGGGCGGGCCATCGCCGTAGAAGACCTCCTCCAGCACCAGCCCCTGGGGCGGCGCGGTGGCGCCCGCCAGCTTCCGGTTGCGCGAGGCCAGCACCTCCGCCACCCACGCCTCGGGGCGGCGTCCCTTGCCCACGTCCACCAGCGTGCCCACCAGGTTGCGCACCATGTGTTTGAGGAACGCGGTGCCCTCCACGACGACGGACACCGCGTCGCCGGAGGTGCCCTCCACGCGCACCTGCCGCACCTCGCGCACCGCGTGCTTCGCCTGGCAGTCCGCGGCGCGGAAGGCGGAGAAGTCGTGCCGGCCCAGCAGGGCCTGCGACGCGCGGCGCATGGCTTCCACATCCAGCGGGGCGAAGAGCTCCCAGTGCGTCGTGCGCAACAGCGGCGAGCGCATGCGTCGGTTGCTCAACCGGTAGCGGTAACGCTTGCCGCGCGACCAGCGGCGCGGGTCGAAGTCCGGGGACACCTCCTCGGCGGCCACCACCGCGATGTCCGGCGGAAGGATGCCGTTGAGGCCCATGGTGTAGGCCTTCAGGGGCAGCACGCGCCCGGCGTCGAAACAGGCCACCTGCCCCGTGGCGTGCACGCCAGAGTCGGTGCGGCCCGCGGAGGCCACGAACACGCGCTCATCCAGGAGCTTGTGGAGCGCGTCCTGGAGCGTGGACTGGATGGACGGCCCGTTGGGCTGCACCTGCCAGCCCACGTACCGGGTGCCGTCGTATTCGAGCGTCAACTTCAGCCGGGGCATGACGTGGTGACCAGGACGCGCGGACTCAGCGCGTTTTCAGCCAGCCCTCCAGCAGGTCCGCCACCAGCTTCGCCGTGCCGACCCCGGCCTTGCGAGCCTGGGCCTCCAGCTTCTCGTACAGCGCGGGGTCCAGGGGGAGCGCGAGCAGGCGCGGCTCCGTGCTGGAGGTGTCATCCAGGCGCATCGCCTCCGTGGGCGGGCCGTCCACGGACGCCACCACCTCCGACAACTCCAGCGCCGCCTCGGAGGTGGGCGCGGAGGACTGGCGCGTGGAGACGCGGCGCAGCTCCTGCGAACGCTCGTCCTCGAAGAGCTGCTTGACGAAGTTGGCCAGGTGCAGCGGCGTGGGCGTGAAGTCGTACGCGTCCAGGAAGGCGTCCAGGTCGCGTTGCATGTCCGCGGCCGTCGCGTACCGACGTTCACGGTCGCGGGCGAGCGCGCGCATCAGGATGGCCTCCACGCGCTCCGGCAGGTCCTCGCGGAAGTAGGACGGGGCGTAGATCTTCGCTTCGGTGATGCTGCGCATCACGGCGACGTCGGACTCGCCGGTGAAGAGCTTGAAGCCGGTGAGCCACTCGTAGAGGACGGTGCCCATCGAGAAGATGTCGCTGCGGCAGTCCAGCGGCCGGCCCAGGCACTGCTCCGGGCTCATGTAGCTGAGCTTGCCCTTGATTTCGCCGGAGCGCGTCTCCTCCACCTGGTTGGCGGCCTTGGCGATGCCGAAGTCGAGCACCTTCACCGTGCCGTCGAAGGCGACGACGATGTTCTCCGGCGTCACGTCGCGGTGGACGATGTTGAGCGGGTTGCCGTGCAGATCCTTCTTCTGGTGCGCGTAGTGCAGGCCCGCGCAGACGCAGGAGGCGATCTTGAGCGCGTAGACGAGGGGGAAGGGAATCCCCATGGCCTCCGCCTTGGGCACGATGCGGCGCATGTCGCGGCCGGACACGTACTCCATGGCGATGAAGTAGCTGTCGACGATCTTCCCCAGGTCGTGGATCTGCACGATGTTGGGGTGGTTGAGCTGGGATGCCAGCCGCGCCTCGTTGAGGAACATCTTCACGAAGGCGGCGTGCTTGGACAGGTGCGGACGGATGCGCTTGATGACGATGGGCGTCTCGTCACCGCGCGAGTCCACCTGGTGCGCAAGGAAGATCTCGGCCATGCCCCCCACGGCGATCCGGTCGATGAGTCGGTAGTTGCCAAAGCGGACGGCGTCGCGCGGGGGCGCGGAGGCAGGGGGAGCCATGGCGGCAATGTAGCCGCGCCGCGCCCTGCGGGGCTAACGAAGTTGGACGACGTGCACCTTGAGCGCCGGCTCCTCGCCGGAAGGTGTTGGAAAGTCGAGCCCCGAGGGACCAAGCGACCCCACCGTCCGCCCTGCCCTGCCTGCCCGCGTCACGCCTTCGAGCACCATGGCTTCGAACCGGCGCACGGGCAGGCCCGCGAGGTTGCAGCAGGCAACCAGGCGTCCGCCGGGGGCCACCACCCGGGCGGCGGCGTCCGCCAGCCGGGAGTAGTCGCGCGCGGCGGAGAAGCGGTTCGCCTTGGTGTTTGAGAAAGACGGGGGGTCGGCGACCACGACGTCGAAGGACTCGCCCTTTTTCGCGAGGCGCTGGAGCCAATCGAAGACGTCACCGGCCACGTAGTCGTAGCGGTCCACGCCCTGGCCGTTGAGGCGCGCGTTCTCCTCGCCCCATTCCAGGACGCGGCGGCTGGCGTCCAGGTTGAGCACGCGTTTGGCGCCACCCGCGGTCGCGGCGACTCCGAAGCCGCAGGTGTACGCGAAGAGGTTGAGCACGGTGAGGCCCCGGGCCTGGGACTGGAGCCACGCACGGGTGTCGCGCATGTCTAGGTAGAGCCCTACGGAGAGGCCCTGCCCCGGGCGGATGTGGAAGCCCAGGCCGTTCTCCTTCGCGACAAAGTCCTCCGCCGGCTCACCCCGGGCGGCGGCCTCCGGAGCGAGCGAGTCCTTCGCCACGTTGGCGAGCACGCGGGCTTCGCGGGGGCGGCGCTTCAGGTAGACGCTCCGAGGCGTCCAGGCGGAGACGGCGGCGTCGAGCAGCGTGGTCTCCTCCGCTTCGGACAGGTCGCGGTAGAGGCTGACGACAACGACGTCGCCGAAGACATCCGCGGTGACTTCCGGCACGCCGTCCGCGGCGCCGTTCAGCAGGCGGAAGGCGGTGGTGGCGGCATCGGAGAGCAGCGCGCCGCGACGTGCGCGAGCGGCGCGCAGGGTGTCCACGAGGTGGGGAGGCAGGGCACTCACGCGCCCCTTCTACCCTACGAGCCCAGCCGTGCGCGGGACCAGACGCGGGCCATGGCGGCGGCGGCGTCCCGGGCCAGGTCCACGTAGTCGCTGCCCAGCAGTTGGCCTTCGCGCACGCAGACCCGGCCGTTGACGACCGTCCAGGCCACGCGCGAGGGCACAATCTGGCCCAGGAGGAAGGGCGAGTAGCCCGTCTCCGGGTCGGCGGCGGGGATGGCGTCGTAGACGACGAGGTCCGCGAGGCTGCCTTCGTCCACGCCGCCGGAGGGCCGGCCATAGATGCGGGTGCACAGCTCCGCGGGGCCGCTGACGAACAGGTGCGCCAGCGAGTCATCCAGGTCGGGCATCCGGCCGGAGCGGGCCAGGTGCAGCATCCCGGCGAGCGCCGCGCTCAGCTCCTCCTGGAGGGTGCCATGGCCGCCGGTGCCCAGGCCCACGAGGTGCAGGCTGGACAGAGGGCCCTCCGCGGACTCGCCCACGCGCTCGAAGGACCGGGTGGCGCGAGGCGTGAGGGCGACGAAGGTGCCGGAGGCGGCCAGCCGTTCAGCTTCGGCGCGCTCCACGGCACGCGGGTACCCGGCGATGGCGAAGGGGCCCAGGAGGCCCAGCGCATCCAGGCGGGGCACGACGCGGCGGCCATGCGCGGCGTAGGTGGCGGAGAGGTCGTCCTCGCTCTCCGCGAGGTGGAAGACGAGGGGCGCGTTCAGCTCCTCGCGCAGGCGGGAGATGCGGGACAGGAGCGCGTCTTCACAGGTGAACGACGCATGGAAGCCCAGCGCCCCGCGCACCCGGGGATGGTCGCGGTGGCGGCGCACGAAGTCGGCGTTGGCGTCCGCCTGTGCATCGGCCTGCGCGGCCCCATCCAGGCTGTGGGTGGAGTGGGACGCGACGAGGCGCAGCCCCAGCGCGTCCGCGGCGCGGGCCTGGGCGTCCAGGCCGCCGGAGACGTCGGCGGGACAGGACAGGTGGTCGACGACGAGGGTGACGCCGTCGAGGAGGGCCCGGGCGGCGGCGAAGCGGGTGAGGATTTCAACGTCCTCGGGGATGAGGAGGTTGGCCACCTGGCGCATGCGCTCCAGGCGAGAGCGGGGCTGGCGCAGGAGGAAATCGCCGTTGGGCGGCAGGAGCTGCCCGTTGACCAGGTGCGAGTGACAGTCCACGAGGCCGGGGGCGACGAGTCGGCCGCGACACGCGACCTCCCAGTCACCGGGGAGCACGGGCACCTGGGCGTCCGGGGCGACGCGGCGGATGATGCCCTCTTCCACCACGACGGCCATGCCGTGGCGGACGCGACCGTCCGCACGGAACACGGCACAGTTCTTCAGCAGCAGTCGGCCTTCCATGGACATCCCCGTTTTAGCACGGGGCCGGGTCGGGGAAGAACCCTGTCGCTCCTGGGGAGTAGGCCCGGGCGGCGCTGGGACGGTGTTGCAACACCCCTCGACTTGGTTCCAGAGGTGAAGGCCTCCACACCGGGAGTCAAGCTGTGGAGGGAGCCGGCCCTGGAGAGCAGGCCCCCTGAGATTCAAGCTCTGCCAAGGAACTCCGCTACCCGATCAAGGTACCGAAGGCATGCAGCCGAATGGTCGCCCTCGGCATCGTTCAAATATCGCGCATGCCAGCCTTCGGGCGGAAACTCGCCCTTCACATCCCGCAACCAGTCCCGAAACCGCACATAACCAGCATCGGGCTCTCCCATGAGCAAGGCCGCCGTCTCCAAGCCCAGAACAAATCCCCAAAGCTTCATCACATCGGGCTGACCGATAAAAGGCAGAAACCCAGGACGATTCCGTCCCTCCCACATCAGCACCAAAACACCCATCACAGAAAGTTCGCCTGATTTTCCCATAATCAGGGGCCGCCGAATCCACTCAGCGGCGCCCCAGATCCGGTAAATATCCGCTTGAGATAATCAGCAACAAGCTGTCCTTGCGGCCCCGTAAAGGCGTCATAAACGCGCTGCCCGATAACAACCACAACATGCTCCCCATTGTCCGCAATCTGAACTGTCGAACTCGCCACGCCAGGAATTTTCTCTATCCCAATAATACCAGAACCATCGGCAGGTCGCAAAATCGCAAGATCAGGCTTCTGACCCAGCCGTTGAAATCCTTTAAAAATAGCATCAGCGGCCGCATAGCATCGACCAGCAGCCTGATTTGCCGTTGTAAATGCCCCCTGAAAAGCAGTCAACCACCTGGGGGCATCTGCAACACCCTTCCATGCAAGGTAGGCAGCAATGGCGCCATCAATATCGCCCGCCGCAAGCGCGGCAAGCATCTTCAGCCTGATTGAATCTGGGATACTTCCCGTCGAATCAGTCAAACCGACCGGATTATTCAGCGCATAAGAGTATGTCGAAAAAAAGTATCCCCATTGCGCTGCAACAAGAGAAGTACGTGGGTGCTGCAACATTGGCTCCGGCTGCAGGTATCGCCCCACGCCAGGGTCATAGTAGCGATTCCAGTTCTCAAACAGATCCGTCTCGGCATCATGGTACTGCCCCGGGAATCTGAGAGGAATCCAGAATGCCTGGGCTCCAGTTTGATATCGCTGGTAATCATAACCTTCGACGGCGACGCCCTGGAACCCTGTCAGGCCACCGGAATCGGAGACAAAAAGCGGTGATACGTTTCCGTTGGAGGGCACTACCCAAGGCGTGGTTACCCGCCCCCGGCGCTCACCCGACTGACTGTCAAGGACACTACTGGTATCCGGATCCACCAAGCGAACGAAGTCCGCGCCCGGCTCCGTATCCACCACGTGGTAGCGGGCACGCACACGTATCTGGACGGACGAGGTCTCTTTCGGTTGCGAGAAAGACGCCAGTGTGGTGGTCGTACTGTGCGCGTACGGATGCGCCGTCTCCGCGTGGTAGCTTACCCGGTTGACGTGCCCGAAGGGCTCGGTGTCCGCAGCACCAGTCACCCGCCGAGAGCCGTCCAGCATGACCACCGGCTTTCCGATGTGGTCCGTCACCGGGAAGTACACACCGCACGCCACCGACTCGCCGTCACGGGAGCAGTCCCCCGTACTGTCCGCCTGCCGCGCCCAGGCCGCGCTGAACTTCCCACGAACGAGCGCCACCGGACGCCCCGCCAGCCACACGTAGTCGTCCAAGGTGAAGTGACCAATGGGCGTGCTCAATCCATCATTGCCCCGGTCCGTCAGCAACCGGTTCGACGGCGAGTGGAAGAACTCATCCGTTGTCCCATAAGGGTTCGACTTCAGCCGGCGCCGGCCCAACGCATCGTAGAAGTAGTTGTAGTAGGTGCCATTGACATTGACTGCGCGGAACACGGTCTCCGTGGCCACGCCCACCGTCTGTCCATACTCGAAGCCCAGCGCATAGACAGGCCCACCGGACATGGTCGCGGCCCAACGCTTCTGCGTCACACGGCCGTCCACGTCGTGTGACAGGGAGTACTTCAGCAGGCTGCCCGAAACGGAGGAGCCCCACCCCGTCAACCGGTCCACCGCAGGGGCCGTCCCGGAGGTCAGGTCGTAGATGAACCCGTCCTCCTCCAATTGGGTCCGGTTGCCACGGCCGTCATACTGGTAGTTCCGCGACTCGAACGCGCCGCCGGTCGCGGCGAAGTTGCCCGCCGGCCGCCCTGCCCCTACCAGGCGCAGCGCGCGGTCATACGCGTAAGTCTCCGTCCGGGGCGTCGTCGCCCCCAGGAGACACGTGTCCAGCCGAGCGACCTGGTCCCCCGTCCACGTATACCCACGCTGGTAGATATCCCCGTTCCCAGCCCCCGGGGTGAACGACCCGGATGACACCCGCACCGACCGCAGGCGTCCCGTCATGTCTCCCGACGAGAGGTTCGGCGGCGACGTCGGGCACGCGGAAGGCGCCACCGACGTGTTGTCCCCCAGCATGAACTCCATGGCGCTGCTGTTCGAGGTACTCGGGTGGTTCATCTGGTAGCCACGCAGGCCGCCAAACGGTTCCCAGACAATCCCTTCGATGACGCGCGTATCCGTGTACCCGGAACTGCCGAAGAGCCGCACGTCAATAGCCTGGGTCCGGTCCAGCTTCGCCCCCGTTCCATAGACATAGGTCACGACGCGCCCGTGCGGGTACGTCACCGTCTGGACATTGCCGTTGGCCGTGTACGTGTAGAACGTGTGCGGGTGGTGGTTCACGTTCCCCGCCGAGCAGCTCGTCTCTCCCTCGCGCAGCCGGATCTCCCCCGCCACCCGGCCGAAGGCGTCGTACTGGTACCAGGTGCGCCCGAATGAATCGTGGCGGTAGCGCAGCCGTCCCGCCGTCTTCGCGGGCTGCGGGCAGCTCATCGGAGGCACGCTCGTCGCATCGCCGGAATCATTCACGTCATATGACAGGGCAAACAGGTTCTCCGCCCCCGCGTACGGCGTGGTGAAGTGCCGCACGGAGCGAAGGAGCCGGCCCAGCAGGTCGTACTCATGGGTGATCCACTCCCAGGTCGCCCGCATCTCCGGCGTCTCCTTGAGCGTCACCGCCCCCCGGGCGTCATAGGCATAGCGGGTGACACCCGCAGCCCCGGCACCATCGCTGGTGTGCGGCAGGGCCACCGTCACCAGATTGCCGAAGTCGTCATAGGCGTACGTGGAGGCCGGAACCGAGGCACTGCACGTCGAGCAATCATTCGAACCAGTCGCCACGGCGCACCCGGACCGCACCGAGGTGACGTTGTTCTGCACGTCGTGCGTGAAGCACGTGCGCTGGTTGCTCCCGGACGTCGGGAACTCATCGACCTTGGTCAACCGATCCAGCCGGTCATATCCCATGGCGGTGCAGAGGGTCGAAGTCGGTGAGCCATCCGGATTCACCCCGCCGCAGACGGCCGGCGGCGCATTGGAGGGGAATCCCAGGCCCGTCAGGTTGCCATTGCCATCGAACACCCGGGCCGTCTGGACAGGCGATGGAGAAGGGCCCAATCCCTCGAAGGTGGGATGCCGTCGGGCGTCCACTGCATAGGTCTTCACCCTGCGCGTCTGGCCAGTGCTTCCCGTCCAGGAAAGGAACGTCTCCGACTTGACCGTCTCATCCGGCCAGTAGGCGTAATCCACCCGCTCCGACCAGGATGAACCCGTGGCATCCGCGGCGGTCGCCTTCCACTGAAGCAGCTTCGTGAGCGTCCCGCCCGAGCATCCCGAGGTCGTTCCCGTCCGGTAGCAGAAGACGTCGTAGTTGCCCTGGGGATGCTTGATCGCCTTGATCCGCCCCTGGTCGTACGTCAGTTCCGTCGTGGTGGTCGTCACGCCATCCACCACGCTCTGCTTCGAGAGCAGGTCCTGGTTGAACTCTCGCGTGATAATCCCCCCGTTGGAGTCTTGGATCCGGGTGGCGTTGCCGAAGACGTCGTACTCCAGGTAGTGCGTGTCCAGCGACGTGCTCCCGCCGCAGCCCCCCGGGAACACCGACTCCTTCTTGAGCCTGTTCCGGTGGTTCTCCACATCCGTCCGGGGCCAGTACTCGTACTTCGTCACCGGGAACGGCGTCGTGGACGGGCAGTCCGTAATCGTTGAAACATCCGCAGCGGTCGCGTCGACCAGACACGGCCCATGCACTTCCAACACGCGGCCCTGGGAGTCCTCGGGCCCCACGCCGCCGCACTGATTCGCACGGAAGTTGAACAGCGCCACGCGACGCTTCTCCACCTGCCAAGCGCCAGACGAGTCTCGCACCTGCGTCCAGCCGGTCCTGAAGGTCGCATTCAGCCGGTTCGTCACGGAATCATAGACGAATTGCGTGCGCGCCTTGGGATCCGCCGTCCCCGAGGGTGCCAGCACGCTGGCCACTTCTTCGCGTTCGAGCAATTGCTCGAAGGCGCGCAGCGAGCGTCCGGGTCCACCGTAGGTGTAGGCGTAACGAAGCTCCGCCATGCCCCCTGTCCCCGCCAGCGCACTGGCCCCTTCGGTGACCTGGGTGAGTTCCTTGACGTGCCGCAGAGGCACGCCCTGTGCTTCCGCGACACCTGCATCAGGGTTGACGTGATTGTAGAGCGTCCAGCTATCACGAAGGTCCTTGTGCGCCCTGGGCATGGCCGGCAGTGCGGTGTTGTCGTAAGGACCGCATTGGTATTCCCAGCGCTCCGTGCCAGGAACAACACCCGGACAGGAGGTACCATCGCACCGCTCCTTCACCGTGTGGAGCCGCCACGTCTGGGCCGAATAGTAGGCGGGCGCTGAGATGAACCGCGACGTGAAGGTGCTCGTTCCCGTCGCGCCCGTCCCCAGACCTACCTTTGAGTCCGCGAACTCACGGGTCCGATTTCCAGAACCAATGGAGGCGGTGCACACGTCCCGCTCCGCGGCGAGATCGGGCACGAGTGAGATGGCATAATCACGCCCCTCGGCTTCGTCACGCAATGCGTCCAGCTCACTGCTGGCCCAGGTGTGCTTTGCCTTCAGGACGCCATTCTCATAGACGTCGTAGGTCGCAATGGGCGAGGCATAGGTATAAACGTATTTCCGCCCCCCTCCTGTCTGGGGATACTTCACCTCGGAGAGTTCATTCTTGTTCGAAATATAGGAGTATTCGACCAGGACCTTCTCCGAAACACCTCCATCTGAAGAGTCCTCCAGGGAGATGTGATCCAGGACGCACTCGAATTTCCCCGTGAATGTCCCCAGGACCTGTCGGTAGTAGAAGTGAACCTTCGCGCCATCCCGGGTCGTGATGGTCTTGAGGTAGGGCACACCTGGCTCTGTCCCGGCAGCGCCCGTGAAACAATCCGGATCCGCCAGGGTCCCTCCGTCCGTGGACGGCAACGCATACTCCAATACCGCGCGAGGAACCTCGGAGGTTCCCGCAGGGGCATATTCTGAGTCCTCGATACGACTCAGGAAGTAGTGACGCGGCTGATTCGTCCTGGGCTGGACATAGACAGCGTCATAGACATACCGCCCGCTGCCCTCACGATAGAAGACAAACTGTTCAGGCCAACCCCCATCCGGGGCGGTATCGCGCCAGAGCCTATCCCGATTGCCCTCATTATTGTGATTGACATACCACGCACCCGAAGGCGCGGGCTTCGTACTCAACGTCATCGAATTCAGGTGCCCATCGACGTCGCGAATCACAGCCTCGGTAGCAGTTGCCGAGGACATCAACACCGCGCTGTAGAAGTTATGCCACCAGTTGAGACTGGATTGATTCGTGCGGTGCGAACCGAATGGGCGGCCCATGTAGTTATGAGGTCTGCCAGCGTCCGGCGCGCCAAAGGAGCCAGGGAGGAAGCTCTCAAGGCCCGACGTCCCTCCGTAGAGATACGAGCCAGCCTTCGTCGTATACATCCGGATGAAGGGAAGACTGCCCTGGCTCAGGGGCAGTTCGAAGTCCACTTCGCGAAGGTAGTTGTAACCATCCGCGACACTGACCGGGTCGCCAAAGAAGCCCGGCCCTCCCGGCGCCTTGGGAACAGCAGGCCCCGATGCATTGGGATTGCCCTGAGGGCTGTCACACCGGGGAATGACGTTGGCCGGGCAGAACTGGGCGTGGGCCGAAGTGGCCCCCGCCATCGCCAGCAACAGCGTGAGTCGAATCAGAGCTCTCATGGGACGCTCGCAAAGAAGAAGAGTCGGGTGACTTTCGGACCCACGAGCCGCATGACGGCATCGTCGTCCTGGAAATAGAGTTCGCGGGCCGTGGCTCCGTACTGCACCCGCGCATTAGAACTGTCCGACAAGCGAAACCGGTGGAGGGTCTTGGGAGGACGCCCTGCGGTAATCCATTCCTTCAGGACCGCGTCCGCATCCTCGCGCTCGACGAAGACCAACCGCCGGCCATCAGGGGCGAAGGACGGCTCGTTCAGGTTGCCAGACACCAGGGGCCCGGATGCGGGCTGCCCTTCGCGCATCAAGTGCAGGGTCTTCGTGGTCGCACTGCACGTCGTGTGGACGTAGACAAGCTCCCCATCCGGCCGGAAGGAGGGGCGCAGGTGACAGCCAGGCTCATCCGTGAGCGCCGTGAGCTGGGTGCCGTCCATCCTCACCCGGTACAACTGCGCATTCGCCCGCTCCTCATGCTGTCCCGGCGGCCCACCTTTGCGCGGGTGGTGCGCGAAGTAGACCCACTGCCCATCAGGACTGATGGCGGGGTCGGCATGGAACCCCCGCTCATTCCCGATGCGTACCGGGGCGGCCTTCGTCCTCCAATCCCACCGGTACATCAGGTCGTTTAGCGCCCCTTCCTCGTACGTGGTGAAGACGACATGCTGGCCGTCCGGGGAAAGCGCGAGGGTCCTGGCCCCGGAGGAAGACGGAACGCGAATGCGCTCGGGCTTGCCGGTGGCGACCTCCAAGGCCACCCAGTCCCCTCCCCTGCCAAAGACCAGATAGCGGGGTGAAGACACACCGGGGACTGCTGGGGGCGCAGCCACCAGGAGAAGCATCAGGATGTGGGCGAACATGAAGTCCTATCGCTCGGCCGCAGGATGCGCGGACCAGCCCTGAGGCGGAACGCAGAACGAAGCCCCTGCGTTCGGATGAACCGAGGCGCATCGCCAGCCAGCGGGGCAGTTGCCCTCCACCTGACAGGGCCTGGAGCAGATCAGCCCCAATCCGGGCGCTGGCTGGGTGTGAAGGCAGAGATTGGAGCGGCAGGCGGACGCGCCCCCCGCAGCGCAGTCCTCACCCACTTCCTTCGTGGCCGCGACCGCTTGCGATTGCCGGTGCTCGCCGAAGACCTTCTCAGGGGACGCCGCGACCTCGGCTTGCACGGGAGGTGGTGCCTCGTTGCAGGCCACCAGCAGGCCCCCTGCCACCAACACACCCCATACCCAGGACCGGAAAAACAATCGCCCCTCCCTCTTGCAAGAAACCCCACTCCCGGTGGCGAAACGCGGGAATGGTCATTCTCTATCTTTTGTCAGGTACTTGACGCAAGGAATGCCCTTTCATTTCGGTGCATGCCAAATTTGACCTCCACACCGCAAGCACTTGCAGTGACAATCCGGACCCTGCGTACGTGATTTCTCCCGTGCCCGGTTCCCAGGGACCCGGCCCCGGCCCGGCCAGCGGGCAGGGCAGCAGGGACCACCGGGGTTCTGGGGACCCCGGGGCCCCGCTATACTCCCCGCGCCATGACACCGCTCAGCCCCGGAGTCGCCACCTCCCCGCAGCAGGACGCGCCGGCCGTGCCCGGCTCGCTGCGCTTCCGCCGCCTGTGGCTGTTCTCTCCCGGGGCCGACCTGGCCATCCTCGCCATCCCCCTGGCCCTCACCCTCTGCGCCGCCGGGGCCAGCGCGTTCCTGGCGCCCGCGTCCTCGGATGGGGCCCACCGGCTGATGTCCTGGACCGCCCAGAACATCCTCGGCAACGCCACCCACGTGGTGCTCACGTTCCTGCTCTTCGGCGTGCACCGGGACGTGCTCACCGCCGCCCCCCGCCAGCCCCGGAACATCCTCGCGGGCACGCTCGCCATGCTCGCGGTGGGCGCGGGGTTCTTCTTCACGTTCTACGCCGACCGCTCCATCCACACCTTCGCCGTCGCCGTCATCTTCAACGTCTTCGGCATGCACCACACCCTGTCGCAGCACCGGGGCCTGTGGTCGCTGCACGGCCTGCGCGGCGGACAGGCGGGCCTCGCGCCCCCCACTGCACTTGAGCGCAGGTTGCAGCAGCTCTACGTCCCGCTGCTCCTGTCCATCCTGCTCGTGCGCATCTTCTTCGTCGCGGAGTCCGCCGCGCCCAACGCCAGCGCCTACCTGGATGTGGGCCAGGGCCGCGTGCTGCCTTGGCAGATGCTGCCCGTGCTCATCGCCCTGTGGCTGGGCTACTTCCTGCTGCTGTTCCGCTCCGTGCTGCGCTCCGGCACCGCCAGCGGCCCCAAGGTGCTCTACCTCCTGGGCATGGCCACGGCGACGGGCCTGGCGCTCGTGGCCCCCGAATGGGGCTACGTGATGCTGCCGGGCATGCACGGGCTGGAGTACTACATGCTCAGCGCGCGCATGCTGGAGCCGCGCGAAGGCGACGCGCCCCGCCTGCGCCGCGCGTTCATCTGGCCCGCCATGGTCCTGGCCATGCTCCCGCTGCTCGCGCTGGGCGTGGTGCACGGCTTCCTGCTGGATGGGCCCGTGAAGGGCTCGCTCAGCATCGGCAGCGGCGCGCTGTCACATCCCCTGCTTCGCGGCCTGACGTCCCTGGGCTTCGCGGTGGTGCTCGCCCACTACTACGCGGATGCCTTCATCTTCCGCTTCCGCATCCCCTCCATCCGGCAGGTGATGCTGCGCCGCCTGGGCCTCTCCAACGCTTCACCGAGCCCCGCAGCCGGAGCGCGGTAGGCCGCAAGGCTCAAGGGGCCGGGCCCGCCCCACCGCCGCGAAAATGAAAATGGCAGGCCCTTCCAAGTGGAAGGACCTGCCATTCACGAGAAGCACCTGGCGACGCGAGGGCGGCCGAAGCCCCCCAGCGGAACCGGGTCGCGGCTCAGTTGTACGTGTTGTTCTGGCCGAACGTCTTCATCGTCTTCTTCTTCAACTGGTCCGACGCTTCCTGGCCGTCGTTCTCGACGTTGTCCTTGCCGGCGAGGGCCGCCGCGGACGCGCCGAACAGCTTGCGGATGTTGTCGCCGAAGAGCGTGATGACGCCGATGGCCGCGATCGCGATCAGGGCGACGATGATGATGTACTCGGTCATGCCCTGGCCACGGGCCTTACGGAGCTGGTTCTTCTTCTTCGCGATCGTGTTCATGGGGGTCTCTCCAGGGGTCTTGCAGCGGTGAAAAACTCACCCTGCGAACGTCAGGGTCGAAACGGACAGTAGAAGGATCCCACACGAACCTCCATCCGTCATCGGGAGGATGGGGGGTGGATCCAGTGATTCCAGCCACCTGGACCCACTCAAGGCCTTCGCACGGGTGTTTCACGGCCCTCCAGGGGCCGCCGTCGGCACCACGGAAGCCTTCGGATCACACGCGGCCCGGGGCATGGCCTCGCAGAACTCCTTGTAGGCCTTCTGGAGCTTCGCATCCTGCGGGTGGCGAGGCACCACCTCCCGGGCCAGCGCGATGGCGACGTCGTCGTTCCGGGGCGTCCACACCGTCCGTGCCGCCCAGGCCCGGGCCGCCACCAGCTTGAGGTAGGCCGTCGTCAGCTCCGGAGAACGGCCTCCCTTGGCCACCTCCGGCTCCAACAGCGTCGCCGCCACACTCAGCTCGCCCTGCGCCACCAGCGCCTTGCCCAGCGCGAGCACCGCGGCGGGATCCTCCGGCGCCAGCGAGTGCCACAGCGTCGCCACGCCGCGCACCAGCGGATCCTTCTCCGCGTGATAGCGCTCGATGTTGCGGTACAGCCCCGCGGCCTGCTCCGCGGTGGGCGGGTGCTGGCGCACGTAGTCGTGCAGCAGCAACCCGGGGCCCGAGTCCGGCGCCCGGCGCTCGTCCTTCACCCGCACGTCCAACTGCGACAGGAAGAAGGCCACCGGCGAGGCGTACTCCAGCAGGTTGTGGTCATCCGTGTTGATGGGCCCCTCCCCCGCGAACTCCTTCTGCCCGGCGTCGCTGTGCAGCTGCTTGGACAGCAGCGCGAACAGGTCCTTGATGTCCACCCGCTCCAGGTCCGCCTTCACCTCCGGCCGGGCCATGCGCGCGGCGACCGACGCGGCGTCGAAGGCCAGCGGCTTGCGGCTGGCCACCATGACCAGGTCCTCGGGGCCCAGCCACGTGGTGGCGTGGGGGAAGGTGTCGCGCAGCGTGCGCATCACCAGCCGGACCAGCTCCCGGTTGCTCTCGTACGTGTGGATCCACTGCACCAGCACGCCGTCCTCGGCCAGGTGCTTGTCCACGAGCTGGAAGAAGTCCCGCGTGAAGAGGCCGGACACGCCCGCCACCCACGGGTTGGAGGGCACGCTGACGATGAGGTCGTACTTGATGGGCGCCAGCGCCATGAACGTCTTCGCGTCGTCGATGTGGATGTGCGTGCGCGGATCATCCACCGCGTTGCGGTTGTCCGCCTTGAACAGGCGCGCCCCTTCGATGACCGCCGGGGAGATCTCCACCATGTCCAGGCGCTCCACCGGGTGCGCCAGCACGCTGCCCGCGGTGATGGCCGCCCCTGAGCCCACCAGGAGCACGTTGCGCGGCTCGCGCGGCTGGAGCAGCGCGCCCAGGTGGCCCGCGACCACCTGCGTCTCGATGTCGCCCCCGTTGGAGGCGTCCACCTTGCCGTTGATCTTCATGAAGCGGAGGTTCTCCTTCGACACCTCGCCCACCATCACCGTGGCGAAGGTGTCGTCCGCGTAGAACAGCGGACGGATGAGCCGCTTGGTCCGCTCCACCAACGTCGCGTAGCTCTCCGGGGGCTTGCGGTCCACGCGGATCGCCGCGATGTCGCTCAGCCGCTGCGGCCAGCCGTGCATCCCGCCCAGCACGACCAGCGCCAGCACCGCCGCCCCGCCCACCGGCGCGAACACCCGCCACGCCGGCACGGGCTTCGCGCCCTCGGCCTGCTTCCCGTGGGAGGTCGCCTCGAACGCGAGCCCCGCGGCCAGCAGGTTCGCCACCGCCCCCGCGACGAAGTTGCCCTGCATGCCCCAGAAGGGCATCAGCACCAGGCCGCCCAGCACGGCGCCAGAGATGGTGCCCACCGTGTTCCACAGGTACACGCCGCCCAACTGGCGCCCGACCTCGGACACCTTCGCCGTGGCCACCCGCGCGGCGGCCGGGAAGGCCGCGCCCATGATGAACGTGGGGATGAGGAGCACCAGACAGCAGAACCCGAAGGTGATGGCCTGGAACAGCGGCCACGTCTCCACCTCGCGCGCGAGCATCCACTCCGACCAGCGGAACAGGTGCGGCAGCCGCACGTACAGCGGCAGGGCCACGCAGAGGCTCAGCACCAGCCCCACCTGCGTCCAGCCATACAGCTTCAGCGAATCCCCACCCTCCTTGCGCGTCATCAGCCAGAAGCTGCCCAGGCCGATGCCCAGGATGAACGCCGTCAGGATGAGGGTGAAGGCATAGGTGGACGCCCCCAGGACGATGGACAGCAGGCGGATCCACGTCACCTGGTACAGCATCGACGTGAAGCCCGACAGCATCACGCCCAGCAGCGCGGCGCGCACCGCCCGCCGGGGATAGGCCACGTCCTCCACCGCCTGTCTCTT
>NZ_RAVZ01000449.1 GCF_003611635.1 Corallococcus terminator | reverse complement strand
GAGCCGCTGGGGGGGCAGGGTGGGGTCCAGCGGGAGGTACGCGCCGCCCGCCTTGAGGATGGCCAGCAGGCCGACGACGAACTCCGGCGAGCGCTCGAAGCACAGGCCCACGAGGACGTCCGGGCCCACGCCGTGGCGGCGCAGCACGCGCGCCAGCCGGTTGGCGCGGGCGTCCAGCGCCCTGTACGTCAACGACTGGCCCTCGAAGACGAGCGCCTCCACCTCGGGCGTGCGCCGCGCCTGCGCCTCGAACACGTGGTGCGCGAGGGCTTCTGGCGGCGAGTCCCCGGTCTCCCCGCTCCACTCGCCGGCCAGCTTCCGGCGCTCGGACGCATCCAGCATCGACACCGACGCCAGCGGCGCGTCCGGCGCGGCGAGCGCGGCGCCCAGCAGCACCTCCAGGTGCGAGAAGAGCTGACGGACCGTCGCGGCGTCGAAGAGGTCCGTGTCGAACTCCAGCCACCCGGACAGGCCGCCGTCCCGCTCCGACAGCGCCAGGTGCAGATCGCCCTGCGCGACCACCGGCGCCCGCTCCAGCCGCCGCAGCTCCAGGCCGGGCAGGCCCTGCCCGGCCAGCGGATCCGGCAGCAGCGAGAGGACGACCTGGAAGAAGGGCGTGGCGCCCGCGACGCGCGCCGGCCGCAGCGCCTCCACCAGCTTCTCGAAGGGAAGTTCCTGGTGGGCGTAGGCCTCCAGCGTCACCTCGCGCACGTGGGCCAGCAGCTCACGGAAGGTGCGCCGTCCCGCCAGCCGGGTGCGCAGCGCCAGCGTGTTGACGAAGAAGCCGATGAGGCCCTGGGTCTCCGGTCGCTCGCGCCCGGTGACGGGAGTGCCCACCACCACGTCGTCCTGCCCCGAGTAGCGCGACAGGAGCAGCTTGAAGGCCGCCAGCAGCACGACGAAGGGGGACACGCCCTCGGCGCGAGCCAGTGCCCGCACGCCGTCCACCAGGGCCACGGGCAGGCGCACCGCCACGCCATCCCCTGGTCGGGACGTGCGGGCGACGCGAGGCCGCGCCCCGGCCAGCTCCAGCACCTCTGGAGCGCCGGCGAGCTGCTGGCGCCAGTAGTCCAAATCCCCCGCGAACGCCCCCGCGTCCAGGCGCGAGCGCTGCCAGGCGCCGAAGTCGGAGTAGCCAATCGGCAGCGCGGGAAGCACCGCCGTGAGGCCCGCCGCGTGCGCCGAGTAACCCGCGGACAGCTCGCGCACGAGCACGCCCATGGAGGCGCCGTCGGACACGATGTGGTGCATCGCGAGGATGACCACGTGTTCGTGCTCCTCCACGCGCAGCACGGTGACGCGCAGCAGGGGGCCGCGCGACAGGTCGAAGGGCCGCAGCGCCTCCGCGTTGGCGCGCACGGCCACCTGGCGTTCGCGGTCCAGGGTCGGCAGCGCGCGCAGATCGCGCACCGTCAGCGCGAAGGCGCCGTCGCGGGAGCCCTCCAGTCGCGCCTCGCCGTCCGGGCCCTGCGCGTGGAAGGTGGTCCGCAGGGGTTCGTGCCGGCGCACCACGTCCTGGAAGGCGCGCTCCAGCGCGGCCACGTCCAGCGCTCCCGTAAGCTGGACGGTGGCGGTGATGTTCAGCGCCGCGTCCTCCGGGGCCAGCCGGTGCTGGAACCACAGGCGCTCCTGCGCGGGCGACAGGGCAGCGGGCGCATCCGTCCGGGGGATCCCCGCCGGCCTTCCCGCGCCCTCCTGCCGCCGCGAGTGCAGCAGGCCGGCCAGCTCCGTGAGCGTGGGCCCGCGCAGCAGCTCCTCCATGCGCACCACGACCCCGGCGTCCGTCTCCAACTCGTGACCGAACTCGATGGCGCCCAGCGAGTCCAGGCCGAAGCCGGTGAGGGGCGCGGTGGGGGAGAGGGCCTCGGGAGCGACCCGCAGGCGCCGAGCCAGCCGCGAGCGCAGCCAGTCGACCAGGGCCTCTTCGGAGGCCTCGGGGGTGAGCGCCACCTCGGCGTCGCGCGTCCCGGCCGCGACAGGCTCCTGGGCGTTGCTCCACGCCCAGACGACGGCCAGCTCCTCGGCCAGGAAGGCCGCGCGCGTGCTCTGCCGTTGGATCTTCCCGCTGGAGGTCTTGGGGATGCTGCCGGCCTCCACCAGCACCAGCGCGTGCAACTGCACCTCGTGCTGCTCCGCCAGGTGCTGGCGCACGAGCGCCGCCACCTCCGCGCCTTCCTTCAGCTTGCGCGCGTCCACCTCCTGCACCACGACGAGCCGTTCCTCGCCAGCGCCCTCGACGCTGAAGGCCGCGCCGCACCCGGGCCGCAGTGCCGGGTGGCAGCCCTCCACCGTCAGCTCCAGGTCCTGCGGGTACACGTTGCGCCCGCGCAGGATGATCAAATCCTTGATGCGCCCGGAGACGAACAGCTCCCCGTCCAGGAGGAAGCCCAGGTCGCCGGTGCGCAGGTACGCGCGGCCCTCGTCGCCCACCACCTGGCCGCCGAACGCGCGCGCCGTCTCCTCCGGCCGGTTCCAGTAGCCGCGCGCCACGCTGCCGCCCGCCACCCAGATCTCGCCCACCGTGCCCGGCGGGCAGGGCTTGCCGCTGGAGGGCTCCACCACGCGCAGCACCTGTTCGGCCAGCGTGGTGCCGCAGCCCACGAGCGTGCGCGCTCCTGCCTCGGCGTCCGCGATCGCCTGGCCCCGCGCGAGCGGATCCGCGGCGAACGAGCGCAAGAGGGGCGGCTCACGCTTGAGGCCGCCGGAGACGATGAGCGTCGCCTCCGCCAGGCCGTAGCAGGGATAGACGGCGTCGCGTTTGAAGCCCTGGGGCCCGAAGGCCTGGAAGAAGCGATCCAACGTCTCTGGGCGGATGGGCTCCGCGCCGCAGAAGGCGACCTCCCAGCGGCTCAGGTCCAGCGCGGCCCGCTCCTCCGGGGTGCTCTTGCGCACGCACAGGTCGAAGGCGAAGTTGGGCCCGCCGCTGATGGTGGCCCCGAAGCGGGACACCGCCTCCAGCCACTTCATGGGGCGGCGCAGGAAGTCCAGCGGCGACATCAGCGCCACCGGGAAGCCCACGTAGAGCGGCTGGAGGATGCCGCCGATGAGCCCCATGTCGTGGTACGGCGGCAGCCAGATGACGCCCGAGGACCTGGCGTGCGATTCGAAGGCGCCGGTGATGAGCCCCAGGTTGTGAAGCAGGTTGCCGTGGCTGAGCATCACGCCCTTGGGCGTGCCCGTGCTGCCGGACGTGTACTGGAGGAACGCCAGCGTGTCGGAGTCCGCCCGCGCGGGCTGCCAGTCCTGGCCGGCCTCCTCCGGGAGCGTATCGGTGGCCACCCACTTGAGATCCCGCAGCTCCGGCGCCTGCTCGAAGAGCATCTCCGCGAACGACGCGATGAACGAAGTGGTGAGCACCACGGTCGCCTGCGCGTCCTCGATGATGGAGCGCAGCCGGGGAAGCGTCCGCGCCAGGCGCATCGGATCCGGCGGGTACGCGGGCACCGCCACCCGGCCCGAGTACAGGCACCCGAAGAACCCCGCGATGTACTGCAACCCCGGCGGGTAGAGCAGCATCACCCGGGCACCCTCGGAGGTCGTCTCCTCCAGCGCCGCCCCGATGCGCCGAGCCCACCGATCCAGCTCGCCATACGACATCGGCGAGTCCGTCCCGTCCTCCTCCAGGAACGTGTAGAGCCGTTCGTCCGCCCGGGTCCCAGCCCGCTCGCGCAACAAATCAATCAGGGAAACCAAGGAGGTCTTGGAAAAGCTGGAAGACTGAGACATGTGGCCAACATAATTCAGGTTTTCAGATTTTTGTCATAAGGGAATTATTACAAGGAAAGACCAATTTGCGGGGGGTCCAACCTTTCCGCGAACCTAGGTCCCGTCTGTGGTGTCCCTGAGCCCTGCTCACCCTCCTTGCCAAGCGGAAGCGCCCTTTTTTGACGCCGGAAGTCACCTGTTCTCAGCCCCTTCGACGCCTGTCCGGGACGCGCCCCAGCGCTCCTCCACCACCGGGCTGGACGCCGACGCGCGGCAGGCGCTGGACGCGGTGCTCGCGGGAGATCCAGGGGGCGCCCCAGCGCTCCTGGAGGACGCGATACGCGAGCGCTCCCGCGAGGCTTATCGGGAACTCGCGGCGGGCTCGGGCAGAACGCTGGTGGAGGTGGCGCGCGAGGCGCGGGGCTGGGGAGGATCAGCACGGGTGTGCTCGGCACGTGGGCACATACCTCCTGGCGGAGGAACGCCCGGTGCTGGAGACCCGCCTGGGCCGCTGCGTCTCCGCCTGGACGCGTTTCTCCCGCGCAGTGCGCTCGCACGCTGTGACACTCTTCGTCCTCACCCGATTCGTTTCCGAAGCGCGCCTGCCCTTGGACAACAACCACGAGGAGTACGTCGCGGCCGTACTGCTACGCGTCCAGACCCGTCCGAACACACGCATCGGGGAACTGCTGTCGCACGAATAGAATCGGCGGCGCACAGCCGACGTGTCCTGAAGCCTCGCGTCTCAATCCGTCGCGCCGCGCGTCGAACACGACATCTGTTCGCCCTCAAGTGATCCGGCGCGTCGTTGGCCGGACGGATACCGTTCGGCCCGGTGGCGACGGGGCACGACGTGTGCTCGGAGGAAACTGCGTGGGCAAGACGCCACGCAGTCACCGGTGGCCCAGGAAGTCCTGGACGAAGATGGAGCACCCTGTTTGGGGCAGCGCTGACAAGCGCTGACCCTTTCGCGTGCACGCGTTTGGCAGGCTGGAAAGCTTGTGCGCGTCGTGCAGTCGCCGCTGCAAATCAAGGCGACCAGGGAGACACTAGCTTGAACGTGGCATCTGCCGCATAAGGGTCTCCGCCTCCTGGCTCAACCCAAAGTTCATTGCCCCTATGGCGGATGTAGCGTCCTGGATAGTTATAAGACTCAAAGCTGAGATATGAAAGATCAGCCAGCCCCCTTTTCATGCAGAACGTCGCATCCTGTCGAAACAGTATGCTGCCATCAGGACTGTTGAGGACGAGGCGATAGCCAAAGTGCCGAAGGAATCTGCCCGGATGACTGCGTGCCTCAAACGACAAACATTGCGGATCTGCTAGGCCATTCACGATTTTGAAAGTGGCATCCAACTTGTCGATTGAGCTTGAAATCGGGCTCACATAGCCGAGATCATTCATGTGGCGCATGAACAGCAACGTGTAGGCATATGTGTTGAATGACCAGTAGCGCCCCGCGTAAGGCTGGCTCGAAATTCTCGGGCCCTTGATGTTGAGTTGGAACGGTCCGCAGTTGGAGCCGTAGCCGTCAACAGTGATTACGATCGTCTGTCCGGCCGAGAGTTCAGCCTGCACGGATGAGTTTGTTGAACCATTCGAATCATCATTGCATGCAATCGGATTGATGCCGTCGGCATCGTACAATTGAAGAATGGTGTCAAAGCTGGAGCCCTCTGTGGTGAAGCTGTAGCCGCCAGCCGCAGGAGCCGTCCATCGGTAGGAATGATCCGATGACTGGCTGGAGCTGCAAGTGGGCGTGTGCTCATCGAAAGCACCGCATGTGTCCGAGTACAAGACTGGCGAACCGATGCTTGATCCAATGTCGTAATTGTATCCAAGGGATTGGTTCGAGAGTTCTTGACTGGCGCTGGTTTCGCTTGGTGCGACAGATTTTATGATTTTACCCACGCCAGCAAGCGAAGTTCTAGCATCTGCGAGAGGGCAGGATTCACAGTTGGAGCGAACTCGTCGTAACCCTCGTTGGCTCCACAGCCTGCAAGCAAGAAGAATAATGAGAATATTCGAATGTTGATGGTTTTGTCTTCCATGTGCGCTCTCCTTGGAGTTGCGTGCGCATTCAGGCGCTTGGTAATTATAGACATGGATGATTCGGGATTTCCATCCCCGCGGTAGCCTGTGGAACCAGAAGTCGTCTCATGTCAGGACGGAGAACAGAGGGCATCAAGGAGGCAGGGGTTATGGGTGACCCGGCCTGACACCGGGATTTGTTGAGTTGAATCCTCCGCCGCCTGGGCTGGATGCGCGATGCAGAGGATGGCTGGTGTCGTCAAGCGGGCCAGCTTCATGGGCACTGCGATCCTCGCTGCAGCTGAGGGTGGCTCACCGTAGACCAGCTCCTGGGTACGTCGGGACCTTCCCACAATGGCAGGAGCGATCGGGACGCATTGCCGCAGCAAGGTGTTTCCGCGACTGCCGCCGGTCTGAACGTCAGACGTGTGTCCTTTGCTTCATCGCCGGAACCCTCACCGGCGGTGCGTATGCGTGTGAAGCGAGGCTGGGTCGTGTCGTTGTGGCTGCTGCTTCCAGCACCCTCCTGGGCTGAAGACGCACTGCCGCCGGAGCACGTGGAAGAGAGCTTGCCTCCTGATGAACGCGTGACACCGCCTGTGCTGGAGACGGAATCCAGGGACGTTCCCCAGGTACGGCGGTGGCGCTTCCTCACCCGTCTGGAGGCCGCGACGCTGACGTTGTTGCCGCGTCATGGGGTGGGCCGGGACGAAGGCTTCTTGCAATTGGAGCCCACCCTGGTGGTGGATGGTGGCGAGGAGTTTGGCCTCAACCTGGGCGCTCCGGTGCGTCTTCGCCTGTGGGGCGGGGGCGAGG
>NZ_RAVZ01000448.1 GCF_003611635.1 Corallococcus terminator | reverse complement strand
GGGATGGAGCGGGTGGGGCTCGTTGCGCAGGTGGAGGAGCAACTCGAGCGAGAGTTGGGGCTGGGGCGGCTTCCGAGAAGCGGCCAGCTTGGCTCGGAGCAAAAGCTGGCGTGCCGTTACGGAGTGAGCCGGGGCACCGTGCGCGAGGCGCTGCGGCGGCTGGCGGCGCGAGGCCTGGTGGAGCAGCATCCCGGGCGCAAGGCGCGTGCGGTGGCGCTGGACGCGTCGCTGACGCTGGAGAACCTAGGCCTGGCGTTGCATGACGAGCGCTCCCCGGAAGGCCGGCGGCTGCTGGAGGGCTTCTTCTGCCTCAAGCGGCAGGTGCTGGTGGAACTGCTGGCCGACTGCTGCGTGAGTGCTTCCGAGGCGGACCTGGGGCTGCTGGCGGACGCGTGCTTCAGGCTTTGGGACGCGGCGCGCTGGGAGTCCGGTACACGCTGCGCGCAGTTGGAATTCGACTTGCTGCGGCTGGCAGCCCGAGTGGCGGCCCGTCCCGGGCACCTGCTCCTCATCCAGTCGATGCAACGAGCCCTTCGGGGCAACGCGGCCCGGCTGCTGCTCCTCATGGGCGGCGAGTCGCTGCGCCAGTGGACCTGCTGCGCGATGGAGGCCCTGCGGGAACGTGACGCGCGGGCGCTCCAGCACACCCTGCCAGCACTGCTGAAGGCATGTGATGAGCAGGTGCTGGAGCGATTCGCGCCCGGCCTCAAGGGCGAGGCACGGGAGGCCGGCCCTTGCGTGGAAGAGCGTGGCCCCGACTGCCTCGCGCCCGCCGCCGAGGACATCGTGGCGCTCGGAGGGGTACCCCGCCTCCATGCGCAGGCCCTTCTCGCGGAGCCGGACCATAGGGCGCTCCGGGTTCCAGCCGCCCTGGGTTCCAACCCCGGCGAGCCTGGCGATAAGAGTTCTGGGGGACGTGCTGCGCTCCGCCTTGGGAAACCTGTCCGACTGTCGGACAGGTTGGGACGCTTCGTCCGCGGAGGGGGCTTTCAGCCCGAGCCCCTCCCCACCGGCTTTCGTGGACTCACCCGCAGGGCGGTGCGCAAGAGGGACCGACCGCTTCACGACGCCCGGAGCCATTCCCCACCCACGACCAGACCGGTGGGCGGTGAGCCTCTGGCTCCTCCAGGACCCATGCCCCAGTCTTGGGTGGACACAGCCCTTCGCCTCTTTTCTTGTCCATCGTGGTCAGCACTTCTTCCCCTGAGGAGGAGCGCCTGCGTCGATGGACCTCGGATGCCTCCACTCGAGCTGGGCTTCCTCACCGGATTCGTCAACGAACTTCTGGCGACCTATTTTAGAGAGACGGGGTGAGCAGCACGACGGAGTAGCCCACCGCTGTGCGCGTGCCGGGGTTCTCGTAGGAGTGCTTCTGGTCGCCCCGGAAGACGACGACGTCGCCGGCTTCGAGGACGAAGCGCTCGCCACTGGCCACCAGCGCGAGCGTGCCGGACTCACAGGCCAGGTATTCGCGCGTGCCGGGCGTGTGGGGCACGCCGGTGATGCGGGCCTGCGATGGCAACTCCAGTCGGTCGAACTCCATGCCGGGCAACGGGTCGGGCAGGAGCTTGCGCAGGAAGGCCGCGCCGCGCTGCCGCACCGGCAGGCTGTCGCGGCGGTAGTGACGCGCGCTCGCCTTGGGGCGGGCGAGCAACTCCTCCAGCGACACCTGGAGCGCTCCCGCCACCCGGTGCAGCACGGACAGCGTGGGGTTGGCCGCGCCGGATTCCAGATGGGCCCAGGTGGCCCGGGGCACGCCCGCCAGCTTCGCGAGCTGCACCTGCGTGGCACCCCGTGTCTCGCGCAGGGTCCGCAGGTTGCGCGCCAGTCTGCCGGGAAGGTCCTCGTCGCTCATGCGCTGGCATTCTGCCAACCTGTTGGCGGTGATGCCATCACATGGGAGTCCTGGCGCTATTGCTCTTCCCCAAGGAGGAGCAGACCCATGGACGTGAAGAACCAGGCGGTGCTGGTGACGGGAGCAAGCAGGGGACTGGGGCGTGCCCTGATGGAGGGCTTCGCGCGGCGGGGCGCCCGGGTGGTGGGCGTGGCCCGGGACGCGAAGGCGTTGATGGCGGCAGTGACGCCGCTCCGGGCGCAGGGCCTGGCGGTGCACGCGCTGGCCTATGACGTGGGGGACAAGCAGTCCATCTACCCGCTGGTCGGTTCGGCCACCGCGCTGGTGGGCCCGCTGGACGTGCTGGTGAACAACGCGAGCAGCCTGGGCCCCACACCGCTGCCCCTGTTGTTGGACACGGCGTGCGAGGACGTGTCGCGGGTGCTGGAGGTCAACGTGCTGGGCCCCTTCCGGCTCACCAAGGCGGTGGCGGGGAGCATGGTCCTGCGAGGCCGGGGGCTCGTCGTCAACATCACCTCCGACGCGGCGGTGTCCGCGTATCCTCGCTGGGGCGCCTACGGCGTGTCGAAGGCGGCGCTGGACCACCTGACGCGCATCTGGGCCGCGGAGCTGGAAGGCAGCGGGGTGCAGTTGCTGTCGGTGGACCCCGGGGACATGGACACGCGCATGCACAGCGACGCGATTCCGGACGCGGACCCGGCGACGCTGGCGAAGCCGGAGGACGTGGCCTCGCGCATCCTCGCGCTGGTGGAGACCCGCGACGCTCCGGCCGGTCAGCGGTTCGAGGCCGCGAAGTGGGAGGCCGCATGAACGCCGCCCGCTGGCCCCGGGAACACCCCGACGCGGCGAGGCTGCTGCACGTGGAGCCCCGCGCGGGACGCATCACCGACGGCATCGCCTCGGGCCTGCCCGAGCTCCTGCGCGAGGGAGACCTGCTGGTGCTGAACGACGCGGCCACGCTGCCCGGCTCGCTCACGGGCCGCACCGGCGTGGGGGCATCCATCGAGCTGCGATTGCTGGCCCACGAACCGGACGGCACATGGACGGCGGTGCTTTTCGGCGCGGGAGACTGGCGCCGCCGCACCGAGGACCGCCTCCCCCCGCCCGAGTTGCCCGTGGGTGCGCACCTGGAGGTCGGGGGGCTCAAGGCCCGGGTGGTGGAAGTGCTGCCGCCTTCGCCTCGGCTCCTGCGCGTGGCCTTCGACCTGAGCGGCGCGGCGCTCTGGCACGCGCTCTATCAAGCGGGGCGACCGGTGCAGTACGCGCACACCGCCGGGCCGCTGGCGCTGTGGCATGTGCAGACGCTCTACGCCGCGCGCCCCTGGGCCGCGGAGATGCCCTCCGCGGGCCTGCCCCTCACCGCGTCCGTGTTCTCGCGGTTGAAGGCGCGGGGTGTTCGTTGGGCTTTGCTCACCCACGCGGCGGGACTCTCCTCCACGGGAGATGCGGTCCTGGATGCGGCGCTGCCCCGGCCGGAGCGTTCGGACATTCCCGCTCGCACGGTGGCGCTGGTGGAGGAGACGCGTGCTCGGGGGGGCCGCGTGGTGGCGGTGGGCACCACCGTGGTGCGGGCGCTGGAAGGGCGCGCGACGCAGCACGGAGGAAAGCTGGTGGCTGGGGAGGACGTGACGGACCTGCTGCTCGGGCCGGGCTACGTGCTCAGGGTGGTGCACGGGCTGCTCACCGGCGTGCACGAACCCGGGAGCAGCCACCATGCCCTGCTCCAGGCCTTCGCGCCGCTTCCGCTGCTGCACCGGGCGGCGGCGCATGCGGAAGCGGCGGGCTACCTGGGGCACGAGTTCGGCGACACGTGCCTGGTGCTGGACGCCTGAGCCGCTACTGGACGGTGGCGCCGGGCTCCAGCTCCACCTTCACCCAGCCCGGCTTGCGCAAGTCGAAGTTGCGGTACGCGTCGATGGCGGAGGCCATGGACTTCACGTGGCTCAGGATGGCGGTGGGGTCCACGGTGCCGGAGCGCACCAGCTCCAGGAGGCGCGGGATGTACTTGCGGTGGTTGCAGTTGCCCATGCGCAGGGTGAGGTTCTTGTTCATCGCCGCGCCAATGGGGAACGCGTTCATCGTCTGCGGGTACACGCCGATGATGGACAGCGTGCCGGCCTTGGCCAGCGACTCCACGGCCCACTGCGCGGCCTGGGACGGCGCATCGCCCGGCACCCAGTTGTCGCCGTCCGGCTTCGTCTTGGGCGCGACCTGGGCGACCTCGCGCTTGAACTCGGGCTTCTCCGCCTTGGCCTTCTTGGCGGCGGGGCCGTGGTGCGCGTGCACGGCGTCCACGCCCACCGCGTCGATGGCGCGGTCCACGCCGATGCCTCCGGTGAAGCGCTTGAGCGTCTCCACGGGGTCTTCCTTCTCGAAATTGATGACCTCCGCGCCCTGGATGCGCGCCAATTCCAGCCGGTCCTCGTGGCAGTCGATGGCGAACACGCGGCCCGCGCCCAGCAGCTTCGCGCTCACGATGGCGAACAGGCCCACCGGGCCGCAGCCGAACACCGCCACGGTGTCACCGGGTTTGATCTCCGCCATCTCCGCGCCGAAGTAGCCGGTGGGGAAGATGTCGGAGACGAGGATGGCCTGGTCGTCGGTGACGCCCGCAGGCACCTTCACCATGGTGACGTGCGCGAACGGGATGCGCGCCTTCTCCGCCTGGAGGCCGTCGAAGGGGCCCGTCATGCCGGGGCCGCCGAAGAACGCGGTGCCCGCGGCGGGGCCGTTGGGGTTGGCGTCGTTGCACTGGGCGTAATAGCCAGCGCGGCAGTAGGAGCAGTTGCCGCACGCGATGGTGGAGCAGATGACCACGCGGTCGCCCACGTTGAAGTTGCGCACGTCCTCGCCCAGCTCCTCGATGACGCCCACGCCTTCGTGGCCCAGCACGGTGCCGGGCTTCATGCCGGCCATGGTGCCGCGAATCATGTGCAGGTCGGTGCCGCAGATGGCGCTGGCGGTCAGCCGCACGACGGCGTCGGTGGGCTCGCGGAGCTTCGGCTCAGGGACGTCGTCCAGCCGGATGTCGCCAATGCCATGGAATACGACGGCCTTCATGATGCGCTCCTTGCCCGCCCGGGGGCTCGAATGACCAAACGGCCCCCGGTGCGCGCCGCGCACGGGACCTGTTGTCACTGGAGGTGGCCACTAAGGTGCGGCCGGGCAAAACCCGCGCTGCTCTCCTCTCTGGTGAGCAGGCGGGGGGGCGATGGTCCTAACGTCCGGCCGAGTGCACCTGGAAGGCGAGCCGTTTGCCGAAGACCTTGCGGAAGGGGGCGACCTCGTGCTCCGCGTTCCACAGCTCCAGGTCCAGCGGCTGCTTCGCGTGCAGGTGCAGCGTCACGATGTCTCGGCCGTGCGTGACCTTGAAGTCGCGGATGGGCTGATGGTGGCTGTGATCCAACGCGTTCGCCAGCCGCAGCAGCGTGGCCAGCTTGCGCACGCGCCGCGCTTCGGACGGGGTGAGGCCCGCCATGCCGGAGTGGGACAGCTCCGGCTGGGAGCGCCGGTGGTAGCGGGCGACCCGCGCGATGATTTCGCGCTCGCGGTCCGCGAGGCCGGGGATGTCCGCGTTGTGGATGAGGTAGTACGTGTGCCGGTGGTGGCGCTCGTAGCTGACCGCCGTGCCGATGTCGTGCAAGAGCGCGGCGACCTCCAGGTGCGGGCGCACGGAGAGGGGCAACTGGTGCAGCGCGGCCAGCCCGTCGAAGAGGGCCAGGGACATGCGGGCCACCTGGCGGGCGTGCTTCTCATCGAAGAAGAAGCGCTGCCCGATGGCGAGCGCCGCGTCCGCGAGGCTGTGGTCGTCGCGCGATTCGTCCTGGCGGTAGAGCAGGTCCACCAGCAGGCCGTCGCGCAGGCCCCGGTTGACGACGCTGACGGAGTCCACGCCCAGGTGCTTCGCGACGCCCTCCAGGATGACGGCACCGGAGACGATGATGTCCGCGCGGCGCGGGTCGAAGCGCTTGCGACGGCGCTCCGGCGGCATCGAGGCCAGCGTCTCCACGGACTGGGTGAGCTGTCGCACGGTGGCGTTGCCTCCGTTGTCGTTGACCGCGAAGCCCACCACGGCCTGGATGGTGCCGGAGGAGCCCAGCGCCACGCGGGGCAGCGTGGGGAGTTCTTCCGGCAGGGTCTTGTGGAGCACCTCGTTGACGAAGCCGCGCATCAGCCGCAGTTGCTTGGGCGTCACCGTGCGGGAGGTGTCGAACACCTCCGTGAGGCGCACGGAGCCCAGCGCGAGGCTCCACAGGTCGTCGGGCTTCTCGCCGGTGGCGATGGCGACCTCGGTGCTGCCCCCGCCAATGTCCACGAGCAGCGAGCGGGCGTTGGCGGGCTTCCTGTGCAGCACGCCCAGGCAGATGAGGCGGGCCTCCTCCTTGCCGCTGACGACCTCCAGGTCCAGGCCGGCTTCCTCGTGCACGCGGCGCACGATGTCCTGGCGGTTGCGGGCCTCGCGCAGGGCGCTGGTGGCGACGGCGCGCACCTGGGCCTTGTGGCGGCGGCAGAGCGCGGCGTAGCGGCGCAGGGTGGACAGGAGGCGCTCGGCGGTCTCAGGGGACATCTCGCCGGTGGCGAAGACGCCTTCGCCAGGGCGGATGGGGTCGCGCTCCTGGTGGAGGGTTTCCAGCGAGCCGTCCGCGTCGGGGCGCGCGAGCTCCAGGCGCACGGCGTTGGTGCCCACATCGATGGCGGCGAGGACGGGAGGCGGGGTC
>NZ_RAVZ01000447.1 GCF_003611635.1 Corallococcus terminator | reverse complement strand
GGGTGGGGTGGGAGATTGCCCTCCGTGCGGCGGTCCGGTCATGGTCCGTTCCATGCGGATTCTGCTGACCGGGGCCACGGGCCTCGCGGGGTCGGAAGTGCTTCGTCAGGCGCTCGCGGATGCGGACGTGGAGCGCGTCACCGTGCTGTCGAGGAGGCCCCTGGCGCTCACGCACGCGAAGCTGGACGTGGTGCTGCACACGGACTTCACGCGGTACGACTCCGTGGTGGAGAAGCTGACGGGCCACGCGGCGTGCCTGTGGTGTCTGGGCACCTCCCAGACGCAGGTGACGAAGGCGGAGTACGAGGTCATCACCTACGATTACGCAGTGGCGGCGGCGACGGCGATGGCCGCCGCGAACCCGGCGTTGCGCTTCTGCTTCCTGTCGGGCCGGGGCACGGACTCCACGGAGCAGAGCCGCACGCTGTTCGCCCGGGTGAAGGGCCGGACGGAGAACGAATTGCTGCGGCGGGTGCCGGAGACTTACTGCTTCCGCCCCGCCTTCATCCACCCCGTCCAGCCGCACCCCGGTACGCCGCTCATCGCGCGCATGCTGGGGCCGCTGGCACCCCTCATGAAGCGGATGTCGCACGGATGGGTGGCGGACACGGACGTCCTGGGCCGGGCGATGTTGAAGGTGGCCAAGCAGGGCGCGCCCAAGCACGTGCTGGAGAACGAGGACATCCTTCGCCTGGGCGGAGGACTCCCGGCGCAGGGCTGAAGGTCCGCGGGCCCTGCGGTATGGAAGGGGACGGTCCGCGCGGGCCTGCTGTTCGCGCGAACAGGAGGTTTCTCCGCATGCCGCTCTTCCGCTCCATTCCGTTGGTCCGTCTGGCATTGCCGTTCGTCGCGGGCCTGATGCTGGCCATGCCCACCCATGCCGGGCCGCCCGCCCCCAAGCCCGCGCAGGGCGACAACACATTGATGCTGACCGTCTTCTTCCGGCACGACCAGACGAAGACGCTGGATGAGATCAACGCCCAGCTCGACCGCACCGGCTTCCGGAAGACCTTTCCACCCGAGGGCGTGGAGGTGGTGTCCTGGTACGTGATGATGGGCGTGGGGCAGGTCGTCACGCTGCGCTTCCCGCCGGAGAAGCTGCGCGCGGTGAACCTGGCCATCGAGAAGGGAGCGTGGGGCGCGTTCCGCACGGAGATGTACGCCACGTACGACTACCGTCCCATCTGGCAGGAGCAGCGCGGCACGAAGTGACCTCTCCCCGCGGGGGCCCTTCCGCTCGTCCCCCGGCTGTTGGAGGCTCGCGGCATGACGCACGACGGGCGGACGGTGGAGGCGCTGATCGCGGAGGCGTTGCGGGGCGAACTGGAAAGCTCCGAGGCGTGGGAGGCCGTTGATGCCCTGCACCGTCGCGGCGGTGAGCCGGTGTTCCTGGCCGCCAGTGCGCTGCTGCGCTCGCCCCACCCCAAGGAGCGGGTGCGCGGGGCGGACATCCTGGCGCAGTTGACGCAGCCTGCCGACGTGCGTCCGCGCTGCGTGGAGCGGATGCTGCCGATGCTTCAGGAGGAAGCGGACGCGCAGGTGCTCCATGCGCTGGTCCTGGGCCTGGGCCACCTCGGGGATGAGCGGGTGCCGCCAGCGATTTCGCCCTTGAGGGACCACCCGTCCGCGCGGGTCCGGGGCGCGGTGCTCCTGGCGCTCTTGAAGGCTCCGGAGGCCGAGCCGCTGGCCCTGCTCCTGTCGTTCGTGGAGGACCCGGACGAGGGGGTCCGAGTGCTCGCCATGAGCTACCTGCGCGGGTTGCCGGACGAGGTCGACACCGCCGGACTCCGGGAGGTGCTCGTGCGCCGCCTGGACGACGCCAGCCCGACGATTCGCGCCGAGGCCGTGCTGGTGCTCGCGCGCCGCAAGGACGCGCGGGTCATGGAGTCCTTGCGCAAGGCCTTGCGCCGCTCACGCGTCCGCCTCGAATTCATCGAAGCGGCCGGGGCCCTGGGCGACGCGTCGCTGCTCCCCTTGCTGCGAGCACTCGGTGGGGCAGGGCGGGACGATGACGTCCCATTCACTCGCACGCGGGCCCAGGCCATCGTCGCGCTGGAGCGGGTGGCCTGAGGGCCCGGCTCGAGGCGGCGAAGTCCGCCATGCCCACCCGCATCCGCCTGGGGGCAGGGTTGTTGGCGCGCGCGGACGGCAGCGGGACCACCGTTGTGAAGACCGCGTGCGTTCACACCTGGTGGAGGATGCGCTGGAGGTCCTCGGGGATGGGCATCGGGGTGAAGATGCCCACGTCCGCGCCGCCGGTGTTTCCCCGGGGCGCGCGACCCAGGAGGGAACCCGGCCCCGCGAGCAGGAGTCGTGGCAACTGGCCCAGGAGCTCGCGCCAGTCATGTGCCCGCCATGCAAAGGCGGACATCGAGCCGTGGACCCGCAGATGGGGCAGCACGTGGGCCTGACTGAGGATGTGGGCCCGCTCCAGGTGCGTCCATGCGGCGTCGGGTTCGCGCCTTGCCTCGGCCTCCCGGGCCTGGAGCAGCTCCTGTTCGAAATGTCCTCGGAGGTGGGGACTCATGGACACGGCGGTCGCTCCTGGGGCCGGCGGGGCTGGTGGCTGGCTTCTGGGGAAGAGGACGCCCGCGCGCGCTGGACCTTACACCTGGGTCCTCCGAAAACCGGAGCCCCGGACGGAGGCTGACGCCGGGCCGCTCAGCCCAGCGCGGCGAGCACCTTGTCGAGCGCCACGTAGCCCTGGTTCAGGCCCTCGGTCATGCAGCCCTGGACCATGCCGTCGCGCTCTTCGGTCGTGTGGAACAGCGAGTCACCTCGCGGTAGCGTCCCTCGAAGCCGTGCTGTCCGTCGGGGGCGTGTTCGACGTAGCGCCAGTGGCCCCCGCGCTGGACCTCCATGCGCTCAATCACCCGCGTGTTGCCCCGGCCCCACCACTGGACGACGAGCGCGGGGTCGGTCATGGCCTTCCACACGCGCTCGCGCGGCGCGTTGAAGATCCGTTCGGTGCGGACCTCCCGGTCGGAAGGTTGGGTCACCGTGGCAGGGTTCGGTGTCGCGGCGGGCTACGGCTTGCGTGGGGTGCCGGCGTCCTTCGACAGGGAGCGGACGAACACGGAGTCGATGCCGTGGATGCGCAACTGCATCAGGTCGTCCGCGCTGGCGTTCGTGTAGCCCAGGCCGCGCATCTCCTGGACGAACGCGGGGGTGACGCCGTGGATGCGCAGGCCCACGAGGTCTTCGGCCTTCAGGTCCTTGAAGCCCAGGCCGCGCATCTCCCGGATGAACTCCGGCGTCACGCCGTGGATGCTCATGGACATGAGCGTTTCCAGGTCCAGGCCCTTGTAGCCCGCGGCGGCCAGGGCCTGGATGCGCTCGGGCGTCACGCCGTGGATGCGGCTCTGGACGACTTCGTCCAGGGACAGCTTGGGGTAGCCCGCGGCGGCGAGCGCCCGCACGTACTCCGGGGTGACGTTGAAGATGCCCACCTGGAGCAGGTCCTCCACCGAGCTCAAACGGTAGCCCGCGGTGGCGAGCGCCCGGGCGCGCGATGGGCCCACGTCGACCGTGGCCAGCGTGAGCTGCTCCTGCGCGTTCGGCCTGGGGATGCCCAGCTCCGACAGGGCCTTCACGTAGGCGGCATCGGGGGTGAACCGCCAGGTGCCCGTGCCCTGCTGGGTTCCGAAGCGGCCCTCGAAGGCGAAGGTGCCCGCTTCGCGCACCAGCTTGAAGGGGGCGCTGTTGCCCTCCTTCGTGGACAGCCCCTGGAAGGCGGTGAGCGGCGCGGAGAAGCCGTGCTGCGAATCGGGACGGTCCTTCGGGTGCAGCGACAGGTGCAGCTCCTGCTCGCGCACCGTGCCGACCCAGGCGCCGGATTCCGGAACGTCACTGGCGAGGACGGGAAGGGCGAAGAGCACCACGAGCACGGTGAGCCACGGCGACAGGCGGGACGTCATGACGGTGATTCCTTTCGGGCAAGGCACGGCCCTCCCACGCGCTCAAGAAGGGAAGTGCGCGGGTGGGCCGTGGGGTGAAGCGGGAGGGGGTTACTGCCGGGGCTGACGCATGCGGCGGATGAAGTCCGCGTCGACGCCACCGGCGCGCAGGCGGCGCAACTCATCCACGGTGGCGGGCTTCAGGCCCGCGGCTTCCAACTCGTGGATGTACTGGGAGGTGACACCCAGGGCGCGCAGCTCCACGGCGGTGTCCAGGTCCAGGTTCGTGAAGCCGGCGGACTTCAGGTCGTTCAGCCAGGCCGCGTCGAGGCCCAGCGCCTTCGCCGCGAGCAACTGCTCCGGATCCGTCTTCGCGAAGCCCAGGCCCGCCATCTGCTCCAGCCACTCCGGGGTCACGCCCAGGTGCTTCATGCCCACCAGCAGCTCGGAGGGGAGGGGCTTGCCGAAGCGGGTCGCCATGGCCTTCGCGTACTCCGAGGTGATGCCCGCGTGGCCGAACTGGACCAGCGTCTCCACCGTGGGCGCGTAGCCCATGGCGGTGACCTGGGCGACCACTTCCGGGGTGACGCCCGCGACCTTCAGCGAGACGAGCTGATCCACCGTGAGGGGACCTTCACCCACGCGCGTGGTCGCATCATCCGCTTCCGGTGCCTCCTTCGCTTCGGCGCTCACCGCGCCGGGCTTCGTCCCGCCAGAGGTGGGCCCCTTCGTGGGCGAGGGAGCCGCCGCGACGATGACCGGACGGGGCAGCGCGGCGCCAACGGTCGGCGGCGGCGCGACCACCGGAGTGGGGACGGAAGCGATGGTCGCCGCGGATGGAGTGGGGTTGCCAGCGATGGCAGGTGTGGTGCGCACGGTGGCGGTGGCCAGGACGGGTGCGGCCTTCACGCCCGACATCTTCTCGGGCTGCACGGCGAGCGCGGTGAGGGGCACCGCCACCGCGAGGCTGCTGGCCAGGGTGAAGATGGAAACACCCGCCGCCAGCCGTGACGAACAACGCGACGCGGGCGCCACGACCAGCCGCCGCACGCGGTCCGTCAACGAGCCTCCCAGCGCGGACAGGGCAGGGCCGCTCGTGCCCATCCCGTGGGAGCGCAGGGCTTCCAGCGCGGTGAGCGCACGGGCATACGGAATCGCTCCCGGGGCCTGCCGCACGGCGAGGTCATCACAGCAGTTCTCACGCTCCACGCGGATGACCTGGGACATCCACCACACCGCCGGATGGTAGAAGAGCAGTGTCTCCACCAGGGTCTGCACCACGTTCACCGCGAAGTCGTGCCGGCGGATGTGCGCCAACTCGTGGGCCAGCACCAGCTCCAGCTCTCGCACGGAGAGCCCCGTGAGCGTGGCTGTGGGGACCAGCACCACGGGCTTCAACCAGCCCAGCGTGGAGGGCACCTCCAGCTTCGACGACACCAGCAGGCGTACCGGCCGCGTGAGCCCCAGCCGACGCGCCATCGCCTCCAGCCGCTCCTGCCATTCCCTCGACGCATGCACGGCCGCGTGGACCTGCCGCCGCAGCAGCATCCAGCCCTTCAACAGCCGCAGCGATGAGGCCGCCACCCCCATGCCCCACGCCAGCACCAGCCAGGGCAGGTGCTCGGCCACCTGCTGGAACACCTGCTCCTTCAGTGGCAGCGCCTCGGCCCCGGAAGGGGACAGCGCCCGAAGCGGCGCGACTCCCCTGCGTGGGACAACTCCCGTGTTCATGGACCGCGCGGCGGTCCGCTCGACGAACGCCGTCGTCCGTGCCGCGCGCGCCTCCAGCGTGCGCGAGACATGTCGCCACGCGGTGGCCACCGGCAGCGCGAGCATGATGCCCAGCGCGCCGCACGCCAGCGCATAGCGCAGGTTCGCGGAACGACTGCCCACCCACCGCAGCGCCAGGGCCAGCGCCGCCGCGACGAGTACGCCCTGCCACACCAGGTGCAGCAGCGCCCAGCCCACCGACTCCAGGATGAGACCGTTCATGACTCCGACTCCTTCTCCAGTGTGTCCAGCAACTGGCGCAGCTCCGCCAGCTCCTCCGGGGACGTCTTCTTCGTGGACAGGGCCTGCAGCGCCAGCCGCGCCGGGGAGCCGCCGAACACGCGGTCCACCAGGTCGGTAACGAGCTGTCGCTGCGTGTTCTCACGCGGAACGCGGGCGCTGTAGACGTGCGCGCGCTGCGCCTCGTCCCGCATCACCAGCTCCTTCTCCGTCATGATCTGCATCGTCTTCAGCACCGTGGTGTAGCCGCTCCCGTCCTGGAGCGTCTCGTGCACCTCGCGCACCGTGCTGGCGCCCCGGTCCCACAACACCCGCAGGATGGCCAGCTCCGCATCCGTGGGGCGTGGCAGCTTGGTTCGGCTCATGGCTCCCTCACTCCTTCATCCCTACGGACTAGATATACGAATGATTTCGTAGGTGTCAACGAAGGTCTTCGTAGTTCGCGGCGCCACGCGTTGCCCCCGGTTGAAACCCGACGTGGAGACCGGCATCGGACAGGGCACATGGCGCCTCCTGCTTCCAAGCCCTGTGCCGTCTGTGGCCGCGCCATCACCTGGCGCAAGAAGTGGGCTCGGGACTGGGAGGAGGTCCGGTACTGCTCGGATGCGTGCCGTGGGAAGCGGACCCAGGCGCGCGATTCCCCGCTGGAGGCGCTCATCCTGGAGCTGCTGGC
>NZ_RAVZ01000446.1 GCF_003611635.1 Corallococcus terminator | reverse complement strand
GGGCGCGGGCGGCGCCGGACGGGGGGCGTGGGGACTGCCCTTGATGCCACACGCCACCAGCCCCAGCGTCAGGGCGGCGGCGACACACAACCGGGGAAGAGGTCCGCGCATGGCTAGAACTTGATGGCCAGCGTGCCGCGGATGGCGTGCGCGGTGCTGAGCTCCTGCGCGGGCAGGTTCAGGTCCTTCAGGCCCGCGAGCGGGAAGAGGATGCCGTAGTCGATGCCCGCCACGAAGCCGTCTTCCGTCACGTAGCGCGCGCCGACGTCCGCCTCGAAGCCCAGGCCCTTGTTCACCGAGGAGGGCGTGGACTCACCGTAGAACGCCTGCGAGTAGATGATGCTGCCGAAGACGTCGAAGCCCTCCGCGATGGAGTACTTGAGGCCCGGCTTCACATAGAACGCATCCGTCACGCCGTTGAGGATGGAGCGCCACAGGATGAGGTCCACGCGGTAGTCGCGGTTGAAGCGGAAGTTGCGGATGGCGTTGTCGCTGCAGCCGCCGGTGTCGCAGCGGTACTGCCGGCCTTCCACGTCGCCCGCCGCGGTGTTGCCGTCCGAACCGGTGCCCTGGCGGCCCGGGTAGTTGCCGAAGCCCGGCGCCTTGTCACCGGACGCGAAGCCCGCTTCCACGCCCAGGTGCAGCTTGTTCTCGATGATGTGGAACTCGGTCTGGAGCACGCCGCCGAACTGCGCGATGCGCAGCGACTGGGAGGCCGGGTCCGCCGTCGTCAGCGCGCGCCCGTCGATGGTGCCCAGTTGCGCCGCGAACTCCGCCTCGATGCGGAACTTCTTCTCCGCGTACTTGAACCACAGGTCGGGCACATACATCGTGCCGCCACGCGGCAGGAACGTGGGGGTGCTGACGTTGACCACGGGGTCGGGGTTGATGGGGACGCCGCTCGTGTCCCCCAGCGTCGCGTACCGCTGCGTGCGGTAGGTGAAGTACAGGCCGTAGTTGAGCACGCCCTGGTTGTTGTCCAGCTTGGCGCGCTCCTGCTGCTCGGTGTCACGCCGCGCGATGGCCAGCACCAGGCTGTGGCTGTCGTCGGACTGGGTGAGGTCCACCGGCTCGCCCAGGGAGTTGGCGCGCTCGGACGTCACGCCCTCCGAGTTGAAGTCCAGCATCGGCGTCACGTACCAGCCGGCGAACGGCTCGGTGACGAACTGGATGCGGTCCACCGTGTCGCCGTAGTCGCAGTCCAGGCAGTTGCCGTCGTTGCGCAGCATGCCCAGGCCCCAGTGGCTGCCCATGCGGCCAAAGCGCAGGATGCCCACCGGCGTCGTCACCTCGCCGTACGCGCGCCGCACCTGGACAGAGTCCTTGAACGCGTTGATGGCGGAGTTGCCCGGGGTCTGGTTCTCCGAGAAGAGCGTGAAGTTGTTGCGCCCGTCGCCGGCGTAGGCGCTGTCCGGGTTGGAGCCCAGGAGGATGTTGTCCAGGGCGTCCACCTGCACCTTGACGCGCACGTCCTCGGAGACGTTGAAGGACGGATCCAGGCGGAAGCGCATGTTGGCGCCCGCCTGGGTCTGCTCCGAGGCGGAGCGCGGCGAGCGCGTCCACAACTGACGGCCCAGGGGCGTGCCGGCCGGCAGCGCGGGCTTGCCCAGGTCGAACTTGTAGAAGAGCGTGGGGCGCACGCGCAGGTAGCCGTCGAGCGTGAACAGCTCCAGCTTGCGCTTCTCCTCCGTCCACTCCTCCTGCCAGTCGTTGTTGTTGGCCACGGCCTGGGTGGCCGTCTGCGCGCGGATGTCCTCGCGCAGCTCCTGGCGGGTGGCCTCCAGCCGCTGCTCCAGTTCCTCGCGGCTGACGGAGCCCTCGGTGGAGGCAGCGGGCGCGGCGGGAGCGGGGGCAGGAGATTCGGCCGGAGCCGACTCCTGGGATGCCGCGGCGGGCGAGCCACCATCAGGCACCGGCGGCGTCTGCGCGGTGGCCGTGGACGAGGCGACGAGCAGCGCCGCCAGCAGGACGTGAGGCATGGTCAACGGTCTCCGGGGCCACGACATGACGCGGCCGGGTGTAAAGGGCGGGCGATTCAAGCCATGCCCCCCTGGGGTGTCAACGTCTACGGGAGCGGGGCTTCGCTCCGTCAACGACCTGCGAGGGCCTCTTCGGCGGCTTTCCAGGACGGGCGGGGGCCTTGGGGAGCGGCTGACATTTCGGACAGAAATGCGTGGTGCGCCCACCCTGGGTGAAGGACTCCACCGTCGTTCCACACTTCGAGCACGGCCCTTCCGCCCTCCCATAGACGAGGAAGCGATTCACGGAACCCGGCTCTTCCAGGTACACGATGTCCTCGCCCTCCTGCTCCTTGAAGGCGAAATCGAACGCGGCGTGGACCCCTTCGGCCAGCTTCTGCCACTCCGGGGGCGTGAGGGTCGCGGCCTTGCGCGCCGGGTGCACGCCCGCGCGAAAGAGTGCCTCCGCCGCGTGGATGTTGCCCAGGCCCGCGATCCGTCCCTGGTCCATCAGCGCCACCTTCAAGTCCTGTTTCGAATCCCCCACCGCCTCCTGGAGCTGGGGGCCGGTGAGGCCTTCGGTCAGCGGATCCCGCCCCAGGGCCTTCACGGAGGCCAGCTCCCACAGCCCCTGGGACGGCGCGGGCTCCATCCGGCCGAAGAGGCGGGGATCACAGAAGTGGACGACGTGGCCGTCCTCCAGGTGGAAGCGGGCGCGGCTGTAGGGGACAAGCTCGCCCTCCTGGCGGCGCACGAACTTGCCGGTCATCCCCAGGTGGGCCATCAGGCCCCGCCCTCCCTCCAGGGTGAGCAGAAGGTACTTTCCCTTGCGTTCCAGGGCCGTCACCTGGCCGGTGAGCTTCGCGAAGTGCGCAAGCTCCGCGCCCCGGAAGATGCGGGTGGCGTCCGCTTCCGCGCGCACGATGCGGTGGCCCTTGAACCAGCGCACGAGGTTGCGCCGGGCGATCTCCACTTCCGGTAGCTCAGGCATCCACCGGGGCACATAGCACCTGTTCCCCCACCCCGCGCATTTCCCATGCATCGGGGGCCCGGGTGCCCTCTTTCCTCCGTTGAAAACGGGACCTGGAAGGGGCTTGCCCGGGGCGAGTCAGCGTGACTACGAGGGGCCAGACACGCCTCAAACCTCGTTAGCGAAGGGACGACTCGCCCATGCATCGGATGGCCACCGCAATCCTGACCCTTACCCTGGCCTCGGGCCTCACCACCGGCTGCGCGAAGCAGCGCGTCGGCGCGGAGAAGGCGATCGCCAAGGCGTTCATCTCCGACGAGCAGGAGAATCAGCTCGGCCTCCAGGTGAAGAAGGAGTTGGAGACGAAGGAGAACATCAAGTACGTGGAGGACCCGGCGGTGCTGGAGTACGTGCGCGGCATCTCCGCCCCCATCCTGGCGCAGGCCAACAAGGACCGCTCCGGGGTGAAGTGGAAGGTCAACGTCATCAACGACCCGAAGCAGGTCAACGCCTTCGCCACGCCGGGCGGCTTCCTCTACGTCTACACGGGCCTGCTGCTCGCGGCGGACACCGAGGCGGAGCTGGCGGGCGTCATGGCGCACGAGGCGGGCCACGTGGTGGGCCGTCACTCGGCGCGCGCGATGGTGAACGCCTACGGCCTGCAGACCATCACCCAGGTGGCGCTGGGCCAGAACCCGGGCACCGCCGCGCAGATCGCCGCGCAGTTGGCGGGTGGCGGGCTCCAGCTCGCGCACGGGCGCAGCGAGGAGACGGAGGCCGACGAGTACGGCGCGAAGTACTCCGCCGCGGCCGGCTTTGATCCGAACGGCCTCATCGCCTTCTTCGAGAAGCTCCAGCAGATGCAGGGCACCCAGCCCTCGGTGCTCAAGTGGCTGTCCACGCACCCCACCAACGCGGACCGCATCGCGCACCTGCGGAAGATCATCGCGCAGCAGGGCCTCAAGGGCGGCCGCAACGACGCGGGCGGCCTGACGGCCATCAAGGCCAAGCTGCCCAAGTAGTCGGCTGCTTCTCCGGCGGGAGCCGCCCGGGCCCCTTTTCAGTGCACGGGCGGGTTGTCGCTTCCGTCGGGCAGGAAGCCGGGAGGCTCCGGGTCCTTGCCCTCGGCCACCCGGCGCTTCCTGCGGAACAGGGCCAGCCGCGTCTTGCGGGCGCTGTTGGCGCTCTTCGCGGCGCCCGGGGTCTTGAGGGGCGGCTCCAGGGGCGCGGGCTGACCGAAGTCGCGCGCGCCCTTGGCCTTCCCCTTCACGGAGGCGTGTTCGAGGATGGCGTTGAGTTCCCCTCCGAGGATGAAGATGAGCCCGGAGAGGTAGAGCCACAGCAGGAGCACCACCACGCCACCGATGGAGCCGTAGGTGACGTCGTACTTGCCGAAGTGCTCCACGTACTGGGTGAAACCCCAGGTGCTGCCCAGCCACGCCAGCGTGCCGAACACGGAGCCCGGGGTGATGTACTTGAAGCGCTGCTTCACGTCCGGCAGCAGGTAGTAGCAGAGCGACAGCATCAGCATCACCAGCCCCGCGGTGAAGGGCCAGCGCAGCCAGGACCAGACGAGGTGGAACTCGTCGATGAGCGCGAGCTTGTCCGCGATCCACGCGCCCACGCGCCCGCCCAGGAGCAGGATGGCGAAGGACAGGGGGATGAGCAGCGTGCCCGCCAGCGTCACCGTCAGCGCCAGGCCCTGCGTCTTCCAGTAGGGCCGGGACTCCGGCACGTCATACGCCATGTTGAGCGCCTTGCGCAGGGCATCCACGCCGCGCGAGGCCGACCACAGCGCGACGAGCAGACCCACCGTGAGCAGCCTGGGGCGCGTCTCGCCGACGAGGGACGTCAGGTGCTGGCTCACCACGCCCAGCGCGTCCCCGGGCACCAGCGGCCGGATGCGGTCCATCATCGCGTCCACGGCGCCGGGCGCGAACGGCAGGTACGCCACCAGCGTGACGAGGAAGAACAGGAACGGGAACAGGGAGAAGATGAAGTAGTACGACAACTGCGCCGCCACGTCGGTGACGGCGTCCTCTTCAATCTCCTTCCAGAAGCGCCGGCCGAACTCCCTCCACGTCAGGTACTTGAGCCGTGGTGGCCCCATGTGGTCCCCCTCCGGGTCTATTGGGGAGCCAATGTGCGAACGGTCCGGGCATTCGGCAGCAGGCAGCCGGCCGAGCGCTCGCCATGGGGACCGCCGGGTGTCGGTTGCTAGACGACGCCGGACGGCAGGTAGCGCCCCAGGAGCGGGCGCAGGCGGGAGCGCACCTCGGCGGGGATGCGGGCGCGGTCGGTGAAGATGGCCAGCGCGAGCGCGGTGTCACAGCGGCACTGGGACGCGGTGCCGGCGATGCGGGGCAGCGCGCGACGCAGCAGGGCGGCCCCGTGGGCGGTGACGGCGTCCAGGCGCTGGGCGAGTTGCGGCAGGAGGGCTTCGGGTTCCTGGCCCACGGGCTGGGGACGCCAGGAGTCGTGGTCGGTGGGCAGCGCGATGAGGGCGTAGTGCAGCTCCGCCTCGCGCGCGAGCCGCGCCTCCGGCATCGCGGTGAGACCCACCAGGTCGCAGCCCCAGGTGCGGTAGAGCTGGCTCTCCGCCTGGGTGCTGAGCGAGGGGCCTTCGATGCACACGTAGGTGCCGGTGGGGTGCACCACGGTGTCGCCGTGGCGCGCGGCGTCGTGGAGCGTCTGGCGCAGGGTGGAGCAGAAGGGCTGGGCCAGCTCCACGTGCACGGCGACGTCGTCGTAGAAGGTGCAGGGGCGGCGGTAGGTCCGGTCGATGACCTGATCCGGCAGGGCCAGGTGGAGCGGCTGGATGTGTTCGCGCAGGCTGCCCACGGTGCCGGTGGCGATGACGTGGGTCACGCCCAGGACCTTCAGGGCGAAGAGGTTGGCGCGGTAGGGGGAGCGGGTGGCGTTGTGGACGTGGCCCTGGCCGTGGCGGGAGACGAAGACGACGCTGACGCCCTCCAGCTCCGTGGCGACGAGCGGCGAGCTGTGGGGGCCAAAGGGCGTCTCGATGGTGAGGTGCTCGCCCCGGCCCTGGAGTCCCAGGGCCTGGTAGAGGGACTGGCCCCCGATGATGCCCACCTTGACCGCCGGCATGCGTCTCCTCTCGCCCGGGCGCCGGGCGTGGGGCTGACGATATCGCGGGGCCCTCCCCCGGGAAGCGCTGAAGACTGGTAGCTTTCACATTTGCCATGCGTCTTCTTCCGCGCCTCGTCGTCCTCGCCTTCCTGCTTGGTCCCCCTGCCCTGGCCGCCCCCATCCCGCCGGGATGCGAGGAGGACGCCGTCGCGTGCAAGGAGGACTGCACCATCGAGTACGGCGGCAACAGCAGCGCCATCCGCAAGCTGACGCGCTGTTTCGAGGGCTGCACGAACCAGCGCTCCCAATGCGCCCGGAAGTTCAACGCGGTGAACGGCCGCGCCGCGGATGCGCCGGAGGCCGCGCCCGAGCGTCGGCAGTCGAAGACGGAGGCCGCCAAGCTCCGGGAGATTGAAGAGAAGGATCGCAAGCGCGACGAGGATCCGTTCGGCGACGACGACAAGCCCGTGCGCGAGCGTCCCGCGCGCGACGCCTACGACGACCCGCCGGAGCCGCCCCCGGAGCGCAAGGCCTACCGCGCGTCGGATGAGCCGGAGAAGAAGCCCGTGCGTGGCAACACCCGGCCGCCGGCCACCGTCCCGGCCCGCGCCACCGAACCCGCGCCCGAGCGC
>NZ_RAVZ01000445.1 GCF_003611635.1 Corallococcus terminator | reverse complement strand
CCCCTGCCCTGCCCCTTCGCGGCAGGCTGATGGGGCCCGGGTGGATGCCGTAGCGCAGAGGAGTCGCGCCGCCTTGCTAAGGTGGAAGACGCCGGTTCGAATCCGGTCGGTGTCTACCCGGGCATCGCGCGATGAAGCCACTGCCCGCCCCCACCGCCATCCCTTCCGACGAGGAACTCGAGCGCTGCGTGGCGCTGCTGCGCTCCGTGGAACAGTGGCCCGAGGACCACCCGGCCCGCCACGCCATCGAACAGGCCGCCATCCAGGTCCAACGCGGCCAGAAGAAGCGCCTTCGCCGGCAGCGTGAAAAGCAGCGCAAACAGGAGGACCGGAGCCTCGTCGAAGGCGTCTTCCGCGCGCAGACAGAGACGCTCGGCGTGCGCAGCCTCTCCGCCCCGGAGCCCCGCACCGACTCCGAGCTGCGCCACCCGAAGCACTGCTACGTCTGCAAGCAGCCCTTCACGCGGCTCCACGCGCGCTATCCACTGCTCTGCCCTCCGTGCGCGGACCTCAACGAGGCGAAGCGCGAGCAGCGGGCCGACCTGTCGGGACGCTCGGCGCTCATCACCGGCGGACGGACCAAGGTGGGCTTCCAGCTCGCGCTGAAGCTGCTGCGCGACAACGCACGGGTGCTCATCACCACCCGCTTCCCCCGCGATGCCGCGCGGCGCTTCGCCGCCGAACCGGACTTCGCGGACTGGGCGGACCGGCTCGCGGTGTTCGGCCTGGACCTGCGCTATCTGCCCGGCGTGAAGGCCTTCACGGAGCACCTGCTCGCCACCGAGCCGTCCCTGGACATCCTCGTCAACAACGCGGCCCAGACGCTCCGGCCGACGCCAGAGCAGCTCGATTCCCTCCGTGCACACGAACAGGCGGCCCTGCTGTCTCCACCCGCCAGCGCCCTGCTCAGGGGGAGCACCGCGTTCGAGGCGCCCACCACCGGAGTCGGCCTGCTGCCCGTGGGAGCCTCCGAACTGCTCCCGTTGACGCAGGCCCTCGCGGAGCGACCGGACGGCAACCTGGAGGACCGGGGCTCCGAGAACAGTTGGGTGCTGCGCCTGCATGAGGTGCCGTTCGTGGAGCTGCTCGAAGTGCAGCTCATCAACGCCGTCGCGCCCTTCCTCCTCAACGCGCACCTCAAGCCGCTGCTGCTCCGCTCGCCGCACGCGGACCGGCACATCGTGAACGTCTCCGCGGTGGAGGGGCAGTTCTCCCGGAAGAACAAGACGGTCTTCCATCCGCACACCAACATGGCGAAGGCGGCGCTCAACATGATGACGCGCACGTCCGCGGAGGACTACGCGCGGGACGGCATCTTCATGAACAGCGTGGACACCGGCTGGCTCACCAACGAGAACCCCCGGGAGAAGCGACTCCGCATGTCCGAACAGGGCTTCATCACCCCGCTGGACGTGGTGGATGGCGCCGCCCGCGTCTACGACCCCGTCGTGCAGGGCGTGCGGGGACAGCCCGTGCACGGCCTCTTCCTCAAGGACTACCGGAGCGCGCCATGGTGAAGGACCTCCCCGAAGCGGAGTCCGCGCAGCCGGATTGCCCCCTGGTCAAACACCCCGTCCTTCCGCGCTGCGACCCACGCGAGCTGCAACCCCTGCTCGACCACCTGGGCTGCGGCACCCTGGTGAGCGCGCCGATCCGCTTCCCCATTGGCACGCTGTTGCCCGACGGGAGGCTGGACCTCTGCAAGCAGGGCCTGGGCGTGGAAGGAACCCAGGCGGTGCTGGGCGCGCTCCGGGACCACCCGCATGTGTCGAGCCTGCTGCTGGGCACCAACGGCATGGGCGACGTGGGCGCGGCGGCCGTCGCGGAGCTGGTGCGACACAACCCACGCATCCGGACCGTGTACCTGGGCTGCAACCTCATCGGTCCCGAGGGGACGCGCCAGCTCGCGGACGCGGTGCAGCTCCGTCCGTCGGTGGAAGGGCTCTGGCTCAAGCGCAACCCGCTGGGCGCCCAGGGCACCACCCTGCTCGCGGACGCGGTGGCCACCTCCGCGCTGCGCACCCTCGACCTGGTGGACACGGGCCTGGGGGAGACGGGACTGGCCGCCCTCGTCGAGCAACTGCTGGCGCGCGATGCTCCGCTGGAATGGCTGTATTTGAGCGGCAACCGGCTCACGGCCCGGGCCGCGCGTCCGCTGGCGGAGCTGCTCCGGAAGTCCCCACGGCTCCTCGGCCTCTACCTGGCCGCGAATCCCCTGGGGGATGACAGCGCCGAAATCCTCGCGGAGGCGCTGGCGGAGAACCGCACGCTCCTGGGCCTGTCCCTGTCCAGCACGGGCCTGGGCCCACGCGGAGCCCGCGCCCTCGCGCAGGCCCTGCGGCACCACCCGGTGCTCGAATCCCTGGAGCTGGGACACGCCCCGTCGACCCGGGTGCTCCAGGCTCCGCCCAACAGGTTCGGGCCGGAAGGCGCGGAGGCACTGGCGGGCCTGCTCATGGCCAATACGCACCTGCGCTACGTCGACCTGCGCAACAGTGACCTGTCTTCCGAAGGCACCGCACGACTCATCGCCGCGTTGGGAGACCGGCCGGTGCGTCTGGCATTGGAAGGCGTCGGCGCGCTGCCCAAGCCGGTCATCGCCGCGTATCGACAGCACCAGGAGCAGGCCCGGAGCGTGCCGCGCCCGGAGTGGCCCGGGGCACGGCGCATCCGCAGTGTGTATCGTTGAAGGGAACCGCGCGCACAATGCCTCTCATCGCCGGGCGGCGAACCCCGCTCGGCCTCGCGACTCAGAGCTCCGTCACCGTGAACTCGACCTCATCCCGGTCACCGCTGGACGACACGCTCGCGTAGGACTCCCAGGTGAGCTTGATGAGGCCATTGGAGGGAGGCCCCTGCCGTTCGAATTCGACGCGGTAGGTGACGTCGAACTGATCGGCCTTGTCCTCCCGTCCCGGCGAATTCGCCAGGCCCGCATCGCGAACCCACCCCTGCTCACCGAAGGCCACCACGTCTTCAGCCCGGAGGTCCCCCTCGCTTTCATTCACGAGCCTGACGCGCAGCCACGGATAGATGTCCTCCGCGCCGCTCGCCTCGGAGTTCGCCCAGGTCCGCGACACCTTCACGGAGAGATAGGGCCAGGACACCTTCGTCCGGGTCCCTGGCTTGACCGCGGCCACCACGCGGAGGCGTCGCGTGACCACGGGTTCGCTCGCGCTCAACTCAATCAGTTCGGTGGGCGGACGCTGCCGCTCCAGGAACGTGTCGAAGTCCCCACCACACGCCGGGGTCATCAGCACCAGCCCCGTCAGCAGCAGGCAGCGCCGAAGCAGCGGGCGGAGGTCGATTCGCGGGGTCGGGTTCATGGCTCGGAGATGTCCACGGTGAAGCCGTCGGGCACGTCGCTGGTGTCCACCACGCGGACATGGGCCTGGGCCGTCCACTCCAGTTCGACCGTGCCGGCGGCGGCGTTGGCCTGGAACTCGAAGTTCACGTGCCGGCTCCACTCACAGGAGTCCTTCAGCTCGCAGTCCGGCGAAAGGTAGCCGACCCCCTCCAGGGTCAAGGGCGTCCCCGCCGTCAGGATGCCGGACGACTCCGCGCCGGAGCCGCCCGCATCTTCGGAGAGCATCACCTTCAGCCAGGGGCTCACCGTCTGGCTGGGGTCGGCGGGGATCCACCGCGCCGTGACGCGGACCGACACCTCCCCTTCCGCCCGCTTGGAGGGCGGCTTGGGGGCCGAGGCACGGATGATGATGCGGCGCGACGCCTTGGGCGCTTCGGTCGTGAGGCTCAGGGGCGCGCCCATCAGCTCCCTGGAGTCGACGTCCGGAGAGGTGGCCTGCGACGTGGCCACCACACTGGCGCAGGCCACGAACAACACGAGCCGGGCCGCCCAGAAACGGACACGGGAGCCCGGGGTCGCGGGCGGAGAAGAGACTTCCAGGATGGGGGACGGGCTCGCTCGACTCATGGGTTCGAAGCTCCGGGGTGACGACTCCCGGGCGTCCATGTCCACGCCGGGGAGCGGTTGGGTCCTGCCGCACTGCCCGCGCAGGTCAGGGAAGCTGCGACGACGAAGTCATACCCGACTTGCGCGGGAAGCATGCATAGCAAGGCGGATGCCATCTGAACGCAGAGGGCGAAGGCGTCCACTGGCAGCACTGGCGGCGCCGCTGCGCGACACGCGCGTCATACGCGTGGAGTCATGACGTTCACCGGCCGTGTCCACGCGACACCGGTCTCTGGAGCTCCTCAATCCCTCTCCCCGCGCGACGCGGATCCCCCTGGATGGATTCCGCTGATCCCGTCATGTGTCACGACGCGGACACGCCATGAAACATCGGCGGGATGCGACCCGCGTCGGCGAGTCACGGCGGACACGTGGGCCTATTTCAGTTTGATTGAGAAAGTGGTGTACGTTTCTCACGAAGCAGTTTCCCCCAGGCTGCGGAGTATCGTTCCATGAATGTGTCGCCGGTCGCCCCCCAACCGCATCGGAAGAGCTCTTCGAACAAGGTCCACCTCCACGAGACGAAGGCCCCGGGAGACCTGGGCCCCATCCAGTTGGATGACGTGCTCTGGAACCCGGTGGACGCGGAGCAGGCGCTGGAGGGACTGGAGAAGATCCTCGGCCGGTTGAATGAGCGCAATGACTCACGCGCCATCTTCCTGGACATCTATGCCATCGTCACGCGGCGGGTCGTCCACCTGCTGAGCGCGCCGGGCGCGGGCGGGTTCCTGGAGCCGCAGTGGCTGTCGCACCTCACGGGCCGCTTCGCCGAGGAGGCGCTGATCGCGGTGCGCGACTCGCTGCGCCAGCTACCCCTGCCCACCGCCGCCTGGCGCTTCGCGACGCACTACCCGGCCGCGGGCCTCACGCGTCCCTTCCAGGACGCGCTGCTGGGCGTCAGCGCCCACATCAACCACGACCTGGGCATGGTGGTGTACGACAACATTGCCCACCAGTCGCCCCCGGTCGACACGCGCAAGATGGCGCGCTACCGGCACGACTACTTCCACGTGAACGAGATCCTCCGCCAGTGCATCCCTGAATGCCTGGACCTGCTCGCGGAGCGCTACAACTGCACCTCCACCCGGCTGGCGCTGCGCGTGCCCTTCAGCCGCCCGGTGATGGAGAAGGCCGTGATGCAGATGCTCATCGTCTGGCGTCAGCGGGTCTGGGACAACGTGGTCGGGATGCTGGAGGCGCAGTCGCCCGAGGAGATCCAGGCCATCGTGGAGCGCGTCCGCACGACGTCGGGCCGCATCGCCCAGGCGCTGACCGCGGACAAGGCCTTCTGGCTCACGCTGCGCGGCTCGGCGCCCCCCTTCAGCCTGACGCTGGCGCCCGAAGCCTGGCCCGACGTGAAGCTCCCGGCCCCGGAGCCGGTCGCGAAGGTCACGCCGCTGGCGAGCTGAGCCGCGTGTCCCGTGAAGGGCTGGGCGAGGTCACCCGGGGCGACACCGGCCCCTGACGCCCCCGCCCTGCCCTTCCACGTCCCGGCTCAGTAGTTGAACTGGAGCTGGACGCGCGTCACGTGCCCCTGCTGCTGCGCGTAGGGGTAGCGCGACGAGTTGCGGTCCGCGATGAGGTACGCGCCCGTCAGCTCCAGCGCCTTGAAGATCTGCCACTCCACGCCCAGCTCCAGCTCGCGCACGTCGTAGCGCGGGGCGTTGGTCTCGAACTTCTTGCCGCCCTGGTAGAGCGTGCCCCGCAGGTAGGGGATGAGCGTCATGCCGGCCACGTCGTCCAGCTTGTACATGAGCTGCGCGTAGCCGCCGTGCAGGTTGCGGCTGTCGATGAGCAGGCCCTCGTCCGGACCCGTTCCCAGCGACGGCCCACGGCCGACGTTGTACTCGGCCATGAAGCCCAGGGGCTGCGGGTACACCATCACGCTGACGATGGCGCGGGCATCCACCATGTCGTCGCCGCGGGCCAGCGCGTAGGCCGCGTCGTCGCGCGGGGCGGCCGCCAGGCTGAAGCGGCCGTAGTAGCCGCCCACGCCCAGCTCCACGAACTGCTTGCCGAACAGGAAGGGATAGGAGACGCGGGCGACGGCGTGCGGGGTGTCGTTGCGCTCGGCGCGGTTGGCCGTCTGGCCGTTGTAGACGCCCAGGCCCACCACGCCGTAGTCGCCCGAACCCTTCAGCCCGCTGTCGACCAGGTACTTGAAGCGCGCGCGGATCTCCGCGGGCGCCCAGTAGAAGAACACGCCCAGGTCGCGCTCGTCCTTCACCGCGCTGTTGACGGCGTCGTTGCGGTCCAACGCGAGCCGGTTCTGGCTGGACTGGAGGTTCTCGAAGCCGAAGGGCACCTTCGACTGGCCCACCCGGAAGCGGAACTCCTTCTTCGAGTCCACGGAGATGTCCGCGTACCAGTCCCGCATGATGGCGACGTGGTACTGGTCGCCGATGACGGAGGCGAAGTCCGGCTGCAGGTAGATGGCCACGTGCTCGTGGACGTCCCCGTAGAAGATGAGCCGGGCGCGACGGATGCCGAAGCCGTTGTCCTTGCCGAGGAAGCGGTCACCCTGGTCGTTGATGAGGGCGTCGTTCACCCGGAAGCTGGGCAGGCGGTTGTAGCGGATCTGCGTGTAGCCCCGCAGGCTGATGCGCTCGTACCAGGCCTTGTCCTTCTTCACCTCCGGGGGCGGCGCCGCCGGGGCCGCGGCGGGAGGCACGGAGGGGG
>NZ_RAVZ01000444.1 GCF_003611635.1 Corallococcus terminator | reverse complement strand
GGGATGGGGACGCGGCGGGAGTCGGGGGATGTGGCGGAAGAGGAAGGCGTGCGCCTGCTGGAGTCGCAGGGCTTCCGGGTGAGGGCGCGCAACTGGACGTGCCGCTACGGCGAACTGGACATCGTGGCGGAGCGCGAGGAGGTCATCTGCTTCGTGGAGGTGCGGATGCGCTCCTCGGCGGTGTGGGGAGACCCGGCGCACACGGTGTCCTTCGCCAAGCAGCGTCGGGTGGTGAAGGCCGCGCTGCACTATCTCTTTCAGAACGGCATCGACGGGCGCATGGTGCGCTTCGACGTCATCTCCGTCGTGGGCCAGGGCGAGACCGCCCGGGTGGAACACATCCCCGCCGCCTTCGACGCCGGCATGTGAGGACCTGTCCTTTGGCTGCAACGCTCTACCTCGTGGCCACGCCCATCGGGAACCTGGGGGACGTCACCGCCCGGGCCCTGGATACGCTGCGCACGGCGGGCTTCCTCGCGTGCGAGGACACCCGGCACTCACGCATCCTGTTGGACCACTTCGGCATCACCGGGAAGGACCTGGTGAGCCTGCCCGCCTTCGCGGAAGGACAGCGCGCCGGGCGCATCCTGGACCGCATCGAAGCAGGGGAGGACTGCGCGCTCATCACCGACGCCGGCAGCCCCGGCATCAGCGACCCGGGCGAGAAGCTGGTGGCCGAAGCCCTGGAGCGCGGCCTGAAGGTGGAGCCGATTCCCGGGGCGACGGCCCTGGTGGCGGCGCTGAGCGCGTCGGGGCTGCCCACGGGCCGCTTCCACTTCCTGGGCTTCCTGCCGCGCAAGGGGCCGGAGCGCCGGGCCATGCTGGACGAGGTGGCGCCGCTGTCCGCCACCTGCGTGCTCTACGAGTCCCCGCGCCGTCTGGGAGAGACGCTGGCCGACCTCCAGGAGGCCTGGGGCGACCGGCGCGCGTGCGTGGCGCGGGAGCTGACCAAGCTGCACGAAGAGTTCGTCCGGGGGCCGCTGTCCGCCCTGGTGGCCCGCTACGCCGCCGAGGAGACCCGGGGCGAGGTGGTCATCCTGGTGGAGGGGCGCACCGGCGAGCAGCGCTGGAGCGAGGACGAGGTCCGTCGCGCCCTGGAGTCTGGCCTGGAGCGGGGTGAGAAGCTCAAGCCCCTGAGCACCGAACTGGCCCGCCGCGCGGGGTGGCCCGGCCAGGAGGTGTACCGCATGGGCCTGGGCCTGAAGCAGCGGTAGCAACCACCCGCTGCCTCAGGGGCACGGCGCCTAGAACGCGAAGCTGGCGCCCAGGTCGAAGCGGAACGTGGTGCTCTGGATGGCCCGGAAGCGACGGGACGCCAGGTCGTAGCGCCAGTCGAACGTGGGGTTCAGCTCCGGCGAACCCGGGTTCGTGTTCACGGTGCCGTCGCCGTCCACGTCCTGACCGATGGTCTCCGACGTGAGCAGGTGGTCCGTGTTGTAGAGGAAGTTGCCGGAGGCGCGGATGGTGAAGGCCTGCGCGGCGCGCGCCGTGACGCCGATCTGGCCACCCACCTGCAGGTAGTCCTCCGACGTGAGCAGCTTGCGCAGCGCGGAGCTCAGCTCGTTGTAGTACCGGCCGCGGCCCACGTAGTTGCCCATCAGGCGCGCGTCCACCGTGAACTTCTGCGCCTTGGCCGCGCTCTCGAACGGCACCAGCTCCACGCCGAAGAGGATGCCCGTCTGCGAGGGAGCCTGGATGCCCGTCTCCTTGCGATCCCATGGGCCGGTGAAGCAGTTGCCCGGGGCGCCCAGGTTGGTCGGGTTCGAGCCGGCCTGATCGCAGTTGGAGTAGGCCTTGGGGCCGCGCACCGGGATGGTGTGGTACGCCTTGAAGTACGGGTCCGCCGCGCCCATGCGCCGCGAGAAGGACGTGTAGAGCTGGTACTTGTGGACGCGGTCGCCCACGTTGCCGCGCGTCCCATCCGGATCCGTCGTGTCCACGCTCGGGTCGCGCTGCTTGGCGGTGGGCGCCTCGTAGTCGATGCCGATGATCCACGTGGGCTTGGTGCTGTCCTTCTCCTGGTTGAAGAAGGCGTACGCCAGCCCGAAGTGGATGTTGCCAAGCCCGCCCCGGTAGCTCTCCTGCGGCATGCTGAAGAGCCGACCCACGCAGCCTTCGGCGGAGTACGGCGAGCCGTCCGCGTTGAAGCAACTGTTGACGATGGTGGAGTTGCTCTGGCCCACCCCCGACACGAACTCCCAGCTCTCGTTCTGCTGGAAGACGATGGGCAGCTTGAAGGAGAACTCCAGGTCCTTCCAGAGGCCGAACGCGAGCGCCAGGTTCAGCCGCGCGTCCACGCCCTTGTACCAGAGCTCGTTGACCTCCTGGAGACCGCCCTCGGCGGAGAGCTGCTCGCGGAGGATCTTCGCGCGCGTCTGCGTGCGCTCGAACCCGACGTCGAGGAAGAGATCGAACGGATCGTCATCCTCGAATGACGAGGCGATCCGGGTGATATCCGCGGCGCTGGCGGCGAGCGGCACGCCCAGCGTCAGCGCGGCGATGACGGTACGAAACCTGTGCATCCACAACCTCCGACGACCCACGGCCCAGGAGCCTGCCAGCTAGCCGTGCCGTCGGAGGAGTGTCAAGAAATGGGTGGGCGTTACTTGCCCGCCACGGGCGTGCCAAGCAGTCCGTCCAGCCGTTGGACCTCGGCTTCGTAGGCGCCCTTCTGGGTGGCCGTGAGGGACGCCCGGAAGGTCTTGTGCTGGTCGAAGGGGTCCAGGACCCGGTTTTCCCCCAGCATCAGTTGGTAGTGCAGGTGGGGGGCGAAGGAGTGGCCCGTGTTGCCGCTCTGCGCCAGGACCTGGCCCGCCGACACGCGCATCCCGGCCTGGACCGACTTGGGCAGCTCCGCCAGGTGCAGGAAGAGGGCGCGGCGGCCCTTGCCCCCGGACTCAATTAGCTCGATGCAGTTGCCGTTGCTGCCGAAGTTCCAGTTCTTGCGCTTGACGACGCCCGCGAAGGGCGCCCGGACGGTGGTGCCCACCGGCGCGCGGAAGTCCACGCCCTTGTGGCCCCGGCCGTCGCGCAGCAGGGACGTGATCTGCTCGTAGCTGTCGATGGGCGAGTGCTCCATCCGCAGCTCCAGCTCGTCGCCGTTCGGCACGTAGTAGCGGGCGTTCGTCTCTCCGCCGGGCTGGAAGCGGTAGGCGCGGTGCGTCTGGCCCGTCTTGCCGGAGATGAAGCGCACCGCGTACACCAGCGGCTCCTCGTTGGGCCGGCGCTGGTAGAGCACGTCCAGCGTGTCGCCCCGGAGGATTTCGCCGGGTACGCGCACCCACCACACCAGCGTGCGTGTCACCACCTGGGCCAGGGCGGGGCCCACCTCCGCGCCGGCGGCCTGGACCAGCGCCGTCTCCAGCGGACCTTCGATGCGGATGGACGCGCGCTCCAGGCCCGCGGCCTTCACCGGGTCGGTGGCGGCCGGGGGCGCCGCGGGAGCCTGCGCGAGCGTGCCCGCGTCCACGGGCGTCGCGGACTGGGAGGAGGCGCCGTCCATGGGGACGTCCGGCATGCGCTGTTTCCACCACCACACGCCACCCGCGGCCGCGCCGAGGATGACGGAGACGGCAACCACCGGTCCGAAGGGATTGCGCTTCGGTGGTCCACCGAGGGTGGGAAGATTCGGCCGCATTCAAGCTCCCTGAGGGTGAGAAGGTACGCGGGCCCGAAACCGCCGACGGAACGGCGATATTTCGGCGCGCCGGGGCTGCTACTCGTCCGGACCGTCGTCCTGCCCGTCCGGGGTGGTGTCGCGCAGGCCGAACTCCTTCATCTTCGTCTGGAGCGACTTGCGGCTGATCTGCAGGAGGCGCGCGGCGCGGGTGACGTTGCCGCCCGTCTCATCCAGCTTCTTCACGATGAGGTCCCGCTCCAGTTCCGCGGCCTTCATGCGCACGATGTCCTTGAGGCCCACCTCGCCCACCGGGACGTCCAGCGTGCCCAGCGAGCCGCCCATCGTGGCCCCCGCCTGCACGCCCGCTCCACCGCGCACCGGCTCCGGCAGATCCTTCGCCGTGATGGAGGGTCCGTCCGCGAAGAGCAGCACGCGCTCGATGAGGTTCTCCAACTCGCGGATGTTGCCCGGCCATGCATAGGCCTGGAGCAGCGTCAGCGCGTCGTCGGCGATGCCTTCGATCTTCTTGTTGAGGCGCCGGTTGTACTTGTCCACGAAGTGCAGGGCGAGCATCGGGATGTCGCTGCGACGCTCGCGCAGGGCGGGCAGCACGATGGGCACCACGGCCAGCCGGTAGTACAGGTCCTTGCGGAAGCGGCCCGCTTCGATCTCCGCCTGGAGGTCGCGGTTGGTGGCCGCCACGAGCCGCACGTTCACGCGCGTCGTCTTGATGCCACCCACGCGCTCGAACTCGCCCTCCTGGAGCGCGCGCAGCAGCTTCACCTGCATCTCGACCGGGATCTCGCCAATCTCATCCAGGAAGAGGGTGCCTTCGTCGGCCAATTCGAAGCGGCCCGGCTTGGACGTGACGGCACCGGTGAAGGCGCCCTTCTCGTAGCCAAACAGCTCGCTCTCCAGGAGCGTGGCGGGGATGGCGGCGCAGTTGATCTTGATGAACGGCTTGTCGCGGCGGCTGGACGCCCCGTGCAGCGCGGTGGCGATGAGCTCCTTGCCCGTGCCGCTCTCGCCGGTGATCAGCACCGTGGACGGCGTGTCCGCGACCTTGTCGATGATCTTGTAGACGTCTTGAATCGGCGGCGACTCGCCGATGATGGCGGAGCGGGCCTTGTGATCCGCCCGCACGGAGCGCTTGGCGCTCTCGTTCGTCTTCGCGGCCTTGGCCACGACGGAGGACAGCTCCGCCTGGTCGAAGGGCTTGGTGATGTAGTCGAACGCGCCCGCCTTGATGGCCTCCACCGCGGAGTCCACGGTGCCGTGCGCGGTGATGATGATCACCGGCACGTCCGGGTTGGCGGTGCGCACGGCGGCAAGGACCTCCATGCCGCCCAGCTTGGGCATCACCAGGTCGGTGACGACGATGTCCGCGCCGTTCTTGTGGAACTCGGCGAGGCCCTGTTCCCCGTTCTCCGCGACGGTGACGTCGAACCCGTCGCGGCGCAGCAGGGCAGCCAGCACCTTGCGCAGGTTCGTCTCGTCATCGATGACCAGGACCTTCGCCATGGGGACCCGCGCTGGGAGGGCTATCGGCGCGCCGGGGGGGCAGCGGGGAGGGCGCCTTCGAGCGTGCAGATGGCGTCCGGGTGCTTGATGCGCAGGAGCAGCGACTCCAGCACGCGGAAGGGGTGGTTCATCTTGCTGGCGCCCAGGTAGGCGGCGACCATGTCCATGGCCACGGCCAGGTCCATGTTCTCGCGGCCGGTGGACACCACCACGCCCGACTCGCCGCGCAGGCGGTTGGACTGGTAGACGCCGTCGGAGGCGAGCTGCTTGATGGTTTCAATCTCCAGCACGCCCGTCTTCTCGTAGATGCGGTGCAACTGCGAGTACAGCCGGGGCGACAGCACCACGGCGTAGGGCCCGAAGTGGCCGGCCTCGTTGAGCTTGCGCGTGGCCTCCACGATGGTCTGGAACCCGCCGCCCGGCGCCGTCCAGTCGCCCAGCGTGGCGGTGAGGCGGCCGTTGGCCGTCATCAGGCCTTCGTAGCCCAGGCGCTGATCGCCGTAGAAGATGAGCTCGTCTTCCTGCTGCGCGCACAGGGCGGCGGCCCCGGCGGCGGCGGACACGTCCAGCGGCATGTTGTGCGTGCGCGCCGCCTCGATGTCCCGCCAGTGCAGCAGGAAGTCCTTGTAGATGATCGGGATCGTCTTGAACTTGCGCACGTCGGTGAAGACCATCGCGGTCTCCTGCTCACCGACGATGTCCACCGCGCCCGGGGACACGCCCTGGAACTCGTCGTAGGCCACCGTCTGCACGCCGGCGCCCAGCGGCCCGTAGATGTCCAGGATGCGACGGCCCACCAGCGACCGACGCGCCACCTGGATCACCGTCTCGTTGAGGCGCGCCCACTCCTCTTCGCGCAGTGGGTTCTCGGCATGTCCAAGGAAGTCAGGCATCGGTGTCTCCGTGACGGGAGCGGGAGAGGAGGGGGAAGGCGAAAGGGGCAAGGGACTTCAGCGACCACTGCCGGAGCCACCGCCGCCCCCACCGCCGCGGCGCAGGGTGCCCACGGTGAGGGGATGGCTGTTGGCGGACGGCGGCGGCGCGGGGACGCCATAGATGAGGCGCTGGGGCGGCAGGGACGTGAGCGGCTCGGCCGTCAGGCGTCCCACGGCGGGCGTGGGTGGCGCCCGGACCGTCGCGGGCGTGGGCTCCGCTTCAGCGGGGACCTCTCCCACGGCCTGCTGGAAGTGGCCGGCGACAAACGGCTTGGCGAAGTGCGCATCCTGGCCCTTGTCGAGCAGCCGGAGCATGTGGGTGGCCTCGGAGACGTGCTCCTTCTCCTCGGCCACCAGGTGCAGGAAGAAGGCGCGGACCTCCGGGCTGGAGGAATCCTCCGCGAAGGCTTCGTACTCGTTGATGGTTTCGAGTTCACGTGCCAGCACGGCGCGGATGCGCGCGACGTCGGACCGCTCGGTGTCGGACTTTCCGGCCATTGGGGCGGACCCTCGCAACCCGTGGGGACACCGTCAAGTGAAACAGCGGTCGAAGGGTTTCCTGCTGCATGGCTCAAGACGCTGGACATAGAGTCCGCCCCTTCGTGACCGCCCCTGCTCC
>NZ_RAVZ01000443.1 GCF_003611635.1 Corallococcus terminator | reverse complement strand
GAACAATCCCCACCGCTTCCACGCCATCCCTCCCCTGCACACGGGAAGAGGAGGCACGGGCGCAGGCCAGGGCATGGCGGGCGGCACGAGCACCTTCCCCCGACGAGGCGGCCCTGGCTCCTCGCCGTGCTCCATCCAGGCATCGTCCGCTGCCGCGCCCTCCAGGGGCACCGGTGCAAGTGGAGCCTCCACCACATCCGGGAACAGCGGCGCGTCCCAAGCTCCGTCCATCACCAGCGCGCCCAGGGCGTCGTCCAGCGCCCGGGCCCCCTTCCCTCTCTCCTCGGGCTGCTTCGCGAGCAGCCGCAGACACAGCAGGCTCAAGTCCTCCGGCACACGCGAGTTCCGTTCATGCGGCGACACCGGAGGCTCGTGGATGACCGCGTGGACTTCCGTGGCGGTGTCCGGCGACTCGAAGGGGCGCCGGTCCGTGAGCATCCAGTAGAGCACCACGCCCAGCGCATACAGGTCATCCGCGCGCGTGGCTTCGTAGTGCGCGTCCTCCCGTCGTCCGTGCTCCCGGAGGAAGGCCAGCGACTCCGGACTGCGGTACTGCGGCGTCCCCGGCGGCAGGATGCCCTGGGTCAACCGGGGCGCTCCCGCGTAGTGGCCCACGCCCACGTCCAGCAACACCGCCTGCCCGGTCGCCTCACGAACCTGGATGTTGGACTCCTTGATGTCCCGATGCAGCGCGAGCCCGGCGTGCAGCGCATCCAGTCCGCGCGCCAGGTCCCGCATCAGCGCCGCCACGCGCCGGGCGCTGGGATTCTCCTCCCGCACCCAGCGGTACAGCGTGCGGCCCTCCACCAGCTCCATCGCCAGGTAGAACCACTTCGGCTGTCGCTCCGGGTGCAGGCCGCAGTGACGGAAGCCCACCACGTTGGGGTGCTCCAGGCGCATCAGGATGGACACCTCCCGCTCCGCCCAGCCGCCCACCCCCACATGGGACTGGAGCTTCAACGCGAAGGACTCACCTCCACGCCGGGCCCGGTACACCGCGCCGCTGGCCCCCTGCCCCAGCAGCGTCTCCACGATGAACCCACCCACATCCGTGCCCGGCAACAGGTCCGCGAAGTGCTGGCCGTTCACGCTTCCGCCCTCTGTTCCAGGAAGGACCCCACGTCACCGCTTCCGGAGCATGGCGAGACCTGGAGCACGTGGAGTCTAATGCCGAGAAGACCCATCAAGTCGAGTCCTCTTCCATGTCGGCTGACAGGGATTTTCCGCTACGCTCCCGCCCCACGCATGGACGAACAACTGGGCAAGAAGGTGGGCAAGGCCGCACGCGAAGCCCGCGCGAGGCTGGGCCTGACGCAGGCGGAGATCGCCGCCACCGTGGGGATGAACTCCATGGTCTACAGCCGGGTGGAGCGAGGGAAGATGGTTCCCAGCGCGACGATGCTGTGCAAGCTGAGCATGGCGCTGCGGGTCACCACGGACGAGCTGCTGGGACTGGCCCGTCCGGACACGGAAGCCCGCCGCGAAGCCCAGAAGGAGCCTCCCGCGCTGCGACGCCTGGTGACGCTGGCGCGCGAGCTGGATGAAGAGAAGCAGGAGGCGCTCGTCGCCATGGCCCGCGCGCTGTCGCGCTGAATCCGCGACCTATTTCCGACGCTTGCGGACCGAAGGCCGCGTCAGCGCGTGCGCCTCCAGCCCCATGGGGAAGAGATCCTCGTCCTCCAACTCCACCTGGTCACGAGCGACACTGGCGTCCGCGACGAGGCGCGCCAGTTCCTCCGCCGCCTCCTTGCGCCCATACAGCCTGCCGCCCTCGCGTCGTTGCTCCAGGGCAAGGCAGTCGCGCAACACATCGCGAAGGGCGCCCGCGGTGACCTGCCGTGCGCCGGGCTCGCGTCGAAGGGCCTGCTGGAGCGCGGCGCCAAATGCCTCAGGCAACTCCGCCACGGCGCAGGCCACGTCCTCGGCGGTGTAGCAGCGAACCTGCGCCAGCATGCAGGTCAACGGCAGGGACGGCTCCTCTTCCACCTGGAGGCCGTGGCGCGCTGTGGGCTCTTCGCTCCCGCCGCATTCCAGGGCCGCCTGGAACAAGTGACGACCGGTGGCCAGTTCCAACAGCGAAAGCCCCAGGGAGAAGAGGTCCGAGGCGGGCGTCAGCGGATCCAGGGACAGATACTCCGGCGAGGCATAGGCCACATCCCCCTTGCGCAGCAGACCCTGCGTCTCCACGCGCCCCACCAGATGGGAGTAGGCAGCACCGAAGTGCGTCAGCTTCACCGTGCCGTCGCGTGCCACCCGCACGTTGCGCGGGCTGACATCCCGGTGCACCAGCCCCAGGGGACGCCCCTCTTCGTCGGTGAGGGAATGGGCATGGTCGAGCGCATCCGCCAGTTCGGCCCCCACGAACAGGGCGAAGGCCACGGACACGGGGCGCCCGCGCAGGGCCATCAGACACAACACCGTGTCCAGGGAGGGTCCGTCCACGTACTCCATGACGACGTACGGTTTGCGCTCCCGGACCTTGAAGTGGTGCACCTGGGCAATCGCGGGGTGGCTCAGCCGGTACGCCAACTGGACCTCCTCCACCAGCCGCTGGCGCCTCGCACGCGAGGCCGGGGTGTGCAAGCGCTTGATGAAGACGGGCCCCGGCAGGACGTTCGGCTCGTGGCGCTCGGCCAGCATCAACACCTCGCCATTGGGACGCCGGTCCACGGTGCGCAGGAAGTCGTAGCGGGTCTCCTCTATCTGGAAGAGGAAGTGCGGGCGCTCGGACGCGAAGTCGGACTGCCCCACGAAGGGCGCCGTGTCCTCCCGGTCGGGCGTGATGCTGGAGTCGGTGGTGGTCACGAGGCCTCTCTTTTTGAATAGACTCCTGGAGTCTATTTTCAAATAGACCTGAATCAAGACCTTCCTCGCGAAATCACCGTCCCAGCTTGAAGGCGACGACCGCCGTGTCCTCCACCGTGTCCTTCAGGGTGAAGCGCAGCTCCCAGGCCCCGGGCATGAACAGGTCCAGCTCCGCCACCTCGAAGTCTCCGGGCCCCCGCTCGGTGATGCGCGGCGTTTCGGAGATGCCGTGCCCCATCGCGGGCATCCAGGGTTGGACGCTCAGCGTTCCTCGCGACATCGGCTTGCCGGAGGCCACCTCGGTGACCCGAACGTGGAAGCGCTGAACGCCGCGCCGCAGGGAGGTACCGGATGAGCGGACCTCCACGCGCAGTCGTCCGGACGCACTGGTCGCGGTCCCCACCAACAGTTCCGTGTTCACCGTCCCCACGTCGCTCCCGACCGTCGGCGTTGGAGGCACCGCACCCAGCAACATCATCCACACCATCCACATCGTCATCCGCCCTTCGTGGCGGCGCGGAGGCCGCGCCGGTCTCCCCTTCCAGTAACGGAAGCGAGTACGCGGGCACCGCGACATGTTGTCGCGGAGCGCGACACGCACGGGGGCCCGCGACAACGTGCCGCATCGCACGCATGCGCCTCCTGCCGCAGGGTGCGCTTCGCCATGACCGCTTGCTGTCCACGGACGAAGGCTTCCGCTCCCACGTGGGTGCTCGCCGTGCTGGGAGCCCTGGGCCTCACCGTGTGCGCGCTTTCATGTGGAGCCATCGTGCTGGTGCTGGACTTCGCCCGGCCGGATGCGCGCGCCACGACAGCGCATCCCCTGACGTCCACGCCGCCACCGCCGCTGTATGGACAGCTTCCGCCCTTCACGCTCCGGAGCGATCAGGGCGCCCCCTTCGACACGCGGCGACTTCGCGGCCACCTCGCCCTGCTCCAGTTCGCGTCCGGTCCGGACGACACCGGAGCACGTCACTTCGAATCCCTTCCGGGCATCCAGGCCCGACTGAAGGACCTGGGCGTGCCGCTCCAGGTCGTCCTCGTGGAGTCACGTCCCGTCCCGCCTTCCGACCTTCCGCCCCCCTCCCACGGATGGCGACGGCTTTGGGACGGCGCGCGACTGGAGTCCTCCGCCCGACGCCTGGGCCAGGCCGTCCTGCCCGCTGACGCCTTCGCGGAGGATCTGCCCTGGACCGCCTGGGTGCTGGTGGATCAGGCCGGAGGCGTGCGCGGCTTCTACGACCTCCTCCACGACACGACCGCCGCCGGACGGCTGGTGGAGGACGCGGGCTGCCTGCTCACGTGCGGCCCCATCGCGGTCCTCGACCCTCCTGCCACCCAAGCCCCATGAACGAGGCCCCTTCCCGATGCGACATCCTCCTGCTCCCTCCTCCTCACGGCGCGCCTGGCTTCGGGCCGCGCTGGTCGCCCTGCCGTGCGTGGCGCTCCTGACGGGCGCGGCGCCGTGGATTCAACGCAAGCGCGCCCAGGCCGCCGCCGCGAACCTCCCCGTGCATGGGTCGCTCCCGCGCTTCGAGCTCACCGACCAGACCGGGCGCCCCTTCTCCGACGCCGACCTGAAGGGCCACCTCGTCGTCGCGGACTTCTTCTTCACCCGCTGCCCCACCGTCTGCCCGCTGCTCACCGAACGGATGCTGCGGGTGCAGCGGCAGGCACAAGCGCGGGGCCTGGACCTGCGCCTCGTGTCCTTCAGCGTGGATCCCCGCCACGACACACCCGAACGGCTGACCGCCTACGCTCGCGCCCATCACATCGACACGGCCACGTGGTCGCTGCTCACGGGCCCGCTGGAGCAGGTGGAGACGACGGTGCTCGAAGGCTTCCGCGTGATGATGGGCCGCGACGCCGACGCGGGCGATGACGACTTCTTCAGCGTCTTCCACGGCGAGCACTTCGTCCTCGTGGACGCCCGGGGACAGCTTCGCGGCTACTACAAGGTCACGGGCGAGGAGGCCGGTCTGGAGGCCCTGCTCCACGACGCGGAGATCCTGTCGCACGCCCGGGACTGATACACGCCAAGGCCCCGCGAAGCTTCCGCGGGGCCCCGCCCTCCACCGCTACCGGGAAGGAGGCTTCAGGTCCTCCGGCAGCCGGTCCCCCGGGGGACGCTCCAACGCCCCGGGACGCTCCACACCGGAGGGCGTCACGCCCGCGTCGTCGCTGGTGGAGCCCGCATCCGCGGGCGGAGACGAAACCGGGGGCTTGTCCGAACAGGCGGCGAGAACCCCGACAACCATCACGAAGAGCCAGTGGCGCATGGGTTAGTACTTCACCCAGATGACCGTGCCCGGATGGATCTCCGTGAGCGGCTGGGTGCCGGGCTCCTTCTCGATGAGCGCCTGCGTCACGGGGTTGAAGCTGTACGCCTGCGTGCCGGACCAGACGATGTGCGCGTCCTTGAACACGGTGAGGTCATGCACGTGCTCCTCCACCGTGTATTGGTTCCAGCCCGGCAGCCGCGTGGGCAGCAGGAAGAGCGACGGGGCCGGGTTCTCCGCCGGGGCCGTGCCCGCGTCCGTGTCGTGGCTGTGCCCGCCACCGCCCGTTCCCGTCCAGCCCACCGTCGTCTCGACGCCGGCCGCGGAACGGCACGTCTGCTCGGTGGGGAAGAACACCGTGGTGAAGGGCTTCGCGGGCAGCTTCGCGCGCAGGCCCAGGTGGAAGTAGTGCGTGTCCGCCGCCCGCACGTCCCCCGGGGCCCGGGTCCACGTCACCGCCGTCACGTTGCCCGCGCCGTCCTTCTCCACCTCGGCCTTGCCGAACGTGGAGTCCACCGGACGCACGCCCGTGACGCCCGCCGGAATCGTCACCTTCACCCGGGACGTGTCCGCGCCGTCACACCCGTGGCTCACGGTGAAGTCGGCATCGAAGGAAACGCCCGCGTACGGAGGCGTAGGGCCCGCGACCGCCGCGTGCGCGAAGGCGGCGGTGGAGAAGAGCGAACCCGCGACAGCGCACAGCGGACCCAGGGGAAGCTTCATCGGGCGACTCCAGAAGGAAGGAAGGCTCCCGAATAGCAGCCCCTCCCCGAGTGCCTGGATGCGGTCAATTGTCGCAGCGTCCGCGCCGGACGCTCCGACACGGGCTCACGGCAGGGCGATGCGCCCTGGTGTCTGGCCCGTGCCCTGTTCGGTGTGACAGCTATTGCAGTCACCGTTGGTTTGCGGCGTGGCCATCTCCCGGGAGCGACCGGTCGGGCCCACCAGCCGGACGCGGTAGGGCATCGGGAAGGGAGGCTGGAGCGTGTTCGACATGAAGTTGCCCGCTTCGTTGGGCACCAGCGTGAGCCGCACCGCGCCCTGCGCGTCCAGGATCTCCACCTTCACGTTGGACGGGGAGCCCAGCCGGGGATCGCATCCATCCGCCACGTGCAGCGACGGGAACACCGTGCCCATGAAGAAGTACGCATTGTTGGGCGACTGCTGAAGGTGACAGCTCCGGCACGCGTAGCCGGGCGCCATCGTGGCCCCCGTGCCACTCGCCTCGCTCCAGAAACTGTCGCTCGCGCATGTCGTCGGCGCGGGCCCCGACGGAAGGCTGCCGCACGTCCCCGCCGGCATCCCCGCCTCCAGCCACTGCGTCAGCACGGCGCGCGCTTCGTCCGGAAGCGGGGGCTCCGAACTCGGGGGCATCGGCGACGCGGCGTTCCCCATCCGCTCCAGGCTGCGCTGCCCCAGGCTCTGCTGGGCATGGGCCGGGGAGGGCTTCTGGAAGTCGGAGCGCGCAAGCAGCGCCAGGGGTGCGTACCCCTTCAGCGGCGTGGTGTGGCAGGACGCGCAGCGCTCCGCGACCACGGCCTTCACATCACACGGCAGCTCGTCCGGCCCCGGATCCACGACGCCCGCATCGCCCCCGTTCCCCGGGCCCTCCGTC
>NZ_RAVZ01000442.1 GCF_003611635.1 Corallococcus terminator | reverse complement strand
GGCGACGGGGGCCGGCTGGGGGCGCTGGGCCGAGCGGGCGTCCGCGGCGGCCTGCACCGCGACGCTGGCCTGCACCTGGTCCTCCAACCCCGCCTGGCACTCCGCGCAGTCGGCCAGGTGGACGCTGAACGCCTGGGTCTCCTCGGGGGTCAGCTCTCCGTCCACGAAGGCGGCGAGCTGTTCACACATCAGAGTCACGACGGGACCCCGGCGCTTCCCTGTCGCGCGAGGAGCAGCTCCTTGAGCTTCTTGCGGGCGCGGAACAGGCGGGTGCCCACCGTCATGGACGGGATGCCCAGCCGTCGGCTGATCTCCGCGTAGCTCTGTCGCTCCATGTCCTTCATGCGAACCACCTCGCGCAGCTCCGGGGGAAGCTGTTCCACCGCGCTCCACACGTCTTCAAGCGTGTAGTGCGCCCAGATTTCCGGCGGCGCTTCGGCCTCCGCCAGGGTGTCCCCCATCGCGTCGGTGAACTCCTCGTGGGGGTGGCGCCGGTCGTGCCGGCACCAATCGAGGAAGCGTCGAACGAGGATGGACGCCAGCCACGCCATGGGAGGCGCGGACCGGTCATACGTATGAAACGCGCGGAAGGCCCGCTCGTAGGTTTCCTGCAACAGGTCCTTCGCGTCGGAGGGGTTTCGCCCCCGACACAGGATGCGGGCCCGCTCTTCCAACGCGGGCGCGCACCGGGCGATGAGCGCCTGGAACTCCGCGGCGTCCTCGCGGGAAGCCGGGGGCCCCTCCTTCGCGGTTTCGGAGGACTCCCCGGGCCGGGGGGCTGCACGGGGCGATCTCGGGCGGAACACCACGGGGCCGTTCCTAGCAGGCCCTGCCCCGGCCGCGAAGTCCGACGATACCCGCCCGTGCGGTTCCCACCGAGCAGGTAGGTCCCCTCGCAGGGCCGCCCGGGGGGCTAGCAGGGGCCGTTTCCGATGTTCACGCCCGTGCGCACCCGGGTGGGGAAGACACCGAGCGCCGCTCCGATGCCCGTGACCCGGAACTTGCTATAGCCCGACCCGCCACTGCCGATGTTGAAGCGCAGTTGGCAGTAGGCCGGGAACGAGATGGGGCCCGTGCCCGCCGGGTGCCAGATGCCCGCCGCGCTGACATTGCCCAGGCTGTACCAGTACCCGTTGGCGTAGCCGAACGCGGCGCCCGCGACCAGCATGCCCTTGCAACCGCTCTCGGTGATGTTGGACGTCGAGGGGATGGCTTCCACGAAGGGCCGGGCGTACGTGCCGTTCAGGTTCGTGATCTCCGTCACGAAGCGGCGGGGGCACGACGTCTGATCGTAGGTGCCATCCGTGGACGTTCCGGAGAAGTCCGCGTACGAGCAGCGGGGATAGCTGGCCGTGACCGACGTGCCGTCCGGCTGCGCCAGCACCACGCCCGAGCCCACGCAGGACTCGTCCACGCCCTGCTCCTGGCTTCCGAGGGACTCCTCCCCGACAGGCTGGGGCTCGTCCTCCAACGGACCTCCACAGGCGGTGGCGAGCGAGGCGGCGAACAGGAGGGCGAAGGTCGGGGAGGTGCGCATGGGATGGGCTTTCGGAAGGTGGGGCGAAGAATGGGGAGCCCGGGATGGGGCTCCCCTTGGAGTTACGCCGGAGGTAGCGCGTATTCCCTACCCGGGGATTAGCAGGGGTTTCCTTCGAGGATTTCCGCGCCCACGCGCACGGGGATCTTGGTCCCGTACGACGTCGCGATGCCCGTCACCCGCACCTTGGAGTAGCCCGAGTCGCCGGGGACGTAGAAGCGCGTGCGGCAGAAGCCCGGGATGCCCGGGATGGCCGACGGGAGCCACCAACCCGTGCCCGTCACCGTGCCCAGGTAGATCCAGGTGGAGGTCGTGACAGCCCAGGCATCGGCGGAGACGGACTGGTTCTCGCAGGCCGACTTCGTGGTCGGGGCGTAGGTCGGGGCCGCCTCCACGAAGGGCTTGGCGAGCCGGCCACCGATGTTCGTCACATCCACCACGAAGCGGTCGACGCAGGACGACTGGTGATAGGTGGCGTCCACCGACACGGCATGGGTGGAGACGAAGCCCGTCTTGCGGCAGTTCCAGACGTAGGGAACCGTCGCGCCGTCCGGCTGCGCCAGCACCGTGCTGCTGGTGAGGCACGGGAGGACCGGCGGGAGCACGATCAGCTCCTCGCTGGCGCTGGCGACCTCGCCCTCCGGTCCTGTCAACGAGGCGTCCTCCTCCAGCGGACCACCACAGGCGGTGGCGAGCGAGGCGGCGAACAGGAGGGCGGCGGAAGAGGTGAAGCGCATGGGACGACTCCGGAGGGGGCAGGGATGAACAGGACGCTGTTGGGCCCTGACCTGTTACGTCCGGTGTCGCGCTTATTCCCCGCGCCATTTCCACGGCCTTTTTGCGCCGTGCTAAGGCGCTGACGCGTGGACATCGACAAGCCCTATCTGCTGTTCCTGGGAGACGTGAAGGATCAGCTCGCGGCCAAGACGGCCCACGGCATCGTGGACTGGCGGCCCGAGTGGTGCGTGGGACAACTGCGGCTGCCGGGATGCGTGGCGGACTGTGGGCTGCCCGACATGGACCTCGCGCAGGCGAAGGCCCGGGGCGCGCGCACGCTGGTGGTGGGCGTGGTGAACCCAGGAGGTGTGCTCGCGGACGCGTGGGTCACCCCGCTGGTGCAGGCCCTGGAGGCCGGGCTGGACCTGGCCACCGGCCTGCACAAGCGGCTGGGCTCCCTTCCCGCGGTGGCGGAGGCGGCGGCGCGACATGGGCGCAAGCTGCACGACGTGCGGTTTGCGGACCGGGACTTCGCCACCGGGAAGGGCACGAAGCGCCAGGGCTTGCGCGTGCTGACCGTGGGCACCGACTGCGCGGTGGGCAAGAAGTACACGGCGCTGGCCCTGGAGAAGGAGCTGCGCCATCGCGGGTGGAAGGCCGACTTCCGGGCCACGGGCCAGACGGGCATCCTCATCTCCGGGCGCGGCGTGGCGCTGGACGCGGTGGTGTCCGACTTCGTCGCGGGCGCGGCGGAATGGCTCACGCCGGACAACGACGCGGACCACTGGGACGTGGTGGAGGGCCAGGGCTCCCTGTTCCACCCGTCCTTCGCGGGCGTCACGCTGGGCCTGCTGCACGGCGCGCAGCCGGACGCCTTCATCGTCTGCCACGAACCCACGCGCACCACGATGCGCGGCGTGAAGCACGCGCTGCCGTCGATTCAAGAGGTCATCGACCGCACGGTGCTGGAGGGCCGGCTGACGAACCCCGCCATCCAGTGCACCGGCATCGCCATCAACACCGAGCACCTGACCGAGGACGCGGCACTCGCGCTCCTGGAAGCCACCGGGCGCGCGCACGGCCTGCCCTGCGTGGACCCCCTGCGCACGGGGGCGGGCCCCCTGGCCGACGCACTGGCGAGCCGCTTCCCGCGCGCGTGACGTGCGAAACCCGACCCACCGGGACGGGCCGCGATATAATCGGAGGCACCATGGGACGCATTTTCGAGACTCGCAAGGCGACGATGTTCGCCCGCTGGAACAAGATGGCGAAGATCTTCACGCGCATCACGAAGGACATCGTGATCGCGGTGAAGGCCGGCGGACCGGACCCGACCTCCAACTCCGCGCTGCGCCGGGCCATCCAGAATGCCCGCGCGGCGAACATGCCGAAGAACAACGTGGAGAGCGCGATCAAGCGCGCCAGCGGCCAGGACCAGGCCGACTACCAGATCGTCCTCTACGAGGGCTACGCGCCCCACGGCGTCGGCGTGCTGGTGGAGACGGCGACGGACAACATCGTGCGCACCGTGGCCAACGTCCGCTTCCCGTTCACCAAGCTGGGCGGAAGCATGGCCACCTCCGGCGGCGTGTCCCGCATGTTCAAGCGCATGGGCGCCATCCGCCTGGACCCCGAAGGGCTGGACCTGGAGACGCTGGAGCTGGAGCTCATCGACCACGGCCTCCAGGAGATGGGCGAGACGACGGGCGAGAAGGGGGAGAAGCAGCTCCTCCTGCGCTGCGAATTCGCCGACTTCGGCAAGCTCCAGGCGGCCATCGAAGCCAAGGGCATCTCGCCCCTGTCCGCGGAGTCCGAGTACATCCCCCTGGAGGGCACCCTCAAGGAGCTGCCCGAGGAGCAGGCCCAGGAGGTCCTCAAGCTGGTGGACATGCTGGAGCAGGACGAAGACGTGCAGCACGTCTTCCACAACCTGGCCTGAAGCGCGCCTGGGCTTTCAGGTGGAACGCCGGCCCCCGGTCGCATCCGGAGGCCGGCCCCGCTCACCGCGGCGTCAGAGCTGCTGAAGCTCCGCCGCGCCGAGCACCCTGTCGTACACCCGCACCGCGTCGATGCGTCCATTGAACGGCGTGCCGCCTCCGGGCCGGTTGCCCAGGGCGACGTTGAGGGACGGGTTGTACTGCGATGCCGGGACGCCGGTGGTGAGCGCCGCGTCCTGCACCCCGTTGACCCAGAGACGCAGCGCCACGCCGGGCTCGTACGTACCGGCCAGATGGATCCACTGTCCGGTGGGAAGCGACGACGCGCCGTTCACCAGCACGAGCTGCGTCGCGCTGCTGGCGACCTGGAAGGACGCGAAGCCGCCGGCCTCCACGTTGAGCGACCAGCCCCGGCTGCCGCTGCCGCCCTGCTTGTTCACGATGCGGCCGTTGCCGGCGAAGTCGTCGATGAACACCCAGGCGGAGAGCGTCATCGCGCCGGTGAGGCGAAGGTGCGTGGGATTGCCCAGGTCGATGCGGTCATCCACCCCGTCGAACTCCACCGCGCTCCCCTGATGGCCGGCGACCCACACCGGGCCGTTGAGGAGCGTGCCGGACTGCTGGAAGGACGAGCCATCCGCGGTGGTGCCACCCTGCCCTTCGTCCAGCTTCCACTCACCGCGCAGCGACGGGTCCCCACCGCTCGACGGCTGCACGGTGACGACGACGCGGCGGTAGCGGGTGAGCGCGGGGCTGCCGTTGTCGCGCACCGCGAGGATGAGGTGCACGGTGGAGGCCGTGCTGACGGTGGGCGCGGTGAAGCGCACGTCCCGGGTGGTGGCGCCGGTGAGGGCCACGGCCTGCGCGTGGGTGCCGGCCTCCAGGTACTGGAACCACTGGTAGGACAGCGTGTCGCCGTCCGGATCCGTGGAGCCGGTGGCGCTGAGGTTCACCACGCTCCCGGAGGCGACGGTGCGCTGGACGACCTGCGTGCCCGCGCCGCCGTCGATGCCCGCGACGGGCGCGTGGTTGGCGCCCGCGAAGGTGGCCGCGACACACCAGTCCAGGCGGGCCGCGAAGTCGTTCTGTTGCGCCTCACGCCAGCGGGCCACCGTCCACTTGCGCCGGACGCCGTAGTCGCTGTTGCCCGTCCAGTGCGCGTCCTCCGCGTCGATGAAGTGCTGGCCCGCGTCCAGTTTGAAGCGGCCTCCCCATCCGCCCCACGTGGGCTGCTCGGGGTCCTGGAGGCCGTTGGGCAGGACGTAGAACCAGCTTGGCGTGTCCCCTTCCTTCACGCCCTTCGTGTTGCGGGAGGTGCCGGGGTTCTGGATGACGACGGGGTAGCCCGCGCCCAGGACGCCATGGCCGGTGCGCACGTGCGTGTTGAGCCAGGCCTCCTGGTTCAACGGCACCACCGGGGACTCCACGAGCTGCACCGTGGGACGGCCGCCACCCGACGAGTCGTTCTGGTACATGCCCCGGAACAGCGACGTGTAGCCGTTGGTGGACGGCGGGCCGGCCTCCACGTAGCGCAGCGTGGGGAAGTTCGCGCGGATCCACTCGCCCGTCCCCTGGGGACTGGTGCCCTTGTCCTGGTCCGCGATGGCGTACACGCGCAGCCGGGAGAGGAACGTGGCGAGCTGGGCGGGCGTGCGCGCGGCCCGCACGTCGTAGAGGGCCTGCGCCAGCTCATGTGCCCCGCCCCAGATGGCCACGTACAGCGGCGCCGTCGAGGCATCCACCGTGGTGATGATGTGGTTGGAAGCCGCGGTGGAGCGCCCGGTGCCCAGGTTCGCGACGCCCCGGTCCTTCGTGCCCGCCTTGATGCGCGAGCGCAGCGTGGCCGCCGTCGGGAAGCCCGTGGCGTGCCGCGACAGGTTGGGCAGCACCGCTTCGTAGTCGTCGACGATGTCTTCAATCAGGTCGGGCCGGACCGTGGCGGTCTCCAGCTCGCCCGCCGTTCCCGCCGCCGAAGCCAGCAGCCCCGTGAGGTCGAACTCGTTCGCGTACAGCAGCAGCCGGCGCATGGACTGCTGATCATCCGGATCCCCACCGATGTCGGTGGTGACGAGGAGCCGCGGCTTCGCGGGCGCGGTCTGCGCGGACGCGGTGGAGGCCAGCAGCGTCGACACGGCAAGGGCCCACGAGGGAAGCCAGCGGGAACGAGGCCTCCCAGCCGCATGGCGGGGGGAGATGGGGGAATGTGTCATCACGAAAAGGCTCCAGGGGGCCAGGGGGAAGAAAGCCGATTTCCCTGGAATTCTTACACGCCTGCCGGAGGCGTGAATACACATCGAACACAGGCAATGGGCTGTCGCCCTTCCCCGGTCATACACAGACATCCCATCCGTTCACATTGAAACCCCGGGGTGGCCGTGCTTGCGTGAAACTCCAGCGGGCCGGGGCGCGATGGTGCAGGAAGGAAGTCCATGTCGGACGAAGGTGATGGGCAGGACCTGCGGGAGACGGTGAAGCGGCTGGAGGCCACGGTCGCGGCGTTGGAGACGCGGCTCGCGAGGCTGGAAGCCCCCGGTGCTCCCCTCCCC
>NZ_RAVZ01000441.1 GCF_003611635.1 Corallococcus terminator | reverse complement strand
CTTCCCTGGCTGCCGGAAAGGAGCCCACGGTGCGTCCGCAGAACACCCGTGGGCTCCTTTCCGGCAGCCAGGGAAGCGGGCGCTTCAACCCGGAAACGTCAACGGCCTCCGCCCCCGTGAACCGGGACGAAGGCCGCGCAGGACGTCGAACCCCTCACGCACGAGGGGCAGGCAGCCAGGGGGTCTCTAGTGGACCGACGCGCTGGTCGCCGTGAACGCCGCGGTCAGGCAGCTCTGGTTGGCCGTCTGGTCAAGGAAGGTCTGGCGGGCCAGCACTTCATTGAAGGTCCGGACGGGGGCGCCATCCGCGCGGTCCGGGACGACCATCGGGCCGCTCAGGAAGGGCGACAGCGCGCCGTTCTGGTTCACGTGGGTGAAGGAGATGCCCAGCTCGTCGCCGTGGCAGCCGTCACAGGTGTTGAGTGAGAACACGTGCCGGGCCTGACGGTTGGGGATGCTCGCGGCGGGCAGGCTCCAGAACGGCGGCGTGGCGAAGGGCGACGGAACGATGGAGCGACCGCCGCGGAACGGCGTGGCACCCACCACGAGCGGAACGCTGTACGTGCCGGCCACGATGCTGGCCGCGTTGGCGTTCACGTAGGACGGGAACACGGTCGTCTTCGTGGCGCGGTCCGGCGTCTGGGCCACGGTGTGGCTGTTGAGCAGACCCAGCACGGGGCCCGGGGACGCGAACGAGTTCGGGTTCACCGTCGTGTTCCACAGGCGGAACTCACGCAGCTCCCAGGGGTTGAAGAGCCAGTTCTCGTTGGTGCGCACCTGGTTGATGGAGCTGCGGTTGGGCTTGCGCGGCGACAGGTCGCGCTTGGCGAACTGCTCCGTGAGGGCCTCCAGCGCGGCGTTGTACGAAGCGCTGCCCAGCGCCAGCCCCGACAGGGCCTGCCACTGCTGCGCGTACGTCTTGATGGAAGCACAGCCCGTCTTGTCCACCCCGTACTCCAGGATGACCAGGAAGGGCGTCGTGTGACAGGAGGTGCCCGTGCCCTCGGTGGCGGCGAAGATGAAGCGGCCCTCGCCCGCGCTGCCGGCGCCGTAGGCGGGGTTGCTGCCGGCCAGGTCCAGCCGGTTGACGATGGCGATGAGCTTGAAGGGCGAGCGGGCCAGGTTCAGCTCACCGGTGGTCAGCTTCGGCCAGGGGGTGACGAGCTTCGGCACGATGTTGGTGCGCGCAGGGCTGACGAAGGAGTTGATGGTGCGGGGCGCTTCCCACTGCCGGACCCACTCGCGCACGAAGGTGGTGGGGGCCACGCCGGTGAACGGCTGGTTGGCCATCTCCGTCATCAGGTAGTTGAACGTCCACTTGCCGGCCGGGTTGCCCGCGTTGGTGCAGGGGTCCCACGTGCGCGTCGGATCATTGATGACGGCGGGCGCGCGGATGATGAGCGAGCGGGCCGGATCCACCAGCGACGCCAGGCCGATGGGCCGGATGGGAACGCGCTGGCCCACCTGGAACACGGTGGACATCGCCGTCACCGGGACGGTGCGCACGAGCGCGCGGTTCTCGAACACCGCCGTCGTCAGCGGCTCCTGCGACTGGGACTGCGCCTGGGCGATGCGCTGCTGCTCCGCCTGGAGCGCCACGAAGTCGAAGGTGCCGGAAGCGGTGAAGAGCAGGTCGCCCGCCACCGCGTCGCCGTTCTGGCCGTCGTCGCGGAAGAGCAACTGCTGGGAGCCCTCCGCCATCGCCAGCGTCTGGCCGCGGAACTGCTCGTTCTCCGAGCGCTTCGCGTCCAGCTTCAGCTCGAACAGGGACGCCGTGGCCTTGCTGGTCACCCCCTGGGGAATGGCCACCAGGGACTCCACCACGGGGCGCGCCGGCGCCTCATCCGGATCATTGGTCGCCGAGGCCAGTGCCGTGTCCAACGCGACCACCGGTTCCGCGACCTGGGCGGAAGGATCCGCCACCGGCGCGTCAGGCTCCGAACCTTCAACCGGGGGCTGACCACAGCCCACCGCCAGGGACGACGCGAGCAGCGCGAACGGCAGGCGCCACCGCACACTCCGGGAATGCTTCCACAGCGAAGACACGACAGGCTTCATGGGTGCTCCTTCCACGACGGGAAACCGCGACGGCAGGCATCCGATGGGGGCACCCTCACCGCCACGCCCGACGGGCTCCGGAAGGCCTCAAGCCCCGGTCCCGTTTCCCTGTGAAAGCAGCGCGCCCACCCCACCTCCGGCCCTCTCGGAGCCGGAGATGAATCAGGCGTTTCCTATATCATGAAACACTGACAATTATCGACTTACGGACTTTGTAACCTATCCGGTTACAAGGCAGTTTTTGCCGTAGCCTGGGAGGCTACAAGCCGGTGGTGCCGTACGGCGTCTCGCTGATGATGCGGGTGCCGGACTGGAAGTGGGCGGTGTCACCGCAGTTCGCGATGGCGGTGACGTTCGCGCACGTCACGGGGGACTGGGCGCGCGTCTGGCTGGTGAAGCAGCGGGCGCCGCCCTCGTTCCACTCGGCCTCCGTGCTCCAGGACTCGGTGTCACCCTGGACGCCCGCGGCGTCGTAGAGATTGACCCACTGACCGTCGGTGGTGTGCGACTCGCCGTCGCCGCAGAAGTCCGCGCGCACCATGCGGGTGCAGGCCTGATGGTGGCCCGCGAGGCTCTGGCCGTTGGAGGCGGTGGCCCAGGGCTTGTAGCCAAAATGCATGCACTTCGCGATGGCGGCGCCCTCACAGGCGAAGGTGAAGGCCGCGCTGTCGTTGATCTTCTCGCCGCCGCCGGTGACACCCTGGCGGTAGTCCCAGCGACCGGCCACGGCGATGGCGGAGACCGCCGCGCCGCTCGAGTCCTGGCACACCGCGCGCCAGGCGCCGTCGGTGCCCTGGTAGGAGACGCGGTAGGACCACAGGTCGCTGTCCACGCCGCTGCCCTGGGTGATGGCGTCGACGCGCAGGGGAAGGGTGGAACCGTCGCCCAGCTTGCCGACGAAGCGCGCGCCGTTGAAGCCCATGCCCGTGACGGGGTTGGCGCCGTCGAGTCCGACGAAGGCCGAGCCTTCCAGCCGCACGTTGCTCAGCGCCTTGCCGCTGGCGGAGAGCGCGCCCGTGTAGGCCACGGACACCAGCATGCCGCCCAGCTCGGAGTTGTTCAGGTTGCGTCCATTCAGGTTGCGGCCGTTGAGGTTGCGCCCGTTGGGGGACACGACCTCCGCCATCTGCGTCCGCAGGGACGGAGCCTCGTCCTCCGAGGATTCCGTGCCACAGCCCACCGCCACGACGGCAAGACACGCCGCGACCACTCGCTGCAACGTCCTCATCTGGATGCCCCTTCCCTGCCCCGACCCCGACCCCGCACCGTGTGCTTCAGGTGACAAGGTCCGTCCGGTGGGCGGGAGCGGCAACCGCGGCTGGCCCTGGTGGGCACTTGCAGCGTTGGGTGGCTTCCACTCGGAAGCGACCGGGGGGCGAAACCCGGGCTTCTTGAGGGGTTCTATCGTCCGGTGGTGCTCAGTGCCCTGCGTCCGCGGACGGAGGCAGGTCCGCGCACACGCGCAGGCCCACCGCGACATCGCGCATGGAGGCATCCGGCAGCTCGCGGTTGGTGGAGCGCGCGGACGTCACGGCGAACGAATAGCTGCCACCGCGCGCCACCGAGCGGCCGGGCTCCAGCCACGAGCGCGTCCACTCCCACACGTTGCCCGCCATGTCGTCCGCGCCGAAGGGGCTGCGGGACGCGGGGTGGCTGCCCACGACGTCCGGGCCGAAGCCGCCCGGGTCCTTGCCGTAGGTGGTGTCCACGTTGGCCTCGTCCGGCCCCAGCCGGTTGCCATGGGGGTACTCGCGGCCGTCCACGCCGCGCGCGGCGCGCTCCCACTCCAGCTCCGAGCACAACCGCGCGCCGGGCACCCGACCGGACGAAGACAGCCAGGCCACGTAGGCCTCCGCGTCGGAGAAGGAGATGCCGCTCACCGGGAACTGGCGCCAGTCCTGCTCCGTGCGCAGCGAGCGTCGAGCGTAGCGCAGGGGCTCACCGCTCTTCGCCGTGTAGAGCACGCCGCCGGGCTGGAAGCGCAGTCTCCAGCCGCTGGCGTCCGGCTCCAGCGCGAGCACCCCGGCATAGCCTCCGGTGCCCACGCGGGGCTGGCGCTGGGCGCGCTCCTGGGCGGGCAGGGCCTCCAGGTACGCCACCCAGTCCGCGAACGTCGTCTCATGGCGGGCGATGAGGAAGCCCGGCACCGTGACGGGGTGCATGGGAACGGCGTTGAAGAAGTCGCGCACGCTGGCCTCGGCGGCGCTGCCGAAGCGCACCTCGCCAGGGGGCACATAGGCGAAGCCCGAGGGGAGCGAACCCGCGCGGGGCAGCGGCAGGACGACGCGGCGCGATTCGCCGCGATGGAGGAGCAGCGGCTGCACCGCGTCCTCGTGGCCCGGCGCGCGCACGGTGAGCCGGTAGGGGCCGGGGGCAAGGGCCACGTCCGAACCGGGTGTCGCGCCGGAAGCCACGGGCTCGCCCGCGACCTCCGGGCCTCCGGGCTCGCGCGACAGGGGGCGCAGCTCCACGGAGGCACCGGGCGCCTCCGCGTTCACGGACAGGTGCGCGGGCGCGTTCCAGCGCAGCCAGCGGGTGCCGTCTGCGTCGTAGAGGCGCATGCGCTGGAGCAGCGCGGGCAGCACGGGTTCGCGCTCGCTTTCGGCCCACAGGGCGCGCTCGTAGAGGAAGTCCGCCAGCGCGTCGCGCACGTCGGCGCGGCCAGGGGCCAGGGCCAGCGCGCGCTCCAGCCGGTCCGCCACGGCATCGAAGTGGTGGCCCAGTTGCGCGGCGTGCCCGGTCGCCTTCAGCCAGCTCCGGTCGCCGTCCGCCTTGTGGCCGGTGTCGTAGAGGTGGAAGGCCTCGGTGCGCTCGGCCTGGAGCGCGTCGCGTTCGGTCCGCACGGAGCCCAGCTCCGCGGTGGCCGCGCCCAGCTCGGTGCGCACGCGCGCATCGAGGATGCGGCGCTCGCGCCACTGGAGGCCCACGTACACCAGGGCCAGCGACACGAGGAAGCCCAGCACCAGCCCCTGCTTCAGGCGCCGGCTGCGCACGCCGGTGCTGCGCGAGGTGTCGAGGAAGGACTGTTCACGCCGGGTGAGTTCGGAGGGCTCCAGCACCCCGGTCTCCGCGAGCTGCCGGGGCCCCCAGAGCGATTCGCGCGCATGGCCCAGGCGCTCCCACTGCGCGGCGGCGGCCTCCAGCCGGGCCTGCACCTCGCGGCGCTCGCCGGCCTCCACCAGCCAGCGCGCCAGCGTGGTCCACCCGGTGAGGAGCGCCTCGTGGGCCAGCTCGTACGCGGTGCCGCCCTCCCCTTCGCGAGCGACCAGCAGGCGCGCGCGCACCAGGGCCTCCAGCGCGGCGCGGTAGCGCGGGTCGTCACCCACGAGCTCGCGGTCCGTCTTGCGCGCGCGGGTGCCGTCCGCCGTCACCAGGCGCAGCATCACCCCGCGCGCGGCCGAGCGCTGATCCGGCAGCAGCCGGGCCACGGCGGCGTCCGCATGTCGGGCGAGCGCGCCGGACACACCGCCCAGCGACTCCAGCGCCGCCTGGGTCATCACGCCCCGGGACTCATCGCGCGCGTCCCACAGCTCCGCCAGCGCGAACTGGAGCAGGGGCAGGCCGCCGTCGGAGGCGGCCGTGGAGGCGACGAGCGCATCCACCACGGCCTCGGATTCGAAGCGCACGCCCTTGACGCGCGCGGGGCCGACGATGGCCTCGCGCGTCTCCTCGGAGGTGAGCGCGCGCAGCAGGTACAGCGCGTGCGGCACCTCCGGCCCCAGGCCGGGCACGCCGGTGAGGCGGGTGAGGAAGTCGCTGCGGCCGGTGGCCAACAGGCGCAGTCCGCCGGCCGCTTCGGTGAGCGAGCCCAGCGCGGCGCCCGCGAGCGCCGCCTCCTCCGGAGGGGACAGCGTCACCAGTTCCTCCAACTGGTCCATGTAGAGCAGGAGGCCGCCCACGGTGCCCAGCTTCGCGCGGAGCCTGCGGCCGAGCGACGTGGGGTCCTGGCGCAGCGTCTCCGCGAGCGGCTCCTCCTCCACCTCCAGCACCGGGGCGAGCGCCACGGCGAGCGCGGAGACGGGCCTGCGCCCGGGCACGAGCCGCGCGGTGCGCCAGCGTCGGCCGTCCTCCAGCGCGCCATCGCACACGGCGGGGAGGATGCCCGCGAGGCACAGCGACGACTTGCCGACGCCGGAGTCCCCCGTCATCAACAGGAAGGCCTCCGCCTTGAGCCGCTCCAGCACGGCGCGCTGTTCGCGGCGGCGGCCGAAGAAAAGCGAGCGGTGTTCGGCCTCGAACGCCTGGAGGCCGCGGTAGGGATTGCCCTCCGGGACGACGACGGGCACGTCCTCGCGGGTCAGCGCCTCCAGCGCGTCGAGCAACTGCGCGGCGGAGGCGTGGCGCTCCGCCGGGTCTCGTCGCAGGCACTTGTCGATGGCGGCGGCGAAGCCGGGATCCACCGACGGGGCGACTTCGAGCAGGGGCCGGACATCGCGGGTGCGCACAGCCTCGGAGAGTTCGCGCCAGGGCACGTCGCGGAAGGGGCCCCGGCCCGCGCACAGCTCGTAGAGCACGACGCCCAGCGAGTACACGTCGCTGCGCGCGGTGAGCTCCTCACCGGCCCAGGCCTCCGGGGACATGTAGTACGGCGTGCCCACCAGCGCGCCACGCGGCAGGGACGGCAGGAAGACGCCATCCAGCGACCGGGCGCCCAGGGCGGGGCTGGCTTCGGGGTCCCAGTCCGCGGGCAGCTCTGGCGGCGGCATGGGGG
>NZ_RAVZ01000440.1 GCF_003611635.1 Corallococcus terminator | reverse complement strand
CTCCGGTGGGGGTCTGCTCGGGCTCGGGGCTCGCGCCGCAGCCAACAGCATGGAGCGCCAGCAGCAGGGCGCTGGACGTGAAGACGAAGCGGTTGCGCATCAGGAGGGGGTGTCCTTGTGCTGGGGCCACGAGACGGGAGGGCCGCGGCAGGGTCGCCGGCGGCCTCATCCCCACGCCCGGCACCTTGCGCTCGCGTGCCACGAAGGGGCCGAGCGCCTGGCGGGTCTCACTGGCCCGGTGAAAGCGTTCTTGGCCGGGGCTTTTGCAAACCCTGGCGATCGTGAACACTTCCCATCATCGCCCCAGCGGTAGCGGCCCCCGATTGGCCGCCTCCCCACGCCTTCCGCCCGCCTGCTTTCGCGATACTTCGCTTTTCCCGAAGCTTCGCGTCCGGATTCCCTATTTGCCGAAGAGTCGTCCGGCCCCTATCTGAAGAGGGTTGGCTTTTCAGCCCCCCCTTTCCAGGTGAATGCCTTGGACTCAATACAAACCATCGGAAGCCCCCTCATGTGGGGCGGCTTCATCGCCTTTGTCTTCGCGATGCTCGCGTTGGACCTGGGCGTGTTCCACCGCAAGGCCCACGCGATCAGCTTCAAGGAGGCCGGCGCGTGGAGCGCGGTGTGGGTGAGCCTGGCGCTGACCTTCAACGCCGTCCTCTGGTGGCGCTACGGCTCCGGGCCGGGGATGGAGTTCCTCACCGGCTACCTCATCGAGAAGTCGCTCTCCGTCGACAACATCTTCGTCTTCGTCGTCATCTTCACCGCACTGAAGATCCCGGCGCTCTACCAGCACCGGGTGCTCTTCTGGGGCATCCTGAGCGCGCTGGTGTTGCGCGCGGCGATGATCTTCGCGGGCGTGGCGATGCTGGAGCGCTTCCACTGGCTCATCTACGTCTTCGGCGCGTTCCTCATCCTCACGGGCGTCAAGCTCTTCATCCAGCGCAACGCGGAGGAGCACCCGGAGGACGGCTGGCTCATGCGCACCGCGCGCCGCGTGATTCCCTCCACGCCGAAGTTCGACGGGCAGCACTTCCTCACGGTGGAGAACGGCCGCAAGCTGGCGACGCCGCTCCTGATGGCGCTGCTGCTGGTGGAAGCGTCCGACGTGCTCTTCGCGCTGGACTCCATCCCGGCCATCTTCGCCGTGACGCGCGACCCGTTCATCGTCTTCACGTCCAACATCTTCGCCATCCTGGGCCTGCGTTCGCTCTTCTTCCTGATGGCCGGGGCGATGGAGAAGTTCACCTACCTGAAGGTGGGCCTGTCCGGCGTCCTCATCTTCGTGGGCGCGAAGATGGCGCTGGTGGACGTGGTGCACCTGTCGCCCGCGGTGTCCCTGGGCGTCATCGGGCTGGTGCTGGGCGCCAGCATCGTGGCCTCGCTGGTCAAGGCCCGCAACACGCCGCCGCACGAGCCTCAGGCGCCGACGCCGGACGACGCGAAGCTGCCGTCCGCGACCAAGGCCTGAAGCCCCGCGTCAGCCTTCGACAGACTGTGAAGCTGTGGGTCCCATGGGGTGTGGGGCTCCAGGCCCGGGCCCCCGAAGCGCGTGGGGGCTCGGGCCGTTTTTTTGTCAGCCGCCGCTCAGTGCGCCCGCGACAGCTCCATGAACTCCAGCCAGGAGCGGACGACGTGCTCGAACTCCTCCAGGGACAGCTCCTGGGAGCGTCCGGGGATGGTCTCCTCGCTGTGGATGGAAGCCCGCACGGGGGACAACTCCAGGCTCCACGCGTCGCCGGTGACGTCCCAGCGATCGCGCTTGCCGTGTCGTACGGCGTTGAGGACGCGCAGCATCTTCTGCGCCCGGGCCGGCTCGAAGCCCAGCTCCTGGGCCAGGTAGTCCGCCAGCACGTCGTCCGGAGGAAGGCCGTTCACGACCGCACGACCCTGCTGATCCCACGTGAATCGCAATGTCCTGGGCACGCCCGTGAAGGTGACACAGCGGCTGGATCTTTCCCCAGACCCGCCGGTGTCGATTGCGCCGGAACCCGACACTGGAGGCCCCCTCGCGTGAGGCAGCCGACGGGGACCCCGTCCGGAAACCGCGCGTCAGTGTTGGGAGGTGGAAAAGCGAAAGGCCGTGAGTCTTTGGGGGACTCACGGCCTTTTTCGTTTCGAGTGGGCGCAGCAGGGCTTGAACCTGCGACCCCTGCCGTGTGAAGGCAGTGCTCTACCACTGAGCTATGCGCCCGACTTCTGTGTGCCGCCGCGCCCCACCGCTGCGCAACGGACGCGGCGATAAGTGCCATTCGTCCGCGTGGGTGTCAACGCAATTTCTAGGAGGAGCCGTCCGACAGCGCGTCCAGCTTCTCGTCCAGCTCGCGCAGGCGGCGCTTGAGGCCCGCCAACTGCTTTCCCATGGCCTTGAACTCGCTCTTGGGCGCGAAGTGCAGGGCCTTCATCACCTCGTCCTGCCCCCGGTCGAGCGCCTGCTTGCCGCGCTGGACCTTCCCGATGGCCTGGGCCACCGCCATGGCGCGCTTCTCGTCGCCCATGAGCTTCTCCATGGCCTTGCCAGAGAGTCCCAGTGCCTGCTTCTTCAACGTGTCCCGGATGCCCATGGGGGTGCGCGCTCCTTGGTCAGGTGCCGTCAGGGAACTCGGTCTTCAGGGAGGCGAAGACGCGGTCCGCGATGCCCTTGTAGCGCATGCGTTCGATGAGGGGTTGCAGGTCGCCCTTCATGGAGATGCGGCGCTTGAGCACGGCATCCACGGGGTCGAGCGTGCCCAGCAGGAGCTGCTTCCAGACGGAATAGGGCGCGCGCGCCAGGTACACCGGCTCCAGCTCCTCCAGGTCGTCCGGATCCGACAGCACGCGGGCCTTCTCGATGCGGCAGTCCCCGGGGACGACGTGCACCACGAAGGGCTTCGCCAGCTTGCCCGGCTCCGCGTCAATGATGGCCCCGAAGTCGCCCTTCCAGCCCTTGCCGGCCATGGCGCATTCGGGATCCGAGTTGGTGAGCCGGACGGCCTCGTCCAGCCATTCCTTCGACGGAAACTTCGGCATCGCTTCCCCTACCCCCTGCGGAAGATGCTCTTGATGCTGGAGAAGAGGCCCCGGTCGTCATTCGACGCGGTGCTGGTGGAGGGGGCCGCCTGCGCGTTGCGCGCGGACACCTCCAGCAGGGCCTTCTTCAACTGCTCCGGCGTGTCGCGCGTGGCCAGGTCCACCTTGCGCAACGTGCCGGTGTTGTCCTCCACCTGCACCTGGAGCAGACACTCCTCGGTGAGGCGGAAATCGATCTTCCGGCCCGCGGATGCGGCCGGCACGCGCACCGTGCCCAGGTACTCGTTGTCCACCATCAGGTCGCTGTCGCCCTGGTAGATGTCCAGTTCGATGAAGGGCGAGCCCGCGTCCTTGGGCGGCGGCAGGCGGAAGCTCTTCACCATCGGGATGAGCGAGTTCTTCTCGATGATGCGCTTCACGCGGCCGTTGGGCATCGCGTAGCCGATGGGCATGGACAGCGCGTCCAGCAGCGTCACCGCGTCGATGCTGCCCAGCGAGTCGCCCAGCAGCGCCGCGCCCAGGGCCACGCACTCATCCGGGTGCACCCCCTTGCGCGGGGCCTTGCCGAAGTGGGCCTGGATCTTCTGCTGCACCAGCGGCATGCGGCTCTGGCCGCCGACGAGGATGATCTCGTCGATTTCCGAGCGGGAGATGCCCTTCTCCGCGAGCACGCGGTCGCAGATCTCGAAGGTGCGATCCACGAGGTCGCCCGTGAGGTTGTTCAGATAGTCGCGGGTGAGCGGGATGCGCAGGTCCAACGGCTTGCCCTTGCGCTCCTCGATGTAGGGCAGGTCGATGACGACGTTCGGAATGAGCGTCAGGTCGATCTTCGCCGCCTCGGCGGCGTTCTTGATGCGCTGCAGGGCGATGGGGTGGTCCGCGAGGTCGACCTTGGTCTCGTCGCGGAAGCGCTCCAGCACGTACTCCATGATGCGGTTGTCGAAGTCCGCGCCGCCCAGGAACGTGTCGCCGCCGGTGGCCAGCACCTCGAAGACGTTGCCGGCCAGGTGCAGCACGCTGACGTCGAAGGTGCCGCCGCCCAGGTCATAGACGAGGATCTTCTGATCCAGGCCCCGGTTGAAGCCGTACGCGAGCGCCGCGGCGGTGGGCTCGTTGACGATGCGCTTGACGTCGAAGCCCGCCAGCCGCCCGGCTTCCTTCACCGCGTTGCGCTGGTTGTCGTTGTAGTAGGCCGGGACGGAGATGACGGCCGCGTCGATGGGGCCGCCCAGGAACTGCTCCGCGATGGTCTTCAACTGCGAGAGCACGAAGCTGGAGATCTGCGGCAGCGAGTACAGCTTGCCGCCCATCGTCACCGCGGCGTCCCCGTTGGGGTCCTCCACGATGTCGTAGGGGAAGTACCCCTTGAGGTCGTCCACCGCCTTCGAATGGAACTTGCGGCCGATGAGCCGCTTGGTGCCCCAGAGCGTGTTCTTGGGGTTGGTCACCATCTGGTCCTTGGCGACGCCGCCGACCAGGAGATCGTTCTTGGAGGAGAGCGCGACCACGGAGGGCAGGATGAGATTGCCGCGATCCGTGGGGACGATCTTCGGGATGCGGTTGCGCACGGACGCCACCAGGGTGTTGGTGGTGCCCAGGTCAATCCCGACGATGCGTGGTCTGTCCGCCATGAAGTTCAGCGAGCGCACGCCAGGGGGAGGCCGCGCCCGTTCTCACTCTCTAGCACGTCGTGCCGTCGCGTGCGCGTTTCTAGGCGGATGCTTCCTCCCTGGCTGTAGTTCCGACCGGGCAGCACGCCAAGCGCCCCCTGTCGCTGGCTGGACACCGGGGCTCTGGGGCCCCGGGGCCCGGTCCGGAGGCCCATGGGCCCCCGGGGCCGGCCGCCCTACGGCTCCAGTTCGGGATCCGGTCCCAGCTCCCGGACGCGGATCGGACCGTCGGGTTCGGGGGGCGGCAGCGTTTCGCACACCGCGTCAGGACCGACGGGCAGCTCGGCCAGGAAGCGCGAGGGCGTCAAGAGGAGGCGTCCGTCCTCCCGGGGCAACGAGGTGTGGGGGTACACGAGCCAGAGCGCTTCGCGAGCCCGGGTGACGGCGACGTAGAAGAGCCGGCGCTCCTCCTCCTCGTCCTCGGGGCTCCGGGTGGCGAGCGACAGCGGGAAGCGCCCATCCACGAGGCCCAGGACGAAGACGGACCGCCACTCCAGGCCCTTGGCCTGATGGACCGTGGAGAGGGTGAGCACGTCGTCGGGCACTTCGCCGTCCAGGGCCGCCTGCGCGGAGAACTCGGCGACCAGGGCGATGTCGGACAGGAAGCGGGGCACGTCCTCGGAGCGCCCGGCGAACTCCTGGAGCTGGCGGAGGTCCTGGGCGCGGAGGTCGGCCACTTCGGAGGCGGCCGTGGCGTCGCGCGCCGCGAGCACGTCCGCGAGCAGGGCCCCCGGGCCTCGCGGTCCGCTGGCACAGAGCGTGGTGATGAGGGCCTGGAAGCGCTGGAACCCGGCCTGGGCCTTGCGCGGCACGTGGGCCAGGACGTCCGGATGCGTCAGGGCCTCCGGGAGGGTCAGCTCCGTTGGCAGCGCGCCCAGGGCGGTCCACAGGTGTTCGGTGCTGACGGCGCCCACGCCGGAGAGCCTTCGCACGAGCCGCTTGAAGGCCATCTCATCCGTGCGGTTGTGCACCCACCTCAGGTGCGCGAGCGCGTCCTTGATGTGGGCCTGCTCGAAGAAGCGCACCCCGGAGCGCACCCGGAACGGCAGGCCGTTGCGCGCCAGCTCCACCTGGAGCTCCAGCGAGTGCAGATGGGCGCGGTAGAGCACCGCCATGGACTCCAGCCGCTGGCCCTGGGCGCGCAGCGCGAGGACGCGCTCGGTGACGAAGGCGGCCTGACCCCGCACGTCGCGGGTGGGGACCACCTGGGGCACGGGGCCCGGGGCACCGTCGGACACGAGGGCCTTGGGGAACTGGCGGGTGTTGTGCGCGATGACCGCGTTGGCCATCCGCAGCACCTGGGGCGTGGAGCGGTAGTTGCGCGTGAGCGGATAGATGCCGCAGCCGGGGTAGCGCTGGGGGAAGTCGATGATGTTGGTGAACTCCGCGCCGCGGAAGCTGTAGATGGACTGGCAGTCGTCGCCCACGACGGTGAGGTTCTTGCGCTCGCCCACGAGCAGGTCCACGAGGTCGCCCTGGAGGCGGTTGGTGTCCTGGTACTCGTCCACCAGCACGCCCTGGAAGCGCGCCGTGAGCTCCGCGCGGATGACGGGGTGTTCCTCCAGCAGGCGCTTCAGGTGAGCGAGCAGGTCGTCGTAGTCCATCAGGTGCATCTGCGCCTTGCGCTGCTGGAAGCGGCGGGCGGTGGCGAACACCTCGGGCGCGACGGGGAGCATCTGGGGACGGCGCTCCACCAGCACCTGGGACACCGGCTGCTGGAGGTTCGTGGCCAGCGAGACCAGATCCAACAGCGCGTCCGGGCGCGGGAAGCGCTTGTCGCTGCGCAGCTTGCGCTCGGCGAGGCACGTGGCCATCAGGTCGCGAGAGTCCTCGCGGTCCAATACCGTGAAGGCGGTGGAAAAGCCCAGCGCGCCCGCGTGTTCGCGCAGCAGCAGGTGCGCGGCGTGGTGGAAGGTGCCGCCCATGAGCCGGCCCACGTCCGCGAAGCCGCCGGCCAGCTCCTCCACGCGGCGGAGCATCTCGCGCGCGGCCTTGTTGGTGAACGTGAGCAGCAGCAGCGAGTCCGGGGGAACGCCCCGCTCCAGCATGCGCGCCACCCGGTACGTGAGCGTGCGCGTCTTGCCGGAGCCCGCCCCCGCGATGACG
>NZ_RAVZ01000043.1 GCF_003611635.1 Corallococcus terminator | reverse complement strand
GGACCGGCGCGCGGGGTGAGGCGACCGGGGGCGGCGCCGGCGCGAGGACGTGCGGCTCGGCGTACGGTTCCTCCGGGGCTTCGGCGGGCCGCGTGAGCCAGGACGCCACGAGCGCGCACAGCAGCAGCAGGCCCAGGCTCACGCCGGGGATGACGAGCCAGTGGAGGAGGGTGCGGTGCGAGGGCGCCACCCGCGTGTCATACCCGCCTCACGGGTTCACCGTGAAGCGGGGATGCACGCGAGCGCCCGAGACTACGGGTACACCTCGCGACGCGACGTCGGCGTCGTCGGCGGGGTCGTGGTGGTGGTCGTCGTCGCGACCACGCCCTCCCCGAGGATGCGCTGGCGGCGGCTGACGCCCAGGGTGGCGCCCAGCACCGCGGCGACGAGCCCCAGGAGCAGCCCGGCGAAGAGGCCCCAGAAGACGCGGCCGGACTGGTCCGCGACCTTCAGCGCGCCCTGCTGCACGTCCTGGCCCACCTGACCGGCCTTGGCCTTGGCCTGATCCACCTGCATCTCCACGCGGTTGGCCACGTCCTCGGCGTCCGCGCGCGACAGGTTGGTGTTCTGCGCGATGTTGCTCACCAGCAGCTCTCGGTCCATCCGGCCCTGGCGCACGCCCTCGGTGACGATGTCCTTGGTCGCCGCCTCCAACTGGTTCGCCGTGATGGCGGGCTTGCCCTCCTGTCGCAGCCGCTGGTTCACCGGCGCGAGCGCGTCATTGGCATTCAGGCCGAACGCCTGCGCCGCGTTGCCGCCACCCGTCACGGCGCCCACCGCCGCCGCGCCGCCAGCGCCCACCGCCGCCTTGCCGACGTTGAACACCGCGCCCATCACCGACGACAGCAGCATGCCCAGGACGATGACGCCCGCGAGCGTCGTCAGGCCCCACAGCACCGCGCCGTGCAGCGCGCCTCCCGCCTTGTCCACGATGCCCGCTGTGCGCGCGGCCACCACCCCGCCCACGAAGAGGGCGACGAGCGGCACGATGACGCTCCAGATGCCGGTGAAGATGCCCGCGGATTTCGCGCTGCTCGCGTCGCCGGGATCCACCGACGACAGGCCCAGGGCGAGCCCCAGCGTGTACAGGAGGATCCACACCCCCAGCGCCACGAAGGTGCCCCCGAAGATGGCCCCCCAACTGAGCTTGGAGGCCGTGCCCGGAATGGCCGGGATGCCTCCGGAGCGTTCCCTGATGATTCCGGCGCGTTCGCTTTCGACAATGGTTGCCATTGGTCTGCACCCTCGCTTCCGTGTGTCGCCTGCCGCGGTCGTCACGGCGAGGACGTACGTGTCTGGAATGAAGGTGCGCACCACTTGAACGCTTTCATTTCACTTCTGTACGGCCGCTCCACCCCGGAGGGCGGGGCGGACGGCACGCTTGCATCAGCGCAGCCCTAGCGCATCCAGGAGCTGTGACTCGCGCGCCACCACTGGCGCGTGCGGCAGCACGTTCGGGTCGAAGCGGGCGACCAGCGAGGGCAGGGACACCGGGCTGCCATCGCCCAGGCCACTCCACGCGGCGAGCAGGCCCAGGACGTGCTCGGGAGGCCGGCCGCGCGCGCGCAGCTCCGCCAGCGCGAACGCCCCGTCCCGCTTCGCCAGCCGCTTGCCGTCCTCGCCCATCACCAGCGGCACGTGGAGGAAGTCCGGCGCGGGCAGGCGCAGCGCTTCGTAGAGCTGGAGCTGCCGGGGCGTGGAGGGCAACAGGTCATCGCCCCGGAGGACATGGGTGATGCGGCTGTCCGCGTCGTCCACCACCACCGCGAGCTGGTAGCTGGCCACGCCGTCGTTGCGGCGCACCACGAAGTCCCCCACCAGCGCCTGCACATCCTGGACGTAGGGGCCCATCAGGTCGTCGGTGAAGCGCACCTCGCCGGGACGGGCGCGGAAGCGGTACGCGGGTGCGCGCGTGCGGGAGCGCTCGGAGACCTGCTCCAAGGTGAGGTGCGCGCAGGTGCCCGGGTAGCGCGGGCCTTCGTCGGACAGGCCGTGGGGCGCGCTCGCCGCGCGGGCGATCTCCGCGCGCGTGCAGAAGCACGGGTAGATGAGGCCCTCGCGCTCGAGCTTCGCCTGGGCCTCGCGGTACACGTCGTCGCGGGCGCTCTGCACCAGCGGGGTCTCGTCCCAGTCCAGGCCCAGCCAGCGCAGGTCCGCGTAGAGGTCCTCCAGGAACTGGGGCTTGCAGCGCGCGCGGTCCAGGTCCTCGATGCGCAACAGGAACGCGCCTCCCGCGGCCCGGGCCTGGAGCCAGCCCAGGAGCGCGCTGCGGATGTTGCCCAGGTGCATCCGCCCGGTGGGGCTGGGCGCGAAACGTCCTCTCATCGTGGGCGCGACCATAACTTCCTCCTCCGCGCGACTGGGAGAGAATGCCCCGCCGTCCTCTGGCGTTCCCTTCCGCGTGACCCCGTCCATGCGCTTCCTGCACTGCTCCGACGTCCACATCACCGAGGACTACTTCGCCCTCCCGTTGCACAAGCTGGGCTGGCGGCGCTGGGTGGCCCTCGTCGAGCTGACGGCCGGCGGACGCGCGAAGGCCTACCGCCACGCGCAGCACACGCTCTCCGCCATCGCGCGCGAGGGGCAGGCGCCCGGCGTGGACCACTTCATCCTCTCCGGCGACCTCACCGCCTACGCACTGGAGGGCGAGTTCCGCGCCGCCCGCGCCGCGCTGGGGCCCCTGGTCCAGCAGCCCTCGCGCTGCACCGTCATCCCCGGCAACCACGACGTGTTCACCCCGGGGGCCCACCAGAGCGGCCGCTTCGCCCAGCACTTCGGCCACCTGCTGGAGAGCGACCTGCCCGAATACCGCCGCGAGGGCGCCTTCCCCTTCGTGCGCCTGGTGGGGGAGGGCGCCGCGGTGGTGGGGCTGTGTTCGGCGCGGCCCCTGCCCACGCCCGGACTGTCCTACGGCACCGTCGGCCCCGCGCAGCTCGAAGGGCTGGCGGCCCTGCTGACGGACCCCCGCCTGGACGGGCGCGCCATCCTGGTGGTGGTGCACCACGCGCCGCGCAACGCCTCCGACCACGCGGATGGCTGGCACCACGGGCTGCGCGACGCGGACGCCCTCTTGAAGCTGCTGCCGGGCCCGCGCTTCGCGGTGCTCCATGGCCACATCCACCAGCGCTACCACCACCCGGCCACCCAGGACCGGCCCCACCTGTTCGGGGCGGGGTCCTCCACCCAGGCGGGCCGCGAGGGCTACTGGCTCATCGACGTGGAAGGCGGCGTGGTGGTGGGGGGAACGAAGCACTCGCCGGTCCTGTGACAGGGCCCACGGGCTTCGGTACAAGGGGCCCACATGACCCCCGCGCCCAACGCCCCACCCGCTGAGTTGTCCCTGGAGGAGTACCGCTTCCTGCGCCAGCTCGGGCGTGTCGCGGACGACCTCCTGGAGGAGAGCCTCCGGGAGCGCGAAACGCTCACCCAGTGCTTCCGGCGCTGCTTCCCCGTGCTGCTCCAGCACACCGGCGCGCGCGCCATCGCCCTCACCACGCGCGACGAGGAGCTGGTGGAGCAGACCTGGAGCGAGGGCGACTGGGGCGGCGTCTTCCCGGGCTCGCTGCTCGCGGGGTCCGCGGGCGTGCGCGCCCACGAGGGCCACACGCTCGTCACCCAGACGCTGGACGTGGCGGGCTCCCCGGTGGGCACGATGGGACTGCTCTTCGCGGGTCTGCCCGGCGACGTGGAGACCCGCGCCCGTCAGGTGCGCACGCTGGACGCGCTGGCGGAGGAGCTGGACACGGTGCTGATGCTGGTCCACACCGCGTCGGAGAAGCACCAGGTCATCCTCCAGTGCAACGAGCACCTGGCCAATCCCGTCTTCGAAGCGGGCATGGACCAGGCGGTGCGCACGCTGGCGCAGCGCGTGCGCCTGCCGGGCTTCCTCCTGCTCTACCGCGACGCGGTGCAGCCGCACGTGCTGCACTACCGCACGTACCGCCACGGCCAGTTGGAGTACGAGAGCGGGGAGCAGCCCAGCGCCCCGCTGGAGACGCTGCTGCACCAGCACGGCGCCCGGCTGCTGCACGGCGACGCGGGCGTGCTCAAGCGCCTGTTCGACGGGCGCACCACGGAGGCGGTGCTCATCTCCGCGGGGGCGCGCAGCGAGCCCCTGGGCAAGATCGTCGTCTGGAGCAATGAAGGCTTCTCCGCGTACGCGATGGACCTCATCCGCGTGCTGGCCTCCACGCTCAGCCAGCGCCTGCTGGACTACAACCGCGAGCGCATCCACCTGTCGCAGTTCTTCCCCACGGTGGCCATCGACTCGCTGCTGGAAGACCCCGACTACGCGCGGCACCTGCGGGCGCAGGAGCAGGAGGTGGGCATCCTGTTCGCGGACATCAATGGCTTCACGCGCATCTGCGAGCAGGGCTTCGACAGCCCCCGCAGCATCGGCCGCTTCGTGGACGAGTGGAGCGCGCGCGCCGTGGACTGCATCTGGGCGCACGGGGGCGTGTTCGACAAGATGGTGGGTGACTGCGTCATCGGCCTCTTCGGCCCGCCGTTCTTCCAGACGGACCGGGTGCGCCGCGCGGAGGCCGCCGTGCGCGCCGCGTGCGACATCCAGGCGTTCACCGCGGAGCTGGGCGCGCGCGAGGAGGTTTCAGCCCTGTGTCAGCGGGTGGGGCTGCCGGGGCTGGGCGTGGCGGTGGGCGTGAACCTGGCGACCGCGAACTGCGGCCTCTTCGGTCCCAACCGCAACTACACGGCCTTCTCCAGCGGGATGAACCAGGCCGCGCGGCTCCAGTCCCTGGCGGGCTTCCGCGAAACGCTGGTGATGCAGAGCGTGCACGAGGCGCTGAAGACGTCCCAGGAGCCCTTCGTGCGCAAGCTCCAGTTCGGGGCCCTCACCGAGACGCCGGTGAAGAACGTGGCCCAGCCGCTGCGGCACTACCAGATGTCGCTGTAGGCGAAACGGCAGGCGCGCGAGCGGCGGGGACTGCCTGACCTCCGGTGGAGGTCAGGCCAGCAGGTGCGTGCCCGCGTAGCGGCGCGAGAAGTGGATCCACCGGCGATCATCCACCTCCACCTGCCACTCGCTGTTGGGCGTCAGCGGCAGGCGCTGCTTGAGGAAGCTCTCCAGGTGGTCCGCCGCCTTGATGGGCGTGAGCCCGGGCGCGCGAAACGCGATGTGGAGCGTGACGTCCAGCGACGGCGCGACGTCCACCGACGCGCAGATGCGCAGGGTGCCCACGCGACGCTGGTACTGCATGTCCGACGCAGGCCACGAAGCAGAGCCCTCCGGCTGCGGCGCCGCCTGTTCGAGCCAGTTGTCGGGGATGAGGATGAAGTCGAGCAGATTGCTGCTCGCCTCTTCCACCGTGCCGTGCTCCTGGATGGAAAGCATGCCCACCTCCTCCGGGAAAGCCGTTGGGGTTGCGTGGAAGCCGTCGTGAAGAATGTGCCCACGAGCCAGTGCCATGCAAGGGGCCCTGGAAATGCGCGAAGGCCCACACGTGATGTTGTACGTGGGGGCGGGGCGGACGCTACTGGAGGGGGGTGACATGGCAGGTCGGATGGACGTGCCCGGGTGTGTCGAGCGACCCCGCGTGCTCCGGCGGGTTGCTCAGGACGCGACGGGAAGGGGGCGGCGGGGCTTGCGCTCCACGGCGGCCTTGAGCTGGCCGCAGCCCGCGTCGATGTCGATGCCCCTGCGCTGGCGCACCGTGCTGGGCACCCCATAGGAGGTGAGCACGTCCTGGAACGCGCGCACCGCGTCCGGCACGCTGGGCCCACCGTCATAGCCCACGGTGGGGTTGAGCGGGATGACGTTCACGTGCGCGTCCATCCCGTGCAAGAGCGCGCCCAGGTGGTGCGCGTGTTCGGCGGTGTCGTTGCGGCCGGAGATGAGCGTCCACTCGAAGAAGATGCGCCGCTTGCGCTTCTCCACGTAGTAGCGGCACGCGTCCATCAGTTCATTGAGAGGCCAGCGCCGGCCCGCGGGCACCAGCGCGGCGCGCTCCGCGTCGGTGGCGCCGTGAAGGCTCACCGCGAGTTGCACCGGGCGCGCCTCGTCCGCCAGCCGGATGATGCCGGGCACCACGCCGACGGTGGACAGGGTGATGAAGCGCGGCGCCAGCGCGAGCCCCTTGGGGTCCACGAGGATGTCCATCGCGGCCATCGTGTTGTCGTAGTTGTGCAGGGGCTCGCCCATGCCCATCAGCACGATGTTGCGCAGCGTCTCTCCCTGCGCCTTGAGGATGCGCGTGACGTGGAGCACCTGGCCCACCACTTCGCCCGGCGTCAGGTGGCGCGACAGGCCCATCTGTCCGGTGGCGCAGAAGACGCAGCCCATGGCGCACCCGGCCTGCGTGCTCACGCACACGGTGGCGCGGCCCTTGAAACGCATCAGCACCGTTTCGATGGTCTGCCCGTCGTGCAGGCGCAACAGCAGCTTGTGGGTGAGGCCGTCGCTGCTGAAGCTCTCGTGGTGCGTGGCCAGGTGGCCCAGCCGCGCGCGCTCCTGGAGCACGGCCTGGAGGTCCGGGCGCAGGCCCGTCACGTCGCCCAGGGCCATCACCCCGTCGCGGTACAGCCCCGTCCACACGCGCTCGCGGTACTGGGGGCTGAAGCCCCAGCCGGCCAACTGCGCGTCCAGCGCGGGGCGCGGCAGGTCGTAGAGGTTGGGGGCGGTGGGGGCGTCCGACATGACGAAGCCGAGATAACACACCCGTGCCCTCGCGCACCCGGGCTCGGGCTTCGAACCGGCTCGGAGGGCGACCAGGGGAGCGTGTGGGCCCTGGCGAACGCTTCCGGGGACGGTGCGGCGTCCAGCGGGTGACACCTCGCGTGCCAGCGCGGCGCGTCGTGCCAATCGTGGAAGGTCTATGGGACTCGCCATCCAGCAGGAGGAGTTCACGCCGAAGGAGCACGAGCGGTTCGTGCAGCGGCTCGCGGAGAGCCTGGAGGCCCTGCGGGCACTGCTGCGCCGCCCCGGTTTCGGCGTGGGGCCCACGACGATGGGCGCGGAACTGGAGGTGTACCTGGTGGACCGCGCGGGCTACCCGCTGCCGGTGAACCAGTTGGTGCTGGCCCAGTCGAAGGACGAACGGCTCACGCTGGAGATCAACCGCTTCAACATGGAGATGAACGTGCGGCCGTCGCTGCTGGCGGGGCGGCCGTTCACCGCGCTGCGGGCGGAGTTCGAGGACGTGCTGAAGGAGCTGGGGCGCGCGGCGGCGACGCAGGGCGCGCGCGTGGCGGCCATCGGCATCCTGCCCACGCTCCGGCAGGCGGACCTGGGCAAGGGGGCGCTCACGCAGCAGGCCCGCTACCGGGCCCTGAACGCGGCCATCCGCAAGCGGCGCAACGGCCCCTTCCAGGTGGCCATCGCGGGCGATGACACGCTCAACCTCTCCTGGGACGACGTGACGTTGGAGGGGGCGAACACGTCGCTCCAGTTCCACCTGCGCGTGGCGCCGGAGGACTTCGCGCACGTGTACAACGCCGCGCAACTGGCCACGGCGCCGGTGCTGGCGGCGTCGGGCAATTCGCCGCTGTTCCTGGGCAAGCGCCTCTGGGAGGAGACGCGCGTGGCGCTCTTCCAGCAGGCCACCGACGACCGGGGCGAGGCCGGGGATGACGTGGCCCACCTGCACCCGCGCGTGACGTTCGGCCACGGCTGGGTGCGCGAGGGCGTGCACGAGCTGTTCTCCGAGGCCGTGGCGCTCTATCCGCCGCTGTTGCCGGTGGTGGGCGACGAGTCCCCGTTGGAGGTCGTCGCGGCGGGGGGCGTGCCGGGGCTGGCGGAGCTGCGGCTGCACCAGAGCACCGTCTGGTCGTGGAACCGGGCCATCTATGATCCGCACGGGGACGGACACGTGCGCATCGAACTGCGAGCGCTGCCCGCGGGCCCGACCCTGGTGGACATGGTGGCCAACGGGGCGTTCCTGCTGGGCCTGACGCTGGGGCTGGCGGAGCGGGTGGACGCGCTCTTGCCGGCGCTGCCCTTCTGGCAGGCGCGGCGCAACTTCAAGCAGGCGGCGCAAAAGGGCCTGGACGCGGTGATGCTGTGGCCGGCGGAGGTCGCGCCCAGCCCCCGGCCGGTGCCGGTGGTGGACCTGGTGAAGCAGCTCCTGCCGGTGGCGCGGCGCGGCCTGACGGAGCACGGGGTGGACCCGGAAGAGGCGGACGCGATGCTGGACATCATCGCGCAGCGGGTGGCCCTGCGGCGCACCGGGTCGCGCTGGCAGCGGGAGGTGCTGGCGAAGCTGGAGGCCCACATGCCCCGGCCGGACGCGATGGCCGCCCTGTTGGAGCGCTACCTCCAGCACGCGGAGGAGGGGCTGCCGGTGCACACGTGGCCCGTGGACTGAGCGGCGGCCGGGGCTGGAGGAGCCAGGGCTGACCCGGGGGGCCCTTGTCGGGACCGGGGCGTCGCGGTGAATATGGCACTCATCCTGGTCGTCAGCCCGCGTGCCACACGCCACGCGCTGAAGGGTGCCGTTCGTGATCGCCTCCGTGTCCCCGTCCCTCCGCTCCGGCCTGCGCCGGAAGTTCTTCCTCGTGCCGCTGCTCGTGTTGGCGAGCACGGTGACCGCGTGCTCCACCGTCCGGAGCAGGGCGAACGACCTGGCGGAGAAGGGCCGCTTCGTCGAGGCGGCCGAGCTGTACGTGAAGGTCGTCGAGGATTCGCCCAGTGACCCGTCGCTGCGCTCCTCGCTGGATGACCTGCGCTGGCGCGGCCTGTCCCAACTGCTCTCCTGGTCGCGGCAGGCCCGGGTGGAGGGGCGAGACGAGGACGCGGAGCAGAACCTGGAGCAGTTCCTCGCCTACAAGGTGAAGTGGAACTCCAAGCTGGACGGCGGCATGGAGAGCTCGCTGCTGGAGGAGATGGCGGGCACGCACCAGCACCTGCGCCAGCTCATCGTCGAACAGGCGAAGCGGGGCCACGCGCTGACGGCGGAGTCGCACCTGAACCGCAAGCGCGCGCTGCTGGCCCACGCGGAGATGTCACCCATCCGGCGGGACATGGAGGAGGCGGTGCAGCAGGGCGGCGCGGCGACGTGCGCCCGGCTGAAGCAGGCGCCCTCGGTGGGCACCGCGCACTGGGCGGAGCTGGTGTCGCGCTACTGCCGGCACTATCAGCAGGACGCGCCCCGGGCGCCGCTGTTCCCGGAGGCGCTGGGCGTGCCCGTGTTCCAGGTGTCCGTGGATGGCATCAGCAACGACGTCGTCAAATACCTGATGGCGCGGATGTCGGGCGCGTTCGAAGCCTCGCCCTGGTATTCGGAGGCCTCCACGCGCCGCGTGCCGCTCATGCTGGAGGGCAGCTTCAGCGAGGACCGCAGCAGCCAGCCGGTGTCGCTGACGGCGCCGTGGACGGAGCAGGTGCCGTACACCGACCACGAGGACCGCACCGCGACGGCGGAGGTGCCGTACTCGGTGGAGGAGGCGTACGAGGAGCAGGGGGTGATGAAGAAGCGGCTCGTCACCCAGAAGAAGACGGTGGAGTACAAGACGACGGTGGAGGTGACGAAGTACCGCGAGGTGCCGCGCGCCTTCGAGTACCGGGCGCTGCTCCGGGAGGTGGAGTACCACTTCGCGGTGGTGGCCCAGGCGGTGCTCCAGGAACAGCACGCACCCCTGGCGGTGAAGGCGGAGAAGACGCTGACCGCGTCTGGCTACGACCACAACATCACCTTCGACCCGGGCAACGTGAGGCCGCAGAAGTTCGCGCAGCCCAGCAAGGACGGGTGGCTGGACGGCGAACTCCAGGGCTACGAGCAGACCTTCTTCCGCACGCTCCTGGCGCGCTGGCAGGACTCCTTCTGCTCCGCGCCCGCACTGACCCGCGAGGAGGCGGCCCGCTGCGCCCGCGGTGGCGCGGAACTCCCGGGGCCCGCGAGGCAGGCGCTGGTGGACACGCTGGGCGACGACGCCGGGCAGGTGCACCAGTTGTTCGTCTGGAACTGACGAGGAAGGCGGGGCGGGGGCGTGCTCAGCCCTCGTCCTCCGCGCCCTTGCGCAGGCCCAGCATGCGGCGCAGCTCGCGCGCGGACTGGCGGCTCACCTCCACCGAGTGCCCCCGCGCCGTGCGCGCCAGGTAGCCGCCCGTCTCCAGCGGCTCCAGCCGCGTCACGTGCGACAGGTTGAGCAGCGCGCGCCGATGCACGCGGTGGAAGTGCTCGGCGGGCAGCTTGTCCGCCAACTCGTTGAGGGTGAAGTCGGTGAGGAAGTCCCCCTGCGTGGTGAACACCGTGACCAGCTCATCCTCCAGCGACGCGTGGGAGATGGCGTCCGGTGACACCAGCACCAGCCCCTGACGCGTGGGGATGGGCAGCCGTGCGAAGGCGGGCCCCATTCCTCCGGAGGCCGGCGGCGGCGGAACAGTGACGTTCTTCGCCCGAGCGGCCGGAACAGCGGGCTGCGCGAGAACCGGCTGCCGGGCCCGGGCGCGCTCCAGCGCCTTCTGCAACCGCGCCGCCTCCACGGGCTTGAGTACGTAGTCCACCGCGCCGTGCTCGAAGGCGTTCACCGCGTGCTCCGCGTGCGCGGTGCAGAAGATGACGTGCGGCCCTCCTGCCGGCAGCAGGGCCATCGCATCCAGGCCGCTCAGGCCCGGCATGTGGATGTCCAGCAGCACCACGTCCACGCCGCCCGCGCGCACCGCGGCGAGCACCGAGTCCCCATCCACCGCTTCGCCGCACACGTTCACATCCGGCAGCGCGGCCAACAGGCGGGACAGTCGCTTGCGGGCCAGCAGTTCGTCATCGGCGATGAGGACGCGCAGGGGCTCTCTCACGTGAGGACTCCAGGTTGGGGGCCCCTGCGGGGCAGGGTGACGGTGACACGGGTGCGCCCGTCCGCGCTCTCCAGCGCCAGCAAGGCCTGTCCGCCATACGCGAGTGCCAGCCGGCGCTCCACGGTGGGCAATCCCACGCTGCCCTCGCGCGGCCCCTTGGAGGCGCCGGGGTTGTCGATGGACACCACCACCCCTCCGTCGCGGGCCGCTACGTCCACGCGCATCGAGCCCCGGTGCCCGGACGCGGGCCCGTGCTTCACCGCGTTCTCCGCGAGGGGCAGCAAGAGCAGCGGCGGCACGGGCACGTCGCCCAGCCCTTCGGCCACCGTCATGTGGAGCTGGAACAGGTCCGGGTCGCGCAACAGGTGCAGGTCGAACAGCGTGCGCATCAACTCCAGCTCCTGGGACAGCGGCCAGGTGACGCTGCGCACGCCCGCGAGCACCGAGCGCAGCATCGTGGACAGCCGCAGCACGGCGGCCTCCGCGACGGCGCCGTCCTCGCGGCACCACTCCGCGATGGCGTTGAGCGTGTTGAAGAGGAAGTGCGGATCCAGGTGGCTGCGGATGGCCAGCAGTTGTGCCTGCTCGGCCTCCCAGGCGAAGCGGGTGGCACGCGCTCGCTCGCGCAGCAGCGTCTCCTCGAAGCCGATGTCCCGCCCCAGGCCCCAGCCGGCCACGAGGAACAGGCCGCCGCAGATGGCCAGGTTGTACGGCTCCGACAGGAACGTGGGCTGCATCTGGGTGACGCGGGGCAGGGCGTAGCCCACGGACAGCACCACGCCGCAGCCCACTGCCCCGTAGAGCAGCAGGCGGATGCCGCCATGGCTCAGGTCCAGCCCTTCAGGGAACAGCACCCGGTAGGACACGGGCGCGACGGCGACGCACAGCAGGCACAGGAGCAGGCCCAGCCAGAACGCATGGGGGTCCAGGCTCCAGCGCACCTGGGCCGCCAGCAGCGGCAGCGACACCAGGACGATGGGAACCAGCCGCCACGGCGCGACGAGGGCGCGCAGCGTGGCGCGAACGATGGAGCCTTCCGGCGTCTCCGACATGCTCCAGCGGAAGGCTACACCGTCCGGCGTCCTAGTGCCGGGGGACGGGCGCCGGGACCAGGTCCAGGGCGAGCGTCCTGGCGAGGACTGCCGGGAAGAAGAGGACGGAGAGCACGAACAGGAGCGGCGAGCGCAGTGAGAACATGGGGGGTTTCTCCAGTGTCCATGAAACATGCCCACGCACTCTGTCCGCGCCCCAGGGGCCCCGGGGGGAGGGTTGCACCCGGCCGTCGAGGAATCGAGGTGAGCGGTCGCTCCCGGGCCCCCGGCCGCTCCTTGCGCCGCTACCCCAGCGCATCCGCCAGCCGGGTCGCCTCCCGGATGCAGTCGTTGACGCCCACGCCCCGGTACGCGTTGCCGGTGAGGTGCAGGCCGGGCCAGCGCTTCAGTCCGGTGTCCAGGGCCTCCACCCGCCCCAGGTGGCCCACCGTGTACTGGGGGATGCCGCGCGGCCAGCGGACGGCCTGCGTCAGCTCCGGCGTCGCGGTGAGGCCCGTCATCGCCTTCAACTCTTCGCGCGCCAGCGCCACCAGTGCGTCCTCGTCCCGCGCGACGACCTCCGGCTTGCGCGTGCCGCCCATCAGGCACGTGAGCAGCACCCGCCCGCCCTCCGCGCGGAAGGGGAAGGTGGTGGAGACATGGATGGTGCCCAGCACCGCCTTGCCCTCCACCGCCGGCACCAGGAACCCGAACCCGTCCGGCTTCGCCGTCGCCCCCGGCGCGAAGCCCAGGTGCACCACGGCGATGGGCGCGTACCCGATGCCCTCCAGTGTCCCCGCCAGGGGCGCGTCCAGCGGACGCAGCAGGTCGGCCGCCACGTGCGCGGGCACCGCCAGCACGACCTGGGACGCGAGCAACTCCACGGGTTGTCCTCGCTCCCGCACCTGGACCTTCCACCCGTCCGCCGTCCGCGTGAGGCCCTCCACCTTCGCGTCGGTGCGCACCGTGTCGCCCAGCGACGCCGCCAGCGCGTCCACCAGCACGCCCAGCCCCTTGTCGAAGGTACTCAAGAGCCCGGTGGGCTTCGACCTGGGGCCGCCTTCTTGCGCTGGAGCCTGGGCCTTGCGCGCCGCGCGCTGGGAGCGGATGGCGCCCAGGATGAGGCTTCGGTGGTCCCGCTCGAACTTCACGAGCTGCGGGAAGGTGGCCTCCGCGCTGAGCTTCTCCGGGTCGCCCGCGTAGATGCCCGTCTGGAACGCGTCCAGCAGCACCGTCGTCGCCTCGCGGCCCAGGTGACGCCGGCCCAACTGCGCCAGTGTTTCATCCACGCCCGTGGGGCCACGGCCGCTGAACAGCTCCGCCAGCACCCGCAGGCGCGCGGACAGGGAAATCACGTCGGATTTCAGGAACGCGGGCGGTGATGACGGCACCTTTCGGAGCGCACCGCGAGTGAAGATGTAGCGGTTTTTTGCCGCTGCATCCGCCGGACGGATGCGTGTTTCAAGACCCAGGGTCTCCGTCAGTGAACGGGTGGTGGGCTCCCGGTCCAGGAAACTGTTGGGTCCGGCTTCCAGGAGGTAGTCCCCCTCTGTGCGGGTCTGCACGTTTCCGCCCACGCGCGACGAGGACTCCAGCAGCACGGCAGCCGTGCCGCGCGACCGCAATCTGTGAGCCAGGACCAGTCCTGAAAGCCCCCCGCCGATGACCGCGACCGTCATGTCGTCCTACCCCTGCTGTCGTGAGGTGAGCACCCACGGGCGCCTTAGTGCGAAGGGAGGTGCTTTGCCAAGGAGCGCTACCCCGCGCGTTAATACAGGTATGCGCTACGTGATCACGGGAGCCAGCCGCGGAATCGGTTTCGAGTTCGTGCAGCAACTGCTGCGGCGAGGAGAGACTGTCGACGCGGGCGTGCGCGCCCCGGAGATGGCACGTCGACTGGAGCCGCTGCTGCACGAGGCAGGCAATCGCTTGCGGATCCACTCGCTGGAGGTCACCAGCGCGGACAGCGTGCGCGCCTTCGCGGCGAATGTCTGCCGCGAGCCGGTGGACGTGCTCATCAACAACGCGGGCGTGTCGGGACAGTGGGTGGGGTTGCACGAGCTGGACTTCGAGGACCTGGAGCGCACGATCGCGGTGAACGCGCTCGGGCCGCTGCGGATCACCTCCTCGCTGCTGCCCGCGCTGCGCCAGGGTATCGGCCGCAAGGTGGCGCACGTGACGTCGCGGATGGGCTCGCTCTCCAGCAACACGGAAGGAGGCGCGTACGCCTACCGCATGTCCAAGGCCGCGCTGAACATGGGCGTGCGCTCCATGGCCAACGACCTGCGTCGGGACGGGCTGTCGTGCGTGCTGCTGCATCCGGGTTGGGTGCAGACGGACATGGGCGGCCAGGACGCGCCGCTGCCGGCGGACGACTCGGTGCGCGGGATGCTCCGGGTCATCGACGGCGTCTCGATGGAGCACTCCGGCCGCTTCTTCGACTACGAGGGCGCGGAGATCCCCTGGTAGTGCGTCCCCGCTCAGGGGAACAACATCTGCGTCTTCCAGCCTTCGCCGTCGCGCAGGTACACGTTGCGCTCGTGCAGGCGGCTGGGGCGGGCGTGCCAGAACTCGATGCGCTCCGGCACCACGCGGAAGCCGCTCCAGTGCGGGGGGCGCTCCACCGGCTTGCCCTGGAACCGGGCCTCCACCTCCGCCACGCGCGCATCCAGCAGCTCGCGGTTCGGCAGCTCCTCACTCTGGAGGCTGGCCCACGCGCCAATCTGGCTGCCCCGCGCCCGGCTCTGGAAGTACGCGTCCGCCTCCGCGTCCGTCACCTGCTCCACCCGACCCTCGATGCGCACCTGCTGCTCCAGGGGCTGCCAGTGGAAGCAGAGCGCGGCGTGCGGGTGCGCGGTGAGCTGGCGGCCCTTGCGGCTGTGGAAGTTGGTGAAGAAGACGAAGCCCCGCGCATCGAAGTCCTTGAGCAGCACCACGCGGGCGCTCGGGCGGCCCTCGTTGTCCACCGACGCCACCACCATGGCGTTGGGGTCCACGGGGATGGCCTGTTTTGCCTGGGCGAAGAGTTCGGCGAAGCGCTGGATGGGGTCGGGCGGGATTGTCACGCGCCGCACCATAGGAAACCCCACCTCGGGGCGCACGTTCGCGGTTGACTCCCTGTCTGGACCCGCGATCGTGTGTTCATGAAGATTCTCTTCATCGCCTCGGAGGTCACCCCCTTCTCGAAGACGGGGGGGCTGGGCGACGTCGCAGGGGCCCTGCCCACGGCGCTGGCCGCGCTGGGGCACGACGTGAAGATCGTCACGCCCCGCTACCAGGACGTGCGCAACACCGGCCACCTGGAGCCCACCGGCCAGTCCCTGGTGCTGCGCTTCCCCTTCGGTGAGGCGGGGGGCCCCGTCCTGTCCGCGCGCCTCTCCGAACGCCTGGAGGTGCTCTTCCTGGAGAACGAGGCCTTCTTCGGCGGACGCAAGGGGCTCTACGGCGATGGGGGCGGGGAGTTCCCGGACAACCCCCGCCGCTTCGCCTACCTGTGCATCGGGGCGCTCCAGGCCGCGCAGCGGCTGCGTTTCTTCCCGGACATCATCCACCTGCACGACTGGCAGACGGGCCTGGTCCCGGTGGCGCTGCGCCGGGGCTTCCAGGGCACGCCGCTCGCCCGCGCGAAGTGCGTCTTCACCATCCACAACCTCGCCTACCAGGGGCACTTCCCCAAGGGGACGATGGAGGACCTGGGGCTGCCCTGGGACCTGTTCACCCCGGACGGCGTGGAGTTCTACGACCAGGTGAACTTCCTCAAGTCGGGGCTCGTCTTCTCCGAGGCGCTCACCACCGTGTCGCCCACGTACGCGCGTGAAATCCAGACGGCGGAGCAGGGCTACGGGCTGGATGGCCTCTTGCGGCGGCGCTCGCACGCGCTCACCGGCATCCTCAACGGCATCGACGCGCACGAGTGGAACCCCCGCACGGACTCCTACCTGCCGGAGCGCTACGGGCCGGACGACCTGGGCGGGAAGGCCGCCTGCAAGCGCGCCCTCCTGGAGCGCTTCGGGCTGTCCGGGGACACCGGGGCGCCGGTGTTCGGCATCGTGAGCCGGCTGGCGTGGCAGAAGGGCGTGGACCTGCTCCTGGAGACGCTGCCCGCGGCGCTCCAGGCGGACCTGCGCTTCGTGGCGGTGGGCAACGGCGATCCGGTCCTGGAGGCGGGCCTGCTCGCGTTGCAGGCGAGATTCCCGAAGCAGGTGGGGGTGCACATCGGGTTCGACCCGGAATTGTCACATCTGGTGGAGGCGGGGTCGGACTTCTTCCTGATGCCCAGCCGCTACGAGCCGTGCGGCCTGAACCAGATGTATTCACTGCGTTACGGAACGGTGCCCATCGTCCGGGCCACGGGCGGGCTGGTGGACACGGTGGAGGGGGGGCTGGACGGCAACGGAATCCTCTTCGAGTCCTTCCACCGCTCGGCGCTCCTGGCCGCCATCCGCCGGGCGCTGGCCCTCTACGCGGATCCCGTGCGCCTGGGCGACTTCCGGGGTCGGGGGATGGGCAAGGACTTCTCCTGGGCGGCGTCCGCCCGGAAGTACGAGTCCCTCTTCGCCTCCCTGGTAGCGGAATAGTGGGGTCCGCTCCGGAACCGGGATAGTGTTACCGCCGTGGCGGAAGCTCCGGACCTGGGTGGCTATGAAGTGGTCGGCCGGCTGGCGGTCGGCGGCATGGCGGAGGTGTATCAAGCACGCGCGCGCGAGACGACGCAGCGCTCCCCGGGCGAGCCCGAGGAAGTCGTCATCAAGCGGCTGCACCCGTCCTTCCGCAACGACCCCGCGTATGTGAAGGCCTTCGTCGACGAGGCGAAGCTCACGGTGCGCCTGCGCAACGCGCACATCGTGCGGACCTTCCGGCTGTTCCGCGCCGGGCCCGACTACCTGATGGTGCAGGAACTCGTGAGTGGCCGGACGCTCGGCTACATGCAGGAGCTGCTGATCAAAGCGGGCGCCGCGATGCCGCCGGAGTCCGCCTGCTACATCGCGTGGTGCGTGCTCAAGGCGCTGGACTACATCCACCGCGCCAAGGTGGGGGAGAACGGCTCCACCATCGTCCACCGCGACGTGAACCCCGCCAACGTGCTCCTGGGCATCCAGGGCGACGTGAAGCTCACCGACTTCGGCGTGGCGGAAGTGGAAGGGATGATGCGCGGCGAGTCCGGCGCGCTGCGCGGCACGCTGCCGTACATGAGCCCGGAGCAGGTGCTGGGCCAGGCGGTGGACGCGCGCACGGACCTGTACGCGGTGGGCGTGATGCTCTGGGAGCTGTGGGGCGGCCGTCGCCTGTTCACCGGCGAGAACGAAGCGCAGCTCATGCACCAGGTGCGGGATGCGCGCGTGCCGCTGTTGTCCACGGTGTCGCCGGACCTGCCGGACTACGCGGCGCAGGTGGCGCGCAAGGCGCTGTTCGCGGACCGGGCGCGTCGGTTTCAGTCCGCGGCGGAGTTCATCAAGGCGCTGGAGGTGCTGTCGCGCCGCGCGGGCTGGCCCCTGACGGTGGAGGCGCTGCAGCCTCTCTTGGGCGGCTGATGCGCTCGCGCCGGGCGGTGCTCGGGCTGGTGCTGGGAAGTGCCGTCATCGGATCCGCCTGTCTGGGCGTGGTGCCCTTCCAGCCGCGCGCCTACGACGAGGCGGTGCGGGTGGAGGCGGTGGACCTGACCTTCACGCGCGAGGGCACCGGGACGCTTACGCTGAAGCTGAAGGTGAAGAACCCCTCCTCCGACGCGGCCTCACTCACCCGAGCGGACATCGACCTGCGGGTGGATGGCCAGCGGATGATCACCGGCGAGCAGGTGATGGTCGTGCCGCTGGATGGCCAGAGCGAAGTCCCGCTGGAGCTGAGCTTCCCGCTGGCCGTCCCCCGTTCGGCGGCCCGTCCGGAGCCCACGTCCCACGCGGTGCGGGTGGAGGGGGGCGTGGTGCTGCGCTTCGGAGGCTCCGAGCGGAGAGCCCCCTTCCGGGATGCGCGCGTGCTGGGCATCGCGTGGATGCCGGGCGGAGCGGCGGCCCCGACGGGGCCCTGATTCGCTCAGCTCTTCGCTTCGGGTGAGGAGCCGGAGTCCGGAGGCGGCTCGTTCTCGGCGCGGCGCGCGGCGTCCCGGGCTTCTTCCTTCACGGAAGGCGAGGACGCGCCGTCGCGGGGCGTGCCTTCGGGCAGGCCGGGCACGGTGCTCTTGAGGCGGCTCATGCGCACGCGGTCGATGCGGGCGCCTTCCTTGGTGGCCACGACGAACTGCCAGCCGTTGTAGGTGAAGCGCTCGCCCACGTCGGGCAGGTGGCCCGCGAGCGACGACAGATAGCCGCCGAGCGTGTCGAAGTCGCCCTCGGGAAGGGGGAAGCCGAAGAGCTTGGTGAACTGGTCCACCTCCATCGCGGCGTCCACCAGGGAGCTGCCGTCGGCCATCTTCTCGACGAGCTTCTCCTCCACCTCGAACTCGTCGCCGATGTCGCCCACGATTTCGCGGAGGATGTCCTCCAGCGTGACGACGCCCATGAAGCCGCCGTACTCGTCGACGACCATGGCCATGTGGATCTTCCGCTTCTGCATGTCCCGGAGCAGGTCGCCCACGGGCTTCATCCACGGCACGAAGTGGGCGGGGCGGATGACGTCCTGGAGGACGATGAGCTCCGGGTGCTGGAGCAGCGGGATGAGGTCGCGCGCGTGCAGCACGCCGACGATGTGGTCCACATCGTCGTGGTACACCGGGATGCGCGAGTGGTTCTCCTCCGCCAGGATGCGCAGCACCTCGTCCGGCGGCGTGGTGACGTCCACGGAGATGACGTCCGTGCGGTTGACCATCACGTCGCGGCAGCGCTTGTCGGACAGCTCGAAGATGGAGCGGATGAGCTGGGGCGCGCTCTTGTCCACCTCGTTGCGGGCGGCCTGGGCGGCGAGCAGCTTCTCCAACTCCTCCAAGGGAGGAGGCGGCGGCTCGAAGCGCAGGGTGCGGCCGAAGGTGCGCGCGCCCAGGTTGAGCAGGCCCAGCATGATGCGCATGGGCGGGTAGAGCAGCAGCACCAGCACGGACACCAGCGACGCGAGCCGCAGCGCCCAGCGCTCCGGGTTGCCGTTGGCGAGGCCGCGCATGGTGACTTCCATGAGGCTCGCGAGCACGCCCACGAAGAGGGCGCCCGCGCACACGGTGGCGACGGGCACCCAGGCGGCCTCGCCGTAGCGGCTGAAGTCCAGCATGCGCGGGGGGACGAAGGCGCCGATGGCGGCGGCCAGGAAGCCGCTGAGCACCATGCCCAGGCGCAGGGCCGTGGCGGTGGCTTCACGCTCCGTCTTGTGACGGAGCACGCGGCGGGCGGCGGAGGTCTTGCTCTCCTCGGCGAGTTCCTGGGCGCGCAGGTCCGAGGTCCCATAGAGGGCGGACTCCGCGGCGGCGACCAGGGACCTCGTGAAACAGAGGGCCAGGCAGGCGACCCAGAGGGTCCAGGTAGGCATAGGGCGACGTTCTTATCCCGTGCTAGACGGGCATACCACCCTGGCGGGAGGCACCATGCGGGGACGTCGGATGTACGTCATTGGCGGACTGCTGGGCCTGCTGGCCCCCGCCGCGGCGCTGGCCTGGCCGGTGGACCAGGCCCTGACGCTGGAGCCGGGCAAGGAGACCTTCCAGAAGCTGGCCGCCGTGGACTGGGCGGAGGTGGAGGACCCTTCCGTGGTGTCGGCGGAGGCGCTGTCGGGCAGTGGTGAGCTGCTGCTGACGGCCCACAAGCCCGGCGTCACGCAGATGCTGTTGTACGCGGAGGGGCGCTTCGCCGTGTGGCGTCTGGCGGTGGGCCCCACCGAGTTGGAGAACTTCGCGCCCCAGTTGGCGGCGGCGAAGAAGGCGTGTCCGGACCTGAAGGCGACGCAGGGCGTGGACAAGTCGCTGACGGCCACGGTGAAGGACGGCGCGTGCCGCAAGGCGCTGCGCGAGCTGCTGCGCACGGAAGCGTATCTGGCGCGGGAGCTGGACGTGACGTTCGACATGCCGCAGCTCCAGGCGCAGTTGGAGGAGTTCACCGCGGGGATGCCACCCGGACTGGCGGTGCGCTACAGCGGCGCGGGGTTGGTGCTGACGGGCAAGACGGACCGGGCCGGGCACCACAAGGCGCTGTGGGAGTTGTTCCGCCGCGCGGTGGGACGCGTTCCGCTGGAGGACCGGGCGGAGGTGGAGGCGCCCCCGAAGCCGGAGTCCCCGCCGGAGGAGGACGCCGTGGACCCGACGGTGTCGGACGTGCCCGCGCCGGACGCGGGGCCGCCGCCCGTGAAGGTCAAGCCGAAGGCCGTCCCGGGCAAGAAGCAGCGCTGAGGGCAGGGCGCTTCACGTGAGGCGGGACGTGCTCCGCCGGGCGTCCGCTTGCGGTATGACTTCCGGCGGAGGTCCGACGATGACGGGTAGAGCGATGCGCGCGGTGCTCACGTGGGGACTGGTGCTGGCGGTGTGGCCCATGGCCGCGCGGGCCCAGGTGGATGCGGACAACGGCGACGCGGTCGTGGTGGACATGCCGGAGCCGGACCGGGGCTGCCCGGCGAAGCCGGAGTTCATGCCGATGACGCCCATGGCGCTGGTGGGAATCGAGCGGCTGGGCTGGCTGGTGCACCAGGCCATCATCCCCTCCGGCAAGGACAAGTTCTTCCAGGCGGGGGCGCGCAGCCGCTCCGGGGTGAAGCCGGTGCCGGCGGAGATGGCGCGCAAGCTGGGGGCGCCCGACACGAAGGTGCCGCTCTGGGTGTTCGGCAAGGAGAACTCGAAGGCGTGCAAGGCGACGCCCACCGCGTGGTGGGCGGTGCGGATGGGCACGGACGAGGACCGGCAGACGTACCTGATGGCGGAGGTGGCGGTGGAGTGTGAGCTGCTGCCGCCCGGAAGGCTGTCGGGCACGCCCATCGCGGTGCGACAGAAGGACGAGCCCACGGGGTGCAGGCTGCGCCGGCCCAATCGCAGTCAGACGGGCAAGGATTCGGATGGCCTCCCGCCGGACTACGCGGAGCACATCCCGCCGCAGGACTGCGCGGCCCCGGAGTGCGCGCGGTTGTGGGAGTACTTCGGCGTGACGGGTGGCGAGGACTCGGCGGGGGCGTTTGATTTGACGGTGTCCTATCTGCACCGCAATGGCAGCAACCCCTGCAACTGGGCCACGGATGACCTGTCCAAGTTGTTCGTCCGGCACGCGGAGAGCACGTCGTTGCAGGAGTTGAAGCCGGGAGGTGTGCTGTTCGGAGGCCTCTGGGACTTCAACGGCCTGCGCTACATCCTGAGCCGGCAGATGGGCGTGTTCTACGCGTACGACTACCAGCAACTGAAGGCGCCGAGGCCGAAGATGACGCCCAAGTCCGTGCGCTACGGCAGCCCCACGGAAGAGGACCTCATCCACGCGAAGCGCAGCCTGTCTCCCTGCAAGAAGTAGCCGGGCAGGGCTCCGAGGCCTCCAGCGCGTACCGCTCAGTGCGCGCTGGACCCGTGATACGTCTTGCGCAGCTTCAGGTCCGGCACTTCCACGGTGCCGTTCTGCCCGTTCTGGCAGAACCACAATGACGTCCGTGGCAGCGCGCCGTGATGTCCGTGCGTCAGCCCGTTGTAGACGGAGCCGGCGATGAGGTAGCGGAACACCTGGGGCGCGGTGACGCTGACCAACTCGTCGTTCTGCTGCATCTCCTTCCAGACGACGCAGTACTGCTTCAGCGCCGCCCAGGCGCCCTTTGAATAGCGGGGGCTCGCCAGCATCCAGACTTCCAACTGGGGACACGTCTCCCCCTCGCCTTCGTCCGCCGCGCCGTAGTGCATCGCTTCGCAGACTTCGTCCGCGCGCGCCTCGTTGAACGTCACGTCGCCCTCCGCCTGCCACCCCGCGAGCCGCGACAACGTGAAGCGGCGCATCATCAGGGCGTCGTCCCGGGTCAGCGACGGACCCATGAACGCCTTGGGCTCCGGGAGCGCGAACGCGCCGCCGCCGTGCGGACCCACGCCCGCGTCCAGCACGTAGCCGCCCCAGGTGTACATGAGGAAGAGCGACCACGCGTCCTTCACGAACGCTCGATACGAGGGCGGCGTCGCCAGGGCCAGGCCCCAGTTGAGGATGTCTGTCATTGCCGCGACTGCCCAGTCGTCGGATTCCTTGTACCAGTAGTACCAGCGGTAGGCCGTCTTCGTGGCCCCCGCCAGGAACGCCTGCATGCCCCGCACGGTGACGTTCGGGTGCGCGGCGAAGTCCCGTGTGTACGCCGCGACCTGCGCGTCGAGACACCAGAAGTAGATCTTCACGCCGGTGCCCACGCGGGCTGCCAGCAGCTTGGGCTCGGCGATGTCCCGCTGGCGATCCGTCGGCGGTGGGCCAATCCAGGTGTAGTGGACATCCATCCGCGGCGACTCCAGGAGAATGAGGAGCCGGCAGTCTATGGACGCGTCTTCGCGCTCACCAGGACTCCAAGATTCCCTGGCTGCACCGCGCTGCTACGTCGGTTCGACCTCCGTCCAGGAACCCTTCCTGGTGGGTTCCTTCAGCGCATCCTTCAGCGCCGCCAGGAAGCGCTTGCGCGGCCACGACTCCGCGCCGAAGCGCTCCAGGTGCTCCGTCTCCACCTGGCAGTCGATGAGGTGGAAGCCCCAGCCCTTGAATCGCTCCACCGCCGTGGCGAACGCGACCTTCGATGCATCCGGCGCGAGCGCGAACATGCTCTCCCCGAAGTACGCCGCGCCCAGCGACACGCCATACAGCCCACCCACCAGCACCTCGCCGTCCCACGCCTCCACCGAGTGCGCGAGCCCCAACCCGTGAAGTGTGATGTACGCCTGTTTCATGGCGTCGGTGATCCACGTGCCGTCCTGCCCGGGGCGGTGCACGCGCGAGCACGCGTCGATGACCTTCGCGAACGCGGTGTCGTAGCGCACGGTGTATGTGCCCCGGTTCATCACCTTGCGCAGCGAGCGGCCCACGTGGACCTTCGCTGGCTCCAGCACGAAGCGCGGGTCGGGCGAGTGCCACAGGATGGGCTGCCCCTCGCTGTACCAGGGGAAGATGCCCTGCGCGTAGGCGGCCACCAGGCGCTCCGGGCGCAGGTCTCCGCCCACCGCCAACAGACCGCTCTTGTCCGCCTTGCCCGGAGGGGGAAACAGCTCCGGCTCGTCATCGCTCAACAGGTAGATGGGCACTTTCGCGCCCCAGTCTAGCGGGACACGTTGAGCTTCACGTCACCCTTCAGGGTGTAGGGCTGTTGCAGCATGGGGCCCTTCACCTCGCCCTTCACGCTGTAGGGCAGGGTTCCCTTGGCGATGAGCGCCTTGACGCCCGGACCCCACGTCTGCTGCGTCACGGACACCTCCACCGGGTATACGCCCGTCGCGGACGCATCCACGGTGTCCGCCTGGGCGACGGTGCCCTCCTCCAGCGGCTTGTCCGCCACGAAGACCTGATAGGTCAGCGAGTCGAGCCGCAGCGGGAACGGGTTCGGGTTGCGCACGCCCAGGCGCAGGTTGAGCTGCACCTCCTCGGGCGAATAGCGCGCGCCGTCCAGGCCCTCCACGATGACCTCCGGCAGCCGGGGCACGCGCACGGCGCGGCTCGCGGCGAAGGGCAGGATGTCCTCGGTGTCGCCCGTGCGCACCACCAGCGTGCCGCGCAGCGCGATGAGCACCGTGCCGCCCTGGGCGCTCAGGCGCGTCAGGTCCTCGGGGCTCTTCACGTAGGCGGACTTCTCCTCGAAGGAGAAGTCCGCGGGCGTGCCCGGCGCGAACGGCACGCCCAGCTTCGCGGTGCCCGTCTTGATGACCTGTCCGTCGGAGACCAGCTCGTAGTCGGCGCGTTCAATCACGCCGTTGGCGGTGCCCGTCACCTGGCCGGTGTAGCGCACGGCGGCGTCGGTGAGTCCCTGCGACACCACGGCGGTCTCCTGCGCCGTGAGGGCAGGGGGACCGCCGGAGCGGACCGGGGCGGAAGCACACCCGGCAAGGAGGGCGAACACCAAGGACACCACGGACAGCCGGCAGGTCGAGCGATTCACGTTGGACATTCTGGGGAGGCGGGGGGCTGGCCCCAAGGGGTTTTCCGCTAGACTGTCCACCAACCGTGGCTCCCCGACGTCCCAACTTCAACCGCACCCTGCGCTCCCTCATCCGGGACATTGCCGCCCGCATGCCCGAGTTCCGGCATGTGAAGGTGGGCCGCATCCTGGTGGTCGCGGGCGAGGCCCGGAGGGCGTCACGCGGCACGGTGAAGCCGCTGTGCTTCAAGGGCGGCAAGAGCATCGACAAGGCGGGCCGGCGCAAGCCGGTGGTGCGCATCCAGGGCCGGCGCATGCTGTACTGCATCACGCTGCGGCCGCTCTTCTTCCGGGGCTCCACCGCGAAGGCGCGGCTGGAGACGCTGATGCACGAGCTCTTCCACATGTCGCGCCGCTTCGACGGCACGCTGCACGCGGGCCGCCGTCACGCGAAGCTGGGGGACGAGTTCGGTCGCCGGCTGCGGCCCCTGGTGCGGCGCTACCTGAAGCTGTGTCCGGAGGCGCTGCTCACCGCCCTGGCCCATTCGGGCGAGGTGCGCGTGCTGCAATGGCTGGAGCGTCCGGGCCCCGCGTACGACCCGCGAATCGTGAAGCGCCGCGTGCGCAAGGTCTACACCGAGGACCAGCTCTTCTCCGGCGTGGCCCGCATGGTGACGCCGCGTCCCCGGGTGGTCCGTGAGACGGGCGCCCGCGACGACAAGGTGCACTGAAGGCGCATCGCAAGCGATGTCCGTGCCCTCCGACTTCGTCAGCCTTGGCGCGCTCCACCGCGAGTTGGAGGAGCTGTTCCTGCTGCATCAGGAAGCGCTGATGGGCATGGACCTGCCCGTGGCCCGTGAGCGGCTGTCGCGCTACCGCAAGGAACTCACGCGGCACCTGGAGGCGGAAGAGGCGCTGCTCCTACCGGAGCTGCCCCGGGCCGGAAGGATTCGCGGGGCCGCGCCGGAGCTCTTCACCGGTGAGCACCAGCGCATGCTGGAGTTGCTGGCGAAGTGTCAGGACGCGGTGGACGCGTTGGAGCCCTCCGCACCGGACTACCGCCGCGCGGTGCTGCGGGTGTTCGACATGGAGAGCACGTTCAAGCACCTGGAGCACCACCACTCGCTGCGCGAGGAGACGTACCTGTTCCCCGCGTTGGATTCGGTGCTGGATGCCACGGAGCGGCAGGTCTTGCTGGCCGCGTTCCTCGCCCGCACGGAGCCTCCCTCCCGCTGAAACGAGCGGGCGGGCAGGGAGGCAGTAGGCCGCCTGCCTCTGCCCACCCGTATGCCGTGCGTGGTGTCCTCACCTCGCATCCAGTCACGGCGCGGCGCGCTGGCTCGAAAGAGGTTTCCTCAAGGTGGGACGCGGGCTTCTGGCGCGGTGGCTGACATGGGTCTTCGTCTGGGCGCTCGTGGGCTGCGATTCGGGCGTGGAATTGACGCCCTGTGCTCGCGACTGCGTCGGCGCGGCCTGCGCGGCCTGTGTCTCCAGCCTGCCGGATGAAGCGCTCCGGCCCTCGCTGGCGTGTGATCAGCTTCCCGCGCAGGGGCGGTGTCTGGGGCCTCGCGTGCTGGAGCGGTGTGAAGGGGGCGCCGTGCACCGGGAGGACTGCGGCGAGGACTCCGCCTGCGTCGAGACCCCCACGGTCGCCTGTGTCGCGGGGCTCGCGTGTGTCGATGGTGTCTCGCGCTGCACGCAGGCGCGGACGCGGGAGGTGTGCACGAACGGTCAGTGGTCCGCGCGCGCCTGCGACTCCGGCTGCGAGGCCGCGCCGGGGCGTGGCTTCTGCGGCGCACCGGGACCCACGCTGAGCGGCACCGTGCGCTACGCCCGACGCTTCCCGGATGCGGCGTTCCGGGCGTGGACCTCCGAAACAGAGCTCGTCCCCGCGCGGGGCTTCCTCATCGTGTCCTTCCAGGGCGACACGCTGCTGGACTCCCAGGTGACGGACGAAGCGGGCCGCTACACGTTGAAGGTGCCCGCGTCCTCCAGCGACGCCGACCGCATCGTCGTGTACGCGGCGGGGCAGGGGCGCGACGGCGCGGTGGCCTACGCGGTGGCGGACCCCGGCCTTCCGGGCGAGCAACGGGTGCCGGCGCCGCCGGGCGAAGCGGCCCGCATCTGGAGCTGGACGCGCACGACGCGCGAGCTGTCGCGACAGTCCTCCTTCACCCTCGCCGAATCGGAAGGCTCCGGCGCGGCGGCCGTGTTCGACGTGCTGGGTACCGCGTGGCGCCGGATGCGCGAGCGCTACGGCGGGAAGGACGGACTGCCCGTGGTGGCCTGGCTGGGCTTCGGCACTTCATGGTCGTGCGGTGCGTGCTTCGCGCGCTGGCCCGTGACGGCGGCGGGGCGCAGGTGGGACGCGCAGGTGTGGCTGCCCGGGGACTCGGACGCGGCGTGGTGGTCGGACGCGATGGTGATGCATGAGCTGGGGCACTGGGTGATGGCCAGCCGGGGCACCAGCCCCGACGAGGGCGGACCGCACTACGTGGGCGTGCCCACCTTCCCGGGACAGGCCTGGAGCGAAGGCTGGGCCACCTGGTTCAGCGCCGATGCCCGGCGCAGTCCGCGCTACTTCGACCGGCAGGGCGGGACGATGTTCTGGGTGGACCTGTCCGCGAGAGCTTCGTCCGTGAGCGCCTGGCCCCGGCCCCGTCCGGAGGACGGCCTGCTCCAGCGCGTGGATGAGAACGAAGTGGCCGCCATCCTCTACCGCACCGCCACCAGCACCGCGTCGAGCCAGCCCCTGTATGACGCGCTCTCCTCGCCCACGATGAACCGCTCCCCATGGGCGCGCGGCTACACCCGACACACCTGGGCCCGGGATGAGCGGGGCGTGCTCTCGGAGGTGGTGGACACGGGCAAGCCGTCGCCGTGCCTCGCGGACTTCCTGGATGCGTTGGTGTGCACGGGTTTCCCCCGTGCCCGGGTGGATGCCGCCACCGAGCCTGCCTCCTTCTTCCCGTACCCCAGCCACGAGCCCCTGTGCCCATGAAGCTCCCGCGCTCCAAGCCTCGAAGCTGGCGGACCGCGTCCATGACGCTTCCTCGCTCCAGGTTGCGAAGACGCATGGCGGGGGCCGTGCTGGCCCTGGCCCTCATCGGTGCGCTGTCGGCCGGCATTGCTTCGGGCGTGGAGCGCGTGCGGCGCAAGAAACCGCCCCGGGCTTCCGACCTGTCGACTCCCACGGAAGAGGTGCCCCACTGGAGCGCCCAGGCTTCCCGTGCCTCCGCGCACCCGGTCCCGCTGCGTTCCCACCCGGAGCTGCCTCGGCACACCCCGTCACACGACACGCGGAACACCGGGGCCGTCTTCATGGCGGGGACGGGCGGCACCGTCCCTTCCAGCGCGCTTGGAGGGCTCGCGCAGGGGCCGGGCGAAGCAGCCCCGGACACGGATCCCAATCGGACAGGGGGTGTTGTCACCACGGCCCGGGTCCCCGCGCCCCTGCACGTCTCCTGGCGGGTGGTGGACTCCAGCGGGGTCTCCGTGCGGCTCGTCGCGCGGCTGGAGCGAAGCCCGGGTTTCACCGCGCCCGTGGAGGTGTCGCTGCGGGTGCCGTCACGCATGGTCCTCCATGACGGGCCCACGTCTCCCATCGTGCTGGAGGGCGATGTCCAGGAAGTTCCCTGGACGGTGGGGCTCCCCGAGGGCGTGAGCCCCGAGGAGGACCTCGTGCTGCTGGCGAGCGCGGAGGGCGAAGCCTTCGGCGTCCACGCGGAGGCGCGCTACCGCTTCGGCCGTGCGCTCGCGGAGGGACCCCGTCCCACGCCCACCGGACCGCCGTTGCCCGTGGACTTCATGCGCGCGCGGGAGTGAGCGCGCGCGGGCCCATGAAGGTCGGAGAGCGCTTCACTGGGACATGAGCGCGGCATCGACCTGTCCCGCGTGCACCTGCCGCCGGGTGGATTCGTCAGGCCCCGAAGGCAGCTCGATGACGACCTTCCGGATGATCCCCGTGAACGCGAAGCCGTGCGCATACGGGCCGACGGGCGCGCCGGTATCCTCTCCGACATCGAACGTCTCGCCGCTCATCGAGAACAGGAAGGGGACGGTCTTCTCGATGCGCCCCTCGGCCACGGGCTGGCCATTGACGAGCAGCCGGGCGATCCCTCCCTTCCCGACGCCACCGCCGTCGTAGTCGAACACCACCTTGAGTTCGACAGCGCCCTCCGGGAGCGGATCCGCGCCTTCGACCGAGTACATTTCGTGGCCGAGCCAGTTGTAGAAGTACACCGGCTTCCCGTCTCGGACATACAGCGACCACCCGGCCAGACTGCCGCCCTGGCAGACGACGACACCCTCCGCGCCACCTTCGGGAACCACCAGCTCCGCGGTGAGCACGAAGGAGGTGTTCTTCATGTTCACGATGGCCAGCTCCGGCATGCGCACGTTCTCGCGGTAGTAGGTCACCTTCCGCTGCCCCTCCAGCAGGCTTGGCCGGTACTGCGGCAGCGCGCGCTGCGTGGTGTTGTCATCCAACGGGTAGACGCTGTACTTGCGCGCCTCCGTGTCGAAGAGCGCCTTCAGTGCCTCCAGCTTCTCCGGGAACCTCGCGGCCAGGTCCTCGCTCTGACTGAAGTCGTCGGCGATGTTGTACAGCTCCCAGCGCTCGCTGGCGCCAAACGGCAGTGATTGGGAGCGGATCCATGGGACGCGTCCGTGGAAGCAGGAGGCAATCCAGCCGTCGTGATACATGGCGCGGTTGCCCAGGATTTCGAAGTACTGCGTCGTGTGACGGCCCGGCGCGTCCTTGTCCGCGAAGGTGTAGAGCATGCTGACGCCTTCGAGCGGCTTCTGCTCGACGCCGTCGACCGCTTCCGGCGCGGGGATGCCCGCGGCTTCGAGCACCGTGGGCATGATGTCGATGAGGTGGTGGAACTGGGAGCGCAGGCCGCCCGCGTCCTGGATGCCCTTGGGCCAGGAGATCACCGTGGCGTTGCGGGTGCCGCCAAAGTGGCTGGCCACCTGCTTCATCCACTGGAAGGGCGCATCCAGACTCCAGGCCCAGCCCACGTTGTAGTGGTTCTCGCAGCGCGCTGTCCCCAGGTCGTCGATGTGCGCGAGCAGCCACTCGGGATCCTCGGGCACGCCGTTCTGGAAGGAGGGGGCGCTCCAGGCGCCGTGGAGGGTGCCCTCCGCGCTCGCCCCGTTGTCTCCCACGACGTAGATGAAGAGCGTGTTCTCCCAGACCCCCAGGTCCTGGATGGACTCCACGACGCGGCCCACCTGCGCATCCGTGTGCGCGAGGTAGCCCGCGAAGATCTCCATCAGCCGTGAGGCCACCGGCTTGTAGCGGTCCGGGTAGTCCTCCCAGGAGGGAATCTCCTCGGGGCGTGCCGTGAGCTTCGTTCCGGAAGGGATGACCCCGAGTTCTAGCTGTCGGCGGTGGGTCTGCTCGCGGAGCGCGTCCCAGCCCTGGTCGAACCGGCCCTTGAACCGGTCGCTCCACGCCTTCGCCACGTGGTGCGGGCTGTGGCCGGCGCCCGGGGCGAAATAGATGAAGAAGGGCTTCTCTGGCGCGGAGGCCTTCTGGTTGCGGATCCAGGAGATGCACTGGTCCGCCAGGTCCTCGGTCAGGTGGTAGCCCTCCTGATTCAGGTACGGCGAGATGGGCGTGGTCTGATCATAGAGGGCCGGCTCCCATTGCGAGGTCTCCCCTCCGAGGAAGCCGTAGAAGCGCTCGAACCCGAGGCCCGTGGGCCAACGGTCGAAGGGGCCCGCCGGGCTGACCTCCCACATGGGCGTCACGTGTCCCTTGCCGAACCAGGCGGTGTTGTAGCCGCTCTGGCACAACACCTTGCCCAGCGTCGCCGTGCTCTTCGGGATGATGCTGTCGTAGCCCGGGTAGCCCGTGGCGATCTCGCAGATGGCGCCCATGTGCGAGCTGTGATGGTTGCGACCCGTCAGCAGCGCCGCTCGACTGGGAGAGCACAGCGCGGTGGTATGGAATTGATTGTAGCGCAGCCCCTGCCGCGACAGCGCTTCCAGCGTGGGCATGGGGACGGGGCCGCCGAAGGCACTCGAGGTACCAAACCCCACGTCGTCCAGGAGCACGACGACGATGTTGGGGGCGCCTCCAGGAGGCAGGTTGATTCTCGGCTTCTCCGGCTGCGAATCGGGCACGGCCGCTTCAAAAGGCTTCCGCTTCTTCGCCATGCTGAACCTCTCTCGGGGGCAGGCGGTGACGCTTCGTCCAGGCCTTGCGCAGTGCCTCGGTCAGACCCACGACCGCGAGGCTGGTCAGGACGTACATCAGCACCACCGGCGTCGCGCTCCGTCCGTACGCGGTCTGCGCGAGGATCAAGAAAGCCAGCGCGGGAAAGCGCAGCGCTGTGAAGGCCGCCAGGACACTTCGTGTCTCACGATGGGGTCCGCCCAGCAGGTAGCCCACCGCGACCGCTGGCAGCACGATGGCGACGCTGGTGAGCCACGCCCGGGCGCCAAGTGCGAGCAGGGGCCGCCACGCGAGGAAGAGCACCAGGACGGCCGCGGCCAGCATCACCCCGGTCACGAAGCTGCCGGCGAAATGCGCGATCCGCGCCGCGACCTTGGGGACGAAGCGTGCGAGGCACAGCCCCGCGGCGAGCGGGATGAACACCCGCGACAGCACCAGGGCGGCGACCTTCTCCGGGGCCAGCGACAGGGTGCCCCCGACCAGGGCCCCATGCAGCGCGATGGCCGCGGGCAGGACCCCGATGGCAAGCGCCAGCAGCGTGATGTTCAGCCCGAGCGTGTAGGCCACCTCCTGCTCGGGCTTCCGTGCACGCTGGAGCGTCGCGGGAGGCCCCATGCCCATCGCGAAGACGGAGATCAGCAGGCCGTTTTCGACCATCCCGGGCTGCTTGCTGACGGCCAGGACGAGCAGGGCCCAGAGGGGGACGAGCACCACGACCGCGAGGAGCGAGCGCAGGAGGAGCGCGGGCTGGTGCCAAAGCCAGCGCAGCTTGACGCGCCGGGAGGTCTCCAGCCCGGTGGCGAACGCGGCCAGCGGAATCGCGACTCCCACCAGTGTCTTGAAGACAGCCAGTCCGCCCGGGTCCATGTGTGGAACGTGAGGTCGCGGAAGCGGGCCCGCCAGTGTGTCGTCGGCCCGGCCCCTTCCAATCAGCCAGGCCGTTGGCTGGCGACGACCGGTCACCACGAGACGACGTCACTCACGGCGCCGGTGGAGGGCCTTGCTCCTGCGAAGCCTCACGCCGGAGGCCTCGCTGATTCGCCCGCCGCCTCGAAGGGGCTGGCGATGCGGCAGGCCATGGGCAGCGCGCCTGCCTTGGGACAGCACCCCCGGCGCTCGACGCGCCCGGGGGCAGGGCGGAATCTTCAGGGCACGTCGGAGGCGAGCTTCTGCAACGCCGTCTTCGCGTCCGCGTGGTCGGGCTGGAGCCGCACCGCCTCCGCGTACTCCTTCTTCGCCTCGTCCTTGCGGCCCGTGGACTCCAGGAGCTGCGCCAGCGCGAAGTGCGGCTCGCCCGCGATGGGGTCCACCTGCGAAGCGCCCCGGAAGGACTTCTCCGCGTCCTTCGCCTTGCCCTGCCGGTACAGCGTGTGGCCCAGGTACAGCAGGCCCAGCGAGTTGCGCGGCTCCACCGCCAGCAGGTCGCTCAGCACCTGCACCGCCTTCGACTCGTCACCGCCGCGCAGGTACAGGAAGCCCAGCTCCGCGCGGGCCTCCAACTGCGCGGGGTCCTTCGCCACCACCGCCTCCAGCTCCGGCACGGCCAGGTCCGGCCGGCCACGCCGCGAGTGCAGGATGCCCAGCCGCGCGAGCGCCGCGGTGTCCGGCTCCTCGCCCGCGGCGGGCGTCAGGAGCTTCTCCGCCTCCACGTAGTCGCCCATGGCCAGCAGCAGATCCGCGAGCCCCAGCTTCGCCCCGCGGTGGTTCGGATCCTCCTTGAGCACCGCCTGGTAGAGAGGCCTGGCCTGCGCGCCCACGTGCTTCTTCGCGTAGGCCTCCGCGAGCACCAGCCGGTTCTCCGTCGTGGGCGCCAGCCGCAGGCTCTCCGTGTACTGCGCGATGGCGCCGTCCAGGTCGCCCTTGGCCCGGAGCGCGTCGCCGTAGCCGGAGCGCGTGCCGGGCTCGTCCGGGAAGGTCTCCACCGCCGTCTTCAGCGTGGCCACCGCCTCGTCCACCTTGCCCAGCCCCAGGTACGCACGCGCGAGCCCCTGGTACGCCTCCGTCGTCTTCTTCCCGTCGTCGGCGCTCTTCTCGATGGCCTTCTGGAACGCGGACACCGCCTGCGTCTTCTTGCCCTGCGCGAGGTAGAGCTGGCCCAACTGCGTGTAGGGACCGCTCGAACGGCGGGGCTCCAGCAGCAGCGCCTTCTCGAACGCGCGCGTCGCCTTCGCGTTCTCCCCCAACTGGAAGCACACGAGCCCTAGGTTGAAGTGCGCCTCCGCGTACTTCGGATCCAACGCGATGGCGCGCGTGAAGGCCTCCGCCGCCTTGCGCGCGTTGCCCTGACCGTCCAGCACCACGCCCAGGTTGTTCTGCGCCCGGGCGTGCTTGGGGTCCGCCTTGATGGCGGCGTGATACTCCGCGAACGCACCCGCTGCGTCGTTCTCCCGCATCAGGATGACGCCCAGGTTGTAGTGCGCCTCCGCGTCGCCGTCCTTCTGGCGCAGCGCTTCGCGCAGCGTCTCCTTGGCCTCCGCGTTCTGGCCCTTCTCCGCCAGCGCCTTGCCCAGGTTCACCCGCGCGACGTGCAGCTTGCCGTCCAGCTTCAGCGCCTCGCGGTACGCCTCGATGGCGTCGTCCGTGCGGCTGGCGCGCTGGAGCACTTCGCCCAGGTTGAAGCGCAGCTCCGCGTCCTGCGGCGCCAGCTCCGTCGCCACCGAGTACTGGGTGATGGCCTCGTCCGTGTCGTCCTGGATGCGCGCCAGCAGCCCGCGCTCCGAGCGCAGCGTGGCCTCTTCCGGGAAGCCCGCCAGCGCTGAGTCCAGCACCGCCTTCGCCTTGTCCACGTCGCCCGACAGCCGCAGGGCGCGCGCCAGGGCCACCCTCGCCGGCACGCCGTCCGGGGTGAGGCCCACCAGCTTCGTCAGCGGGGCCACCGCGCGGCGCGGCTGGTTCTGCGACAGGAAGGCCGTGCCCAGCTTGTAGAGCGCGTCCGGGTCATCCGGGAGCTTGTCCGCGCGCGGTGCGGCGACGGCGGGCTTCTCAGGAGGCGCGGCCTCCGGAGCGGGGGCCTGGGCAGCGAGCAACTGGAGGATGAGGACGGTGGCGTTCGTCATCACAGGTTCTCCACGTAGGGGCTGGCGCGTGCGTCGAAGGTCTTCTTGGCGAGGGCGGCTTTCTTCGTTTCCCAGGCTTCCTTCGCGGTCTGCGCTTCCTTGGTGTCCTCCGCAAGCGCCGCGCGCTCTTCCTTCACGGCCGCTTCACACTCGGACACCTGCTCCTCGTACTCCTTGACCTCCAGGCGTTCACTGCCCTGCACCTTCGCCTTGCGTGCCGCGGTGAGTCGCGCCAGTTCGAACTTCGCGAACGCGCACCGCAGCGACAGCTTCTCCACCTCGCGCAGGCCCACGTTGAGGCGCTGGTGCGCGCGCAGGAACTCCACGCGGGACTCCGACTCCGCGATGGCCAGTTGCGCCACCTCGCGCGACGACGCGTCCGGGGCGCGGTCCTCCTCGTCCTCGGCGGCCTCCTGGCGGGACTTGGCCCGGCGGATGTTCTCCCGCGCGCGGTTGACCTCGTTGTCCGCTTCGTCCACGCGGTCGATGGCCAGCGCCAGGTCGTTCTCCGACTCCAGCAGTTCGATGCGCGTCTCGTACGGCAGCTTCTTCACCAGCGAGTCCGGCACGCGCATGCCGTAGCGCGGGCCGCAGGCGGAGGCCAGGAGGGTCAGGCTCAACAACAGGGTGCGCTTCATGGAGCGGTCGCCTCGAAGCGGCCGAAGATGGTGCGGCCGGAGTAGACGTCGGTGCCGTTGACGAAGGTCACGTTGAACTCGCCCGACACGCGGTCACCGGGGGTTTTCGGAAGGGACTTCACGAAGAGGTTGCCGCGCGCCAGAAGCGGGAAGGGACGCACCGGCTCATCCAGCACGCTGCGGTCCACGCTGCCCCGCTGCGAGCCGTCCTCCAGGGGTTCCGCCAGGTTGATGTCCAGCGAGCCCGCGTACTCCGGGTCCTCCGGCAGCATGTCCGCCACGCGCGCGCTCACCTTGAGCACCACGTCCTGCCCGGAGCCCTGCGTGTCGACGAAGCTCACCGCCAGCGTGCCCTCCGCCAGCCGCGCTTCGGAGCGCTGGTAGCGCAGGTCCAGCAGCGGCGTCACGCTGCCCTCCAGCGCGCCGCCCTCGCCCTCGCCACACGCGGCGGTGGCGAGCGCGAACAGCGCCGGAGCGATGAAGCGAAGGCGCGCGCTCACTTGCACGCCTTCCAGCCCGCGTCCACGTCCGGACCGTTGAGCGTGCCCATGTCCTTGAGCACGGCCAATTCGCGGCGCGCGCCGTCCGTGTCGCCGAAGCGGCAGCGCAGCGCGGCCAGGTTGAGGCGGGCCTTGTCGTAGGTGGGGTCCGCCTCCAGCGCCTTGGCGTACGCGGCCCGGGCGCCCATCGCGTCGCCCAGGTTGAGCATGGCCCAGCCCAGCGCGGCGTGCGCGGAGGCGCGCGTGTCCTGCAACTCCGTCACGCGGCCGAAGGTGAGCTGCGCCATGCCGTACTGGTGCGCGTCCAGGTAGCCCATGCCCAGGGCTTCCAGCGCTTCGGCGGACAACACCTTCTCCGCCTTCTTGCGCAGGTCGTCCAATGCAGCCGGCTGCGTGGGCGCGGCCGTCGGAGGCACCGGCAGCGAGGCCACGTCCGTACGGTTGCGGCAGCCCAGGACGGCCGCGTTGAAGACCTCCAGCGACTCCGCGCGGGACAGGCACGCCTTGAAGGCGTCGTCGGAGCGGGACTTCAGCGGTCCCACCTGCTGCTTCACCGCGTCCTGGAACTGCTTCGTCTCCGCGGCGGACAGCCCGCCCGGCACCGGCGTCTGGTCCACCACGTCCGCGATGTGGCCGTACGCCAGGGCAATCTTCCACAGCGACGCCACCGCCCACTCCGGATACCCGAGCGACGCGGCCTGCGTGTACACGCCCTCCATGGCCTGGAGCGCGGCGACCTTCTCCTCCACCTTGTCGGCGGGCAGGTCCTTGTAGCCGCGGAAGAGGATCTCCCCCAGGTACCACAGGCCCTTGGCCGCTTCTTCCGACTGACCGTTAGGGCCCTGCACCGCGGCGGTGAGGGTGGCGATGAGCGCGTCGGGGCTCGCCGTGGGCGCCGTCGCCGCCTGCACCTCGGCGAGCACCGCGGCGGCCGCCACGTTGTTCTTGTCCAGCCGCAGCGCGGACTCCGCGGTCGACTTCGCCCGCGCGTAGTCCTTCTGCTTCAGGCGCGTCTCGGCGAGCAGCGACAGCACCTCGCCCTTGCGAGCACCGGCCGCCTCCGCCGCCGTCTCCAGGTTGCGGGACGCTTCCTTGTACTCACCCAGCGCCAGCCGCAGCCGCGCGCCGGCCATCCAGCCGTCCACCGCCGCCAGGTCGCCGCCCAGCTTCTGGCCCACCTGTTCGAACCAGCCGGCCGCTTCCGTGAAGGCCGCCGCTTCGGCCGAGTGCCGACCGAGCGTCAACAGCACATCCGACAGGTACTGGCTCTTCGGGTAGGACTGCACCAGCTTCGTGCCCAGCTCGCGCTCGCGGGGCAGGTCGCGCTTCTCGCGCGCCGCGGTGAACGCGCCGTAGAGCGCCTTCTCGCCGATGTCGGTGTTCTTGTTCTCGTCCGCGACCTTCATCAGGCCGGAGATGACGTCGCCCGTCTCCTGCGCGCTCTGCAGGGCCAGCTCGTCCAGCGCCTCGGACTTGCTCTGCGTGAGGATCTTCTGCACCTCCCCGCGGAAGTTGGACGGCAGCGACGACGCGAGGAACTTGCGCCCCGTCTCGTCCAGCTTCTTGAAGTCGTTCACCTGCCGGAGGCTGTCCAGCGCCAGGTTGCCCGCCACCGGCGCGTCCTTGTACTGCGGATGCGCCAGCGCGAACGCGGTGAACAGCTCCGCCGCCTTGGGGTAGTCGCCGTCCTCGTAGTGGGCGCGCGCGATGTTGAACTTCACGTCCAGCACGTGCGGGCTCTGCGGGTAGCGCGACACGTAGTTGGCGCCCAACAGCTTCAGGGCCTGCCGCGCGTCGGCCACTTCGAAGGCGTTGCGCTTGAGGGCCTCTTCCGGCTTGAGCGTGGAGAAGTGGGCCAGCAGCGCGCCGTACATCGCCGCGTCCACGGCCTTGTCGTCCTTGGCCTTGGCCTTGTCCTCGTAGCGGGCCAGCTCCTCGAACTGGCGCGCGGCGTCCGGGAACTCCTTGGCCGCGAAGAGCGCGTCCGCGCGGTTCTTCATGATGGGACGCACGTACTGCTCGGGCCGGAACAGGCCCAGGTACTCGCGGTAGGCCGCCGCGGCCTTCACGTACAGGTCGCGCTCGTCCTTCTTCTGCGCCGCCAGGTGCACCTGGGTGGACAGGTCGCGCGCCATCTCCTCCAGCTCCACGAGCTGCTTCTTGCGGTCCGTCTCGGAGAGCTCCGGATCCGTCTTGCTCTGCACCGAGGCGCGCACCAGGAAGCGGATGTCCTCCGGCTCCGGCAGCACCTTGCCCTTGGCGGCCTTGAGCGAGTCGTACAGCTTCTGCCCGCGCTCCAGGTCCAGCTCCGGGTCCGGCTGCACTTCCATCAGCTTGCGCAGCGTGGGGATGGCCCACTCGTACTGCTGCTTGATGAAGTAGCGGTTGCCCAGCTTGTCCAGCGCGAGCGCGTACGTGGCGCGGCTGTCGCTGAGCTTCTCGAAGTAGTTGAGCGCGCCCTTGGGGGGCTTGGCCTCCGTGTAGCTGTACACGAGGTCCAGCAGCGCCTCGCGCTTGACGTTGAGCGCCTTCTTCACGTCCACGCCGGGCAGGGGCGCGCTGGCGGCCGCCGCTTCGAAGAACGTGACGGCCTCCGCGTGCTTGGCCTGGTTCACGCGGATCCAGCCCATCTTGTAGCGGGCCAGGTCGTGCACCGGCGACGGCGGCAGCTCCAGGATGGCCTGGTAGTGCTTCTCCGCTTCGACGAGGTCCGCCTTGTCGAAGAAGTGGTCTCCGAGAATCTGTTCGGATTCCAGACGCAGCGGGCTGTTGGGGAACTTGCGCGTCAGGTCGCCCAACGTCTTGAGCATCTCATCGAACTGGCCCAGTTCGCGCTGCTCGTGCGCCAGGTAGAACGTCACCTGATCGCCGTCCTTGAAGTCCGGGTACTCGCGCAGCAGGCGGAAGTACATCTGCACCGCCTTCTGCTTCATCAGGCGCGTCTCCGGGGAGACGATGGCGCCCGACGCTCCCTCCGGCCGCTCTTCGGCCTGGAGGTAGTACACGTAGCGGCTCTTCTCCACGTACAGCTCCGCCAGCCGGAACTGGAGGTCCGGGAGGTACGGGGCGTTGCGGCTCTTGGAGATGAGCTTCTCCGTCTCGCCGATGGAGCGGTCCACCTTGAAGATGTCGCGCTTGAGCTTGGCGATGAGCTCGTCGCGCTCCTTCGCCTTGGAGACGATGGGGTTGAGGTTGGGCCCGACGCGGCCGGCGGCGCCAGGAGCTGCGGCCGCGAGCATCGCGGCGGTGATGAGGCCGGTGAACGGGCCGGTCATGGGGTTTCCTCGATGCAACGGCTCTCGATGCGGACCCGGTAGGACTTGAGCTCGTCGTTCCAGTATTCGTTGTCGAAGCGGAAGGCGACCTGCGCGGGGGACAGCATTTGCTCTTCTTCGGCGGCCACCACCTGGGCGCCCTTCTTCACGCGCTCATACAGCTTCAGGCCCACCTCGTACTCCATCAGGCGCACCTGTTCGGCGGCGCGCAACAGCGTGTCCGCCTCCTGGCGCACGGCCTCCGCGAGCCGGGCGTCGTACACGCGCACGGCCTCCGCGTGGGACAGGTCATACAGCCGCGTCAGGTGTCCGAAGAGCCGGTCGCCGAAGCTGCCGGCGAAGCGGCCCAGGCGCTCTCCCTCCAGGTCCAGCAGCGACACGAACCGGGCGGCGCGCTTGGTGCCACCGTGCGCGTTGGCGGCACGGCGCAGGCGCGCGTCCTGGCTCAGGTCGTCGCGGGAGCGCACGGACTCCAGCGAGTCCGCGTACCGCCGCGTCAGCTCCTTCGCCGCGCGCTTGGCGGGCAGGTAGTGGCACAGGTCGCGGAAGATGAGCGCGCGCAAGAGGTACTTGTCCGGCAGGAACTCATCGCGGAAGGACGGCGCGTCCAGCGTGGTGAGGATGCCCAGGGACGCGCGCAGGTCGCCCAGCTTGTAGCGGGTCCACGCCTCTTCCAGGTAGAGGCTCGCGCGGCCCGGATCCAACTGCGGCAGCTTCACCTTGCCGTACGCGTCCAGCGCGCCCGACCAGTCCTTGCGCTCGTAGCGCAGGCGGGCCACCGCGAGGGCGGCCTCGTTGCGCGACTCGCGGGTGAGCTTCTCGTCCTCGGACAGCGACAGGAAGTCCTTCACCATCTCGTCCGGCGGATCCTTCACCTGCTTGAGGCGGGTGACGAGCAGGGCGAACTTCGCGCGGCTCGCTTCGGCGCTCGTCTCCGGGAGCTTGGAGAAGTGCGTGCCGGCCCAGCGCTCGTTGCCCACGCGCAGGTCCACCAGGCCCTGCTGGTAGTGCGCGTACGCGCCCGTCTCCTCCGGCAGGAAGCCCAGGTCCAGCGCGCCGAAGACCTGCTCGTCGATCATCACCTCGTCGTGCGGCCGGTCCGTCAGGTCCTTCAACGCGTCCAGCGCGCGCGGCAGCACGTTGGGGTTGGTGCGCTCGCGCGCGATGCGTGCCAGGTACGTGGCGCCCGCGTGGGTGAGGCCCAGGTCGATGAGGCTCTTGGCGAGGAAGTACTGGCCCCATGCATAGTTGTCGTCCGTGCGGGGCGTGGCCTGGAGCCACGCGTACAGGGGGCCCGCGGCGTCGCGCGGCTTGCCGTCGAAGTACGCCTTGAGGGCGTTGTCGAAGGTCTCCGGCGCCACCTTCTGGGGCGGAGGCGGCGGGGCTTCAGCGACGGCGGCCTTGGCGGGACCGGCGGGCGCGGCGGCGGTGCCCGCGTCGGAGGGGAGCGTGCCCGCGTCGGCGGTGCCCGAAGGCGTGCCGGGCTTCGCGGTGGCGGGCGCGGCGGGCATGGGCGGCAGGCCCGCGTCCGGGGCGGCGCGGGCGACCGTTGGGAACACGAAGAGCGCGGCGCTGGTGAGCGCGGCGACGATGAGCGGGCGGGACGTCATTCCGTGGCGCCGAAGTTGAAGGCCGTGCCCAACTGCACGGTGGGCACGTTGATGATGCGCGACGCGCCCGCGAAGACGGTGTTGTTCGTCACGTCCAGGCGGAAGGACACGTTGCGGCTGGAGAACACGCGCAGGCCCAGGCCCAGGTTGATGGCGGGACGGAAACCGTCGCTGCGCTCCACCTTCACCACCGTGCCGCCGCCCAGGAGGAAGACCTCGAAGTGGATGACGTTGGTGTTGAGGAAGGACGTCTTGCCGTACAGCGGGCTCCACACCAGGTCGGAGCCCACCATCCACTGCACCTGATCCTCGAAGGCGGTGTTGGTGGGGGACACGTCGAAGTCGCGCTCCAACTGGCGGCGCAGGCTGGTCTGCACGTTGTAGCTGTACGTGCCGCGGCCCACCTGCCACGCGAAGCTGTCGCTGAAGTGGTACGTGTAGCCGACGTTGCCGATGAGCCCCTTGTAGTAGGCGTCCGCGGGCAGCACGCCCACGCCGAGCGTCAGCTCGTGGTGCATGCGGTAGAGGCGGTCCTGCACCGCGGAGACGGTGCCGGGGTTCTCGAGTTCCTCGGCCTGGGCGCGCGCGAGGCCGGGCACCAGGCACAGGAGGGTGAGCAGGATGAATCGCACGGGGGATGTTTCCTGTCGGGGGGG